>NZ_SMKR01000085.1 GCF_004348725.1 Kribbella turkmenica
GCCGGAGTCCGACGACCCCGGTGACGATCAGGGTGATGCAGGCCAGGCGGGCCGGGGTGACCGGCTCGCCGAACAGCAGGATGCCCAGGCCGACCACGCCGATCGACCCCAGACCGGTCCACACCGCGTACGCCGTACCGACCGGAAGGCGGTCCAGGGTCTTGGCCAGCAGGACGACCGAGATGACGCCGAAGACCAGTACGCCGACGGTCGGCCAGAGCCGGCTGAAGCCTTCGCTCGGTTTGAGGCTGAGTGCGAACGCGATCTCGAACGCGGCCGCGGCGAGCAGCACCAGCCACGCCATCAGGCCGCCAGAGCTCCGCGCAGGTGCCGCAGCGTCACCACCGCGACGCGCACGCCGAGGGCCTCCGCGGTCCGCAGGTCCGTGGCCGGCGGAGCCTTCTCCGCGGACAGGTCGGCGTCGGACTGCGCCATCGCGCCGAGCCAGCTGCCGAGCCGGTTGAGGTCCTCGATGCTCGCGGTGCTCTCCGCCCAGCCGGGGTAGATGTCCAGGCCGACCCAGATCATCCCGTGCTGCGCGGCGAACACGGCCAGGTCGACCAGGCTGTTCAGCTTGTCGCCGGACATCGCCTTCGAGTTGGTGAACCCGGCGGCGATCTTGTCCCGCCAGGCCAGGTTGTCGGCCCAGGCCCGCACACTCTCCTCGGCGAACCTCTTGAACACCCAGCTCGGGCTGCCCATGTACGTCGGGGCGCCGAAGACGATCGCGTCCGCGGCGGCGAGCCGCGCCCAGACGTCCTCGGTCAGCTCGTCGAGCGGGACCAGGTCGGCGACCGCCCCGGGGACGCTCGCCGCGCCGGCTGCCACCGCCTCGGCCTGCCTGGCGGTGTGGCCGTACCCGGAGTGGAACGCGATCGCGATCCGGGCGGGGTTGTTGCTCATGCTTCCTCCGAAGTCGTTAGCGGACTACAGTCCGTCTTATGAACGACCATATCGGACCACGGTCCGCTTCGCAACGCGATCTACCGGTCGTGGGACAAGCGCGTCCCGAACGGGCGGACGCGCGCAGGAACCGGCTGCGGGTGCTGGAGGCGGCTGAGCGGCTGTTCGCCGAGCACGGCGTCCGGAACGTCTCGCTGGACGCGATCGCCGCCGAGGCCGGCGTCGGCAAGGGCACGGTGTTCCGCCGCTTCGGCGACCGGGCCGGGTTGTCGGTCGCGCTGCTCGACGAACGCGAGCAGGAACTCCAGGCCAAGATCCTCACCGGCCCGCCGCCGCTAGGACCCGGCGCTCCCGCCGTCGACCGGGTGACGGCGTTCCTGGACGCCTATCTCGATCTGCTCGACCGGCACGTCGAGTTGTTCGTCGACAGCGAGAACGCCTCCGAGGGCGCCCGCTACCGGATCGGCTCCTACCGTCTCTGGCACCGCCACCTGGCGCTCCTCGTCGAACAGGCCCGTTCCGACCTGGACGCCGACTACACCGCCCACGCTCTCCTCGCTCCGCTGGCCGCCGACCTCCACCACGCCCTCCGCGGCGCCGGATTCGAGCTGGATCGCCTCAAGACCGGCCTCCGTGTCGCCGCCGAGACCCTTTTGCGACCCGCGAGAAGTTGACTAGTCAAGATTTCCGAGAACAGGCTGGGCGGAAGAGTCTCGCGCTGGAGGTGCGCGATGGACGAACAGACTCGGATCTCTCGCCGGAGCCTGTTGTGGCTGACCGCCGTGGCAACTACGGCCGCGGCCTGTGGTGACGCCGGAGACGACGCGGGGCCGCCGGAGGCGACCGTGCCCGCGCCCAGCCCGACCATGTCCACGCCGGCGTCGAAGTTGTCCGGCGACCTGCGGATCCTGCTCTGGAGCCACTTCGTGCCGAGCCACGACAAGTGGTTCGACCAGTTCGCGAAGAACTGGGGCAAGGAGGTCGGCGTCAACGTCACCGTCGACCACATCAACAACACCGAGATCGTGGCCCGGACGGCGGCCGAGATCCAGGCCCGGCAGGGTCATGACCTGATCCAGTACATCGCGCCGCTGTCGCAGTTCGAGCCGAGCGTGGTCGACCTGAAGGACGTGGCCGAGGAAGCGGCCAACCGGTTCGGCGAGCAGTTGGAGCTGTGCGTCAAGTCCAGCCAGAACCCCGCCACCGGCAAGCACTACGCCTACTCGCCGGGCTGGGTGCCCGACCCCGGTGACTACCGCAAGAGTCTGTGGGAGTCGGTCGGGCTGCCCGACGGTCCGACGTCCTGGGAGGACCTGCTCCGTGGCGGTGCCGAGATCAAGAAGTCCAAGAACATCCAGATGGGCCTGGGCATGTCCCAGGAGATCGACTCGAACATGGCCGGCCGGGCTCTGATGTGGTCGTACGGCGCCTCGATCCAGAACGAGGACGAGGAGGTGGTGATCAACTCGCCCGAGACGGTCGCCGCGGTGGAGTTCATGCAGCGCCTGTTCAAGGACACGATGACGAACGAGGTCTTCTCCTGGAACCCGGCGTCCAACAACCAGGGGCTGATCGCCGGCCAGATGTCGTACATCCTGAACTCGATCTCGGCCTGGCGCACCGCCCAGGAAGCCAACCCGGAAGTCGCCGACGACATCTATTTCACCCCGGCGCTGAAGGGCCCGAAGACCTCGCTCGCGGCGCAGCACGTGATGTACAACTGGATCGTCCCGAACCATGCGCGCAACGTCGACGCGGCCAAGGAGTTCCTGCTGCACTACACGGCCAACTGGCCGTCGGCGACGTACCACTCGAAGCTCTACGACCTGCCGGCGTTCCCCCGGCTGGTGCCGCAGCTCAACGGCTGGCTCGACCGGGACCCGTTCGGCGCGAAGCCGGAGAACAAGCTGGGGGTGCTCAAGAACGCGATCGAGTGGAGCACGAACATCGGCCACCCGGGGCCGGCGAACACGGCCGTCGGCGAGGTGTTCGCGACCTTCGTCATTCCCAACATGTTCGCCAAGGCGGCACGCGGGGAGCTGAGTCCCGAGCAGGCGGTCGCCGACGCCGAGCGGCAGATCAGGCCCATCTTCGACAAGTGGCGCCGGCGCGGTCTGGTCGGCGGAGTGTAGGTGAGATCGCGTGGCTGTCGTCGAGGTGCGTGGGCTGCGCAAGGTGTTCGAGGGCGGGCGGGCCCGCCGTCGCAGGGCACACGGCCGGGTCAACGCGGTCGACGGCGTGGACCTGGCCACCGCCGAGGGCGAGTACCTCGTGCTGCTGGGGCCGTCGGGCTGTGGGAAGACCACGCTGCTGCGGACCATCGCGGGCCTCGAGCAACCGACCGACGGTGAGGTCCGGATCGGCGGGCACGTGGTGAACGAACTGCCGCCCCGGGCCCGCCGGGTCGCCATGGTGTTCCAGAGTTACGCGCTGTACCCGCACAAGACCGTCCGCGCCAACATCGTCTTCCCGCTCAAGGCGCAGGGGATCGACAAGGCGGAGTGGGCGGCCAAGACCGAGTGGGCGGCCGAGTTGCTGGGCATCGGGGCGCTGCTCGACCGGCGGCCGCGCCAGCTGTCCGGCGGTGAACGGCAACGGGTCGCGCTGGCCCGGGCGCTGGTCCGGGAGCCGAGCGTCTTCCTGCTCGACGAGCCGCTGTCCAACCTCGACGCGAAGCTGCGGGCGAGTGCGCGCGACGAGCTCAAGCGGTTCCAGCGCCGGGTCCGGACCACGACGATCTACGTCACCCACGACCAGGTCGAGGCGATGGGCCTCGGCGACCGGATCGCGGTCATGTACGCCGGCCGGATCCGCCAGCTCGGCCCACCGGTCGAGGTGTACGACGACCCGGCCGATACCTTCGTCGCCACATTCCTGGGGTCGCCGCCGATGAACCTCGTGCCGCGGGACGGCGTACTGGTGGGCTTCCGGCCCGAGCACCTGCTGCCGGAGAAGCTGGTGCACGGAGACGATCGGCTGGTGGTGCCGTTCCAGGTCGACCGGGTCGAGCACCTGTCCGGCGATCGGCACCTGTACGGCACGGTGCGTGGTCTCGGCGCCGAGACGAGAGTGATCGCCCGGCTGCCGGCGACTGTGACCGCGGCGGTCGAGTCCGGGGGGGAACACCAGTTCGCGGTGCACGCGGACCGGCTCCGATTCTTCGATGCCGGCAGCGGGGAACGCACCGATCCCGTGTCGGTGCGGACCGGGTCATGACCGAGCGATCGCTGTCCCCACCCCGCGGTTCCGGCCAGGGCGACGCCGTACCGCCGCAGGCCCCGGCGCCGGTCGACCTGCGGGTACGGCGACGCTTCGCCGACCGCGACCGCCTCCTCGCCTGGGTGTTCCTGCTGCCGTCCATCGGGTACATCGTCGCGCTGGTCGCGATCCCGTTCTTCCTGGCGATCGCGTTCAGCTTCAGCGATGTCACCGCCGGGGACCCGAGTTTCGACTGGGCCGGACTGCGCAACTACCAGAACGTCTTCGACGACCCGGTGTTCTGGCGGTCGCTGCGGAACACCATCGTCTTCACGGTCGTCTCGATGGCACTGATCGTCGTACTCGGGAAGGTGCTCGCGAACATCCTGATCGCCGACTTCCGGGGCAAGTGGCTGGTTCGCTTCCTGGTCCTGCTGCCCTGGACCACGCCGGTGGCGCTGTCCACGATCGCCTGGCTGTGGCTGCTCGACTCGGTGTTCTCGCCGATCGACTGGGTGCTGCGCGAGCTCGGGGTGATCGAAGCGAACATGTACTGGCTGGGCAAGCCGGATCTCGCGATCGGCTCGGTCATCGTGGTACACGTCTGGCGGCTGGTCCCGCTCGCCGCGGTGATCATGATGGCCGGCCTGGTGGCCATCCCGAAGGACGTCCAGGAGGCGGCCTCGGTCGACGGCGCCGGGTTCTGGCGGCGGATGTTCGAGATCACCATCCCGCTGACGATGCCGATCATCGCGGTGGCGGCGCTGTTCGGGGCGATCCTGACCTTCACCGACATGGCGGTCGTCTACGTGCTGACCAGGGGCGGTCCGACCAACTCCACCCAGGTGCTGGCGAGCTGGGCGTTCTTCCGCGGGATCGAGGGCGGGGACGTCGGCCAGGGTGCGGCGATCGCGTTGTTCCTGTTCCCGCTGCTGCTGGCCGCGGCGATCGCAATCCTGCGCGCCGTCCGCCGGATGGACGTCTCATGAGCAGGACCGACATCGAGCACTTGCGGCGCCGGGCGCGCCGGCATCATCGCGCGTCCCGGGTCGCCGTCTACCTGCTGGCCGTGCTGGCGGCACTCGGTGCGGCCGGGCCCTTCATCTGGGCGGGGATCACCGCGTTCAAGGAGAACCGGGACCTCTACCGGCGCAGCAACAACCCGTTCCTGTTCAACCTGACCCCCACCAGCGAGCACGTCAGCTATCTGTTCAACAGCACGGATTTCCCGACCTTTGTGTGGAACACGCTGTGGGTCGGCCTGCTGGTCACCGCGATCACGCTCG
This sequence comes from Kribbella turkmenica, assembly GCF_004348725.1. Taxonomy (GTDB): domain Bacteria; phylum Actinomycetota; class Actinomycetes; order Propionibacteriales; family Kribbellaceae; genus Kribbella; species Kribbella turkmenica. The sequence goes on from NZ_SMKR01000085.1 coordinate 5,388, forward strand.
GCCTCGGGCTCCCGGCGGCGTACAGCTTGGCCCGGCTCGACCGTCCCTGGTCGGGGCCGATGGCGATCGCGATCTTCTTCGTCTACCTGGTGCCGCCGACCTTGCTGTTCCTGTCGCTGTCGCGGGTGGTCGTGGCCGCGGGTCTGCAGGACCGCACCTGGTCGCTGGTGCTCGTCTACCCGACCATCACGATCCCGGTCTCGGTCTGGCTGCTGATGGGTTTCCTGCGATCGATTCCGAAGGACATCGAGGAACAGGCGATGGTCGACGGGTACAGCCGGCTCGGTGCCTTCGTCCGGATCGTCGTACCGCTGATGTTCCCGGGCGTGGTGGCCGTCGTGGTGTTCGCGTTCACCCTGACCGCTAGCGAGTTCATCTACGCGCTGGCGTTCGTCTCACCGTCGGGGGAAAAGCCGATCAGCACCGGCGTACCCACTGCTCTGGTCCGCGGTGACGTCTTCTTCTGGCAGTCCCTGCAGGCTGCCACCATCCTGGTCGCGGTCCCGATCGCCCTGATCTTCAACCTCTTCCTCGAACGTTTCATCGCCGGCTTCACCCACGGCGCCGTCAAAGGCTGACCGAGAGACGTCGAGGATCAGTTGGGTTTGCGGTCGTGGGCGGCCTGGGCTTTGGCGAGGCGCTCGCGGGCGCCGTCGAGCCAGCGTTGGCAGGTGGCGGCGAGTTCCTCGCCGCGTTCCCAGAGGGCGAGGGACTCCTCGAGCGAGGTGCCGCCGGCCTCGAGTTTGCGGACCACCTCGACGAGCTCCTCCCGGGCCTGCTCGTAGGACATCTCCGGACGGTCGCCGCTCACGTGTTCTCCTCGGTCTTGACTTCGACAGCGAATCGGCCGTCGCTGACGCGCGCCTGCAGCAGGTCGCCGGCAGCCACCTGCGCCACTTCCCGGACGGCGGTCCCGTCGGCCAGCTGCAGCACCGAGTATCCGCGCTCCAGCGTCGCCTTCGGGGACAACGCCCGTACGCTCGCCAACCGGTGGGCGATGTCGTCACTGGCCCGGTCGAGCCGGTGCGTCAGCGTCCGCCGGCTCCGCTCGACGAGCGCCGCGACCTCGTCCGACCGCCGCTGCAGATCCGTCACCGGCGCCGCGAGCGACGGCCGGCTGCGAATCGCCGCCAGGGCGTGCGTCTCCCGCTCCAGCCAGCTGGTGATCGCTCGCAGGCCGCGCTCCCGCAGCAGCCGGACGCCGTCCAGCTCCTCGCGCACGTCGGGCACGATCCGCTTGGCCGCGTCCGTCGGCGTCGACGCCCGCAGATCCGCGACCAGGTCGAGCAGCGGCGAGTCCGGCTCGTGCCCGATCGCGCTCACCACCGGCGTCCGCGCCTGCGACACCGCCCGGATCAGGCCCTCGTCGGAGAAGGGCAGCAGGTCTTCCAGCGACCCGCCGCCGCGCGCGATCACGATCACCTCGACCGACTCGTCCGCATCCAGCTTCCGCAGCGCCGTCATCACCTCGCCGGCCGCCGCGGGTCCCTGGACCGACGCGTACTCGACCCGGAAGGCCACCGCCGGCCACCGCCGCTTCGCGTTCTCCAGGACGTCGCGTTCGGCGGCCGAGTCCCGCCCGCAGATCAGCCCGATCGTGTGCGGCAGGAACGGCAACGCCTTCTTCCGGTACGACGCGAACAGCCCCTCCGCCGAGAGAAGCTGCTTGAGCCGCTCGATCCGCGCCAGCAGCTCACCGATGCCGACGTGGCGGATCTCGTTCACGGCGAGCGCGAGCGTGCCGCGGCGGGCGAAGAAGTTGGGTTTCGCGTTCACCACCACCCGCGACCCGTCGGTGACCGGCGGGTCGACCGCCTCGAACACCCGGCGGTTGCAGGTGAACCGCAGCGAGATGTCCGCGTCGGTGTCGCGCAGCGTGCCGAACACGGTCGTCGTCCCGCGCCCGATCGACACGTCGGTCAGCTGGCCCTCGACCCAGACCGCGCCGAGCTGGTTGATCCAGCTGGCGATACCGTTCGCGATCGTGCGAACGGCCGCGGGCGCATCCGGCGAGGTCTCCAAAGCCACCCCCAGACCCTACGGCCCGCCGCCGACAAACCCTCGGACGCCATGCTCGACGACCTTTTCCAGCAGCCCGTCAGGCAGTACGCCGGGGAGCGTCAACTGCTCGAGCATGAAGCCACCGATGGTCAGGTAGAACAACAGCGGGTCGCCCGGAAGCCCGTGCTCCCGGTGGAGCCGGATGTTCTCGTCCAGGTTCGCCCGTACTCGTTCGGCGAGCGCCTCCTGGAGTGCCGGCCGGCGGGTGGCCTCCAGCCGGAGCTCGAGGAGCGCGAGGTAGCCGGCGCGATCCCTCGTCAGCCGGTCCCGCAGCAGTTGCGGGAGCGAGGTGAGGAACTCGGGGGACGGCGGCTGGCCCAGGTGCGCCGAGTCGGCGCCGAGGCGGTCGTGGACGCGCAGGCCGGACTGGAGCAGCAGATCGTCCCGGCTGGAGAAGTAGTTCGACGTCGTCCCGTTCGGCACGCCGGCCGTGACGTCGACCGAGCGGAACGTCAGCCCGCGCGCGCCGTCCGCGGCAAGTACCTCGATCGCCGCGTCCACGAGCGCGGTCCGGCGTTCCGGATTGGCGCGCATCGAACTCCCCAATCAGATCACTACGATCAGAGTACTCTGACTGGAGTGGTTTGTGCTCGGCTCGACGCGCCCAACAAGGTCTTCGACACTGTCCTGATGGGCCGGGAGAGGTGGGAGCTGGGCAAGGCGCTCGGCCACACGAACAGCTACCCGCGCCTGCGCACCTCTGTCTTCTCCCGCACGCTGACGGAACGCCCGGATCCAAGAGTCGAGCTCGTAGCCACCGACCCGTGGCGAAAACCCGGGAACTCCGGCAGGAGGACGGATACTCACCTACTGGATGGCCTGATGCGCCCACTTCTGCTGCTCGACTTCGACGGCCCGCTGAATCCCCATCGGGCCAAGGAAATTCCGCCCGGCTACAGCCGGCACGAGATCGTCGAGGGCACCAAGACCTGGCAGGTGCTGCTGAACCCGCGGCACGGCGTGGAACTGAACTCCCTCGCCGAGGTGTTCGACCTGGTCTGGGCGACCTCGTGGGAGCACGGAGCGAACCGGCTGCTCGGACCGCGTCTCGGTCTCCCTGAGTTGCCGGTGATCGTCTGGCCGTCACGAACGCCCGTACTGCGGGGGTCGTGGAAGACGCCGTACGTCGCCGAGTGGGTGGGGGATCGTCCGTTCGTGTGGGTGGACGACGAGGTGGGGCGTGATGATCAGGCTGGTTTCGGCGACCGTCAGGTGGTGTACGCCGTGGATCCGGGGATCGGGCTCGGCGACGCGGACTTCGCGACGATCCGCGGGTACGGATATTCCTTTGCCGGTAAGGAGTTCCGGCCTCATGATTGAGGTACTGGAAACACCTCCCGGAGGAGCCGTCCGGACAGGGCGGACGGCTCCTCGACGTCCATCAATTGCCCTGGGCAACGTCTGTGCCAGGGTGGCGCAGTGGGCAGCGCGCACCCCTCATAAGGGTGAGGCCGCCGGTTCGATCCCGGCCCCTGGTACCACCGCGCGGTGACGCTGGTCACAAATCCGGGCGACTCGGGCCCTGTGCCATCCGGCCCGTACCATGGGGGACGTGACTGCCCAGCCTGAGAACACGCCTACGACGACCGCGGTGAGGACCAAGCGGGTGCTGCTCGCTGCGCCACGTGGGTACTGCGCCGGCGTGGACCGGGCCGTCGTGGCGGTCGAGAAGGCGCTCGACCTGTACGGCCCGCCCGTGTATGTGCGCAAGGAGATCGTGCACAACAAGCACGTGGTGCAGACCCTGCAGGCGCGCGGCGCGATCTTCGTCGACGAGACCGACGAGGTACCCGAGGGTGAGACGGTGATCTTCTCCGCCCACGGCGTCGCCCCGGTGGTGCACCAGGAGGCGGCCGCGCGACAGCTGAAGACAATCGACGCGACCTGCCCGCTGGTCACCAAGGTGCACCACGAGGCGAAGCGGTTCGCCGCCACCGACTACGACATCCTGCTGATCGGCCACGAGGGCCACGAGGAGGTCATCGGGACCAGCGGTGAGGCGCCGGAGCACGTCCACCTCGTCGACGGCCCCGGCGACGTACCGAACGTGACGGTCCGTGACCCGGAGAAGGTGGTCTGGCTGTCCCAGACCACACTGTCGGTCGACGAGACGATGGAGACGGTCCGCCGGCTGCGCGAGCGGTTCCCGAACCTGCAGGACCCGCCGAGCGACGACATCTGCTACGCGACCCAGAACCGCCAGGCCGCGGTCAAGAAGCTCGCTCCCGAGGCCGACCTGATGATCGTGGTCGGCTCCCGCAACTCCTCGAACTCGGTTCGCCTGGTCGAGGTCGCGGTCGAGCACGGCGCCAAGGCCGGCTACCTGGTCGACTACGCCGCCGAGATCGACGAGGCCTGGCTGGAAGGCGTCGACTCGGTCGGTGTCAGCAGTGGCGCCAGTGTGCCGGAGGTGCTGGTCCGCGACGTCCTGCGCTGGCTGGCCGAGCGTGGGTACGCCGAGGTCGAGGAGATCACCACGGCCGAGGAGAGCCTGACGTTCGCCCTGCCCCGGGAGCTCCGCAGCGACCTCAAGGCGGCCGGACTGCCCACCACCGGTACGTCGGACCACGCCTGGACCATCTGACCATCCCAGCCCCGGCTCGAGACCTCCCGGCCACCCGGGTACGTCCTACCAGTCCCGATCGGCGGCCTCGTCCATCACTAGTGCACGTCTCCCGAGCCTGCGCCGAGCCGGTCACCAACTGCCGGTCACGTAGTGCGCGAGAACGTAGTCCCAGCCCGCGGTGTAGCCGGCGCGGGCCCTCGCGCCGTCAGGGCGGCGTTCCCAGCCGGTGTGCACCAGCTGCACCTCGGTGCCACCGGCGACCGCGGTGAACGTGACCGTCACGTGTCCCGCCTGCTGGGGATCCGTTCCCGGATGCCAGGTGAAACCGACCGATGTCGGCGGATCCCAGTCGGACACCGTGCCCCACGACCCCACTTCGCCGTCCTCGTCGTACTCGACGATCCGTCCGCCGACAGCACCCTCGAGCCGCACCTCGCGGGCCTTCTCCTGGGCGACCGAATGCGTCGCCAACGGCCACCACGCGGACATCTCGGCGGTGAACACCGCGAACGCCCGGTCCGGCCCGACCGGCACGACGACCGTCTTCACCAACGGCGCAAGTTCCTGGTCCACGCTCATCCCCGTTCCTCCACTTCCTCGCCGGCTGTCGCCGCCTCGGTCCGCCGGACGTGGCCGGCGTACGCCTCGAGGGCGTCGTCCCAGAACCGGTCCAGCCAGGCGCGCAGGTCGTCGAGCCCGGTCCGGTCGACGCGATAGATGTTCCGCGTGCCGCGCGACTCGTGATCCACCAGACCCACCGCCCCGAGCACCTTCAGATGTTGTGAGATCGCCGGCCGGCTCACCGGGATCCGCTCGGCCAGTCCGCCGACCGAGCTCGGCCCGCCCTGCCGCAGCGTCTCCAGGATCGCCCGCCGCGTCGGGTCCCCCAGTGCGTCCAGCACCGGCCCGGCCTCAGGCGATCCGTAAGTCCCCACGAACGGTAAGTTGCCACTAACCTACCGGGACGTCAACCCCTCAGACCGCACAAAGCAGTCCACCGCACCCGCGGCCGTACAGGCTGCGGGTGCGGTGGACCAGGGCGGGCCGGGTCAGTTGAAGGGGTCGAGGGTCAGGTACGCCTGCTGCGGGTTGCCGTCGTGCACGAGCGACTCGTGGTTGCCGACGTCGTCGAACGCGAACGCGTACGCCTTGCCGTCGGCCATCTGGGCGTGAATCTTGCGGGCGTAGTGGTTGGTGACGCCGTCCAGATAGAAGCCGGCGTTGTCGGGGTCGGGCTGGTTCGGGTTCGTCAGCAGCGTCGAACGGTTGTACCCGGCGCACAGCGTGCGCGAGATCGGGCCGCGGACCTGGTCGTTCGGTGCGTCGAGCAACTTGAAGCAGCCGAAGATGCTGGCCGAGTCGGGCTTCTGGAACGACGTGACGACCGCGCCCGAGCTGTTGGTGAAGTTCATGGTGTTGCCGGCGACACGGCCGTAGTACTTGATGCTCGGCTGGTCGCCGAACGGGGTCACGGTCAGGGTCTCCGAGCTGTACTTCGCCCACACCCGGTTCACGTAGTCGTCCATCGCGTTCCCGGGCAGCGCGCCGGTCTCGACGCCGTACAGCGGTGAGAGCGCCCGCAGGACGGACCCGTCCGGTGCGGTCTGGATCAGGTTCGCCCAGCCGCCGGGTTGCCCGCGGAGCGAGTCGTAGAAACCGTTGTAGCCGCCGGGCTTGAGGTGGCCGGTGGTCTTGGTCGATCCGTCGGCGAGCCGGACACCGACGGCGTACGGCGCGGAGAACATGTCGACCTGGGTGCTGTTGATCCACAGCCCCGCGTCGTTCAGCGTGTACTCCGACCAGTTGAACAGGATGTTGCGGTTCGGGTCGCTCGGGTTCTGGACGGCGGGCTGCACCAGGCCGCCGGTGGTCAGCTTGAAGACGAGTTTCTGGCCGTAGGAGAAGTACACCCGGCCGGAGAACTTCGGCATCCGGATGGTGAGCGACTGGCCGTTGGCCGGGCCGGCGATGGAGGCGTCCGGCGCGGGTGTCGGCGGGTTGCCGCCGGCGGGCCAGGCGTGGAAGTTGCCCGCGGCATCGGCCCAGCCCTGCTGCCCGGTGGCCAGGTTGGTGCCCAGGTTGTAGATGTACAGCGGATCGCCGCGGCCGGAGTTGTTGGTGATCTGCAGCGGGATTGTGGCGGGCACGGCCGCCGCCGGACTGTCGTTGGTCGCGGTCAGGACGCCGGCGATGCTCGCCGCGGTCACGGCGATCGCCAGCAGGTGATGTTTGATGCGCAACGTTCCTCCTCAGGTTGTCCCGTACGAGAAGGCGAGGCGCCGGCACGGCCGAGCCGCTGCGATACCAGGGCGCACCAGCCCCGCGAACCGGCGCTCAGGTCCGATCGGCGAGGGACGGTTGGATCGCCGAACGACCGGGTGAGAGCGCTCTCATCCTTCGAGACCCGGTCACCCCTGTCAACACCCCACTCCTGTCGGCTTTCCGACACCCGGGCGGAGGTTTACCGCTCGAGGGAACTCAGCCGGCCTGGGACGGCGGCCACTTGCGCGTGGGGTTCGGATCCTCCACGGCCAGGAACTCCGGCGCGGTGAGAGGACGGACGGACGCTTCGATCGACTCCATGGCGGTCAGCTCCGCCTCGGTCACGTGCAGGTCCCGGAGCTTCCGGGCGGTGATGAACACCCGGCGCTCGAACGACCCGACCGTGCCGTTGTACGCCTCGACCGCCGACGTCAGCGATCGGCCGACGCGGCCCAGGTGCTCGCCCATGGTGCTCAGGCGTTCGTACAGCTCGCGCCCCAGCTCGAAGACCTGTTGCGCGGACTCCGTCAGCGCGGACTGGTTCCAGGCGAACGCCGCCGCGCGCAGGGTCGCGATGAGGGTCGTCGGCGTCGCCAGGATCACCCGTCGCTCAGCGGCGTACTCGAGCAGGGACGGCTCGACGTCGAGCGCCGCCGACAGGAACGACTCTCCCGGCACGAAGAGGATGACGAACTCGGGTGACGGCGACAACCGCGTCCAGTACGCCTTCGCGGCCAGCTGGTCGACGTGGGTCCGCAGATGCCGGGCGTGTGCGCGCAGCCGGTCCTCACGGAAGGCGGCGTCGTCGGTCTCGGCCGCCTCCAGAAAGGCGGCCAGCGGGACCTTCGAGTCCACCACCAGGTTCTTGCCTTCGGCAAGTCTCACCACCAGGTCGGGCCGCAGCAGCCCGTCCTCGCCCACGGTCGTCGTCTGCTCGGTAAAGTCGCAGTGCGCGACCATCCCGGCCAGCTCGACGGTACGACGCAGATGCAACTCGCCCCAGCGGCCGCGGACCTGCGGCTTCCGCAAGGCGGTCGAGAGCGACGCCGTCTCCCGGCGCAGCGCCTCACCACTCATCCGCACCTCGTTGACCTGCTGATGGAGTTGGCTCTGCCAGGCGGCGCGGCCCTGCTCCAACTGGTTGAGCTGAGCGTGCAGGCGGTCCAGCGCCTCCTTGACGACTGCTTGGCCGGACATCTGTTGACCGACGGCGGTCCGCTCCCGCGTGAGTTCGACAACGCGATCCTCGGCCGCGTCCCGCTCGGCCGTCACCCGCGCGAGCTGCGCTCCGTCGCGCCCGCGCACCCAAAGCACGCCGAACACGGCCCCGAGGAGCAACCCCACGAGGAGGAACAGCAGCAGCAACAACACCGTCGTACCGGTCATGTGACAGATAGTGCCGAAGACCGCCGACAGTTTCCGGGAAGTCAGCAGTCCATGCCGCGAACGAGCAACCTGGCGGCGATCGGGATGCGGAGGCCGGCGATCCGGTTGTTCTGGGGCTGGTGCGACCGTCCAACTGGTCACAGAGTGGAGACGTCGCTTGCTCTCGGCGGGTTCGGACGGATACATGAACGGCAAGGGACGGGGAGGTGCCGGGATGGATCCGAGAGTGGTTTACGAGACGGAACGGCTCGTGGTGCGCGACTGGGTGGACACCGACGAGGACCGGGTGTTCGACATCTACCGGCGCTGGGAGGTGTCGCGCTGGCTCGGCGCCGAGCCGCGGGTGATGACCGCCCGGGACGCCGCGGCCCGGACGATCGCGCGCTGGAACGACCGCAACCAGGACTCGCTGTACGGCGTCTGGGCGGTCGAGGAGCGGTCGACGGCGACGGTCGCGGGGACCGTGCTGCTGGTGCCGCTGCCGGATCCGTCCGACGGGACCGGGAGCAAGGGCGAGGTCGAGGTGGGCTGGCACCTCCATCCCGACGCCTGGGGCCGGGGGCTCGCGACCGAGGCGGCGCGCGGCGCGATCGCGCACGGGTTCCACGGCGGTCTGGACGAGATCTACGCGGTGGTCCGCCCCGGCAACACCGCCTCGCTGGCGGTCTGCCAACGCCTCGGGATGCGCCCGCTCGGACCGACCAGCCGCTGGTACGGCGCGGACCTGGAGGCGTTCCTGATCTGAGACCGGGCAGCGCGGATTGGGGTACGGCGGGGTTCGCCGCGTACCCTTGACGCCCGTGGCACTCACCATCGGAATCGTCGGGCTCCCCAACGCGGGCAAGTCCACGCTCTTCAACGCGCTGACCAAGAACAACGTGCTCGCGGCGAACTACCCGTTCGCGACGATCGAGCCGAACGTCGGCGTCGTCGGCGTACCGGACGCCCGGCTGGGCAAGCTGGCCGAGCTGTTCGGCTCCGCGAAGGTGATTCCCGCCACGGTGCAGTTCGTCGACATCGCCGGGATCGTCCGCGGCGCGTCCGAGGGTGAGGGACTGGGCAACAAGTTCCTCAGCCACATCCGCGAGTCGGACGCGATCTGCCAGGTCACCCGGGTCTTCCGCGACGACGACGTCACCCACGTCGACGGCAAGGTGTCGCCGGCCGACGACATCTCCACCATCCAGACCGAGCTGATCCTGGCCGACCTGCAGACCGTCGAGAAGGCGATCCCGCGGCTGGAGAAGGAAGCTCGGCTGAAGAAGGAGAGCGCGGTCACGCTCGAGGCCGTCCGGGCCGCGCAGAAGCACCTCGAGGCCGGGACACCGACCATCGCCACCGACGTGGACCGCGACGCGATCCGCGAACTGATGCTGATGACGGCCAAGCCGTACCTGTACGTCTTCAACTGCGACGCCGACGAGCTCGCCGACGAGGCGCTGAAGCAGCAGATGCGGGACCTGGTCGCGCCGGCCGAGGCGATCTTCCTGGACGCGAAGTTCGAGGCGGAGCTGGTCGAGCTCGACGACGAGGACGAGGCCCGCGAGATGCTCGCCGAGATGGGTATCGACGAGCCCGGTCTCGACGTGCTCGCCCGGGTCGGGTTCGACACGCTGGGCCTGCAGACCTACCTGACGGCGGGTCCCAAGGAGTCCCGGGCCTGGACGATCAAGCGCGGCGCCACCGCCCCCGAGGCCGCCGGCGTCATCCACACCGACTTCCAGCGCGGCTTCATCAAGGCCGAGATCGTCTCGTACGACGACCTGGTCCAAGCCGGCTCGATGACCGCCGCCCGCTCGGCCGGCAAGGTCCGCATGGAGGGCAAGGACTACACCATGCAGGACGGCGACGTCGTCGAGTTCAGGTTCAATGTCTGACCGCGTTGCCGTCCGACCTGTGGAGGCTCACGACTTCGTGAGCTCCCTCGCCAGAAACTCGTAGGCGCTGTCTCGGGCCGTTGCGGGGAAGTCGTGTCGGCCGTGCCGAACCTCGACCGTTACCTGGTCGACTCCCATGGCATCGAGATTCCTACGGATGTCTTCAGCGCCGCGACTCCATCGGTCGTCGTCGGTGGCCATGATCAGATACCGACAGTGGTCAGCCACGGCGAGTACGTCTTCCACGTCGTAGGTGGCGGCGAACCCGGGTACGACGAACTCCGCCTGGAAGCCGGTATCCCGGGTGAAGGACTCCCGGTAGGGGATGCATCCGCAGTTCGACACGCTCGCGGTGATGCGCCGGTCCCACGCCGGCGCCCACATCGCCATCCTCCCGCCGTACGAGTGCCCGATGAAGCCGATGCGGGAAGCATCGGCCTCTGGCAGCGCCGAGGCATAGTCGAGGGCCACGCTGATCTCGCGCAGACAGTCCCCGAGAAGGCTGCGCCCCACGACGAGGCGAGATGACAGCTCGAACCAGGTGATGTTCTGGCCGTCGGCCCAGTTCCTGTCCTCGAACCCGATGGCGTCGGGAGCAACCGTGACAAAGCCGCGCCGCGCCAACTCGGCTGCATAGGCCTGATCCGGGTCGCCACTGATGCCGCAGACCTCGCTCTTCCCCAGATCGAACCGGCCCGCATGCTGGTGGTGGCAGAAGATGACCGGGGCCGCGCCGCTCACCCCGCTGGGGAGACAGACGAAGACCGATGCCCGTCCCGAGCTGATCGGATACGACACATGCCTCCGTACGTATCCGTCCTCCGCCTTCTCACTCTCGACCCGGACGTCAAGGGGGCCGGGGTCCTCGGCGCCTCCCAGCAGATCATGCAGGAGGGTCCGGCTCAGCGGTCTCGACTTCACTACCATGCTCGAGACCCTATGCCTCGGCGGTGCCCAGTCGGGTCGAGCGAACCTTCGGATCGTCGAGCCCGGCCAGTTCGGCCATCACCTCGGTCACCGTCGCCTCGGCCACAACAGCCTCCTTCCGTCCTCCGCGGGCCCCAGCGTTCCGAGGCCGTGTCCTGTGCGAGTCCGGGTCCGAGAGGACGCGTCATGAGATATCTGCCTGATACCCGAGAGCTTCTCGCCGCCACCGGGAGGTAAATCCGTGGCCGTCCCGGAGCGGCGCGGCCTAGGGTCGGAGCATGGTTGACGCCTTGTTCGGGGTGCCGCGGTTGGTCGCGATCTACGACGCGCTGGACGCCGGCCGGGACGATCTGCGGCACTACGTCGCGATGGTGCGCGAGTTCGGCGCTCAGCAGGTGCTGGACGTCGGCTGCGGCACCGGCGAGCTGGCGTGCCTGCTGGCACGGACCGGGATCGACGTGGTCGGCCTGGATCCGGCCGAGGCGTCCCTGGAGGTTGCCAAGAGCAAGAAGTACGCCGACCGGGTGCGGTGGATCCACGGGGATACGACCACGTTGCCACCGCTTCAGGCCGACCTGGCGGTGATGACGGGCAACGTGGCGCAGGTGTTCCTCACCGACGAGGACTGGGCGGCGACGCTGACCGGCGTGCACGAGGCGCTGAAACCGGGCGGGCGATTCGTGTTCGAGACGCGGGACCCGGCGCGGCGGGGGTGGGAGGAGTGGACCCGGGAGAAGACTCACCAGGTCACCGAGGTCCCCGGAGGCGGCACGGTGGAGACGTGGACCGAGCTGACCGGCGTCGAGCCCCCGTTCGTGTCGTTCCGGGGCAGCTACGTGTTCTCGTCGGACGGCGCCGTACTGACGTCGGACTCGACGTTGCGGTTCCGGGGACGCGAGGAGCTCGAGGAATCGCTGCGGACCGCCGGATTCACGGTGGATGACGTCCGGGACGCGCCGGATCGGCCGGGGCTGGAGTTCGTGTTCGTCAGCTCGAAGCGGTGAGCAGAGCCGTCAGGGTGTGGTGCGCGGTGCGGGACATGACCGGGTTCGTCTCGACGTAGTACCAGAGGCAGCCGATCGCCTGGGCGAAGGACCAGCCCATCCCGCGGCGCCACTCGTCGTCGTCGCTGCCGAGGGCCGAACGGAACTCGGCACGGGCGCCGGGGTCGAGGAGGTTCCAGGCCGGGGCGAGGTCCATGGCCGGATCGGCGACGGCGAACGTGCCGACGTCGATCACACCGGCGAGCCGGCGGTTCTCGGCGAGCAGGTTCCCGGGCATCAGGTCGCGATGCGCCCAGACGTCCGGATCCGTCCGCGGCGTGGTCCGCAGCTCGGCCCACAGCCGGGCGAGAGCGTCGACGTCGATCATCTCGCGGGAGCGTTCCAGCCCTCCGGCGACCGAGTCGTCCTGACTCGTGAGTACGCCGCCGCGCCAGGAGCCGGTGAACACCCGGCCCTCCGTCGGTGCCGCCCGCAACGCACGGACGAACGTCGCCAGGTCCTCGGCGAACCCGGTCGAGCCGGCGACGTCGGCGTCGTACGCGATCGTTCCCGGCAGCCAGCTGTAGACCGCCCAGGGCATCGGGTAGCCCTCACCGGGTTCGCCGAGCCCGACCGGCTCCGGAGTCGGGTACGGCGAGATCGTGTGCAGCCGGCGGGCGGCGCCGGCCTCGGCCTCGAGCTCCTTGCGCGTCCCGGCCGGGTCCGTGGGCTGGATCGGCAGCCGGGCGACGAGGTGGTCGCCGATCCGGAACAACGCGTTGACGGTGCCGTGCGAGCGGACCGGCCGGACGGCCAGGTCGCTCCACGCCGGGAACTGGGACCGGACGAGCCGGGTCACCAGGTCGGTCGTGACGTCGAGCTGTCCAGGATGCATCGGCCCGCCCCGCAGTATCTCGGAGCCGCCGGCTCCGGTCACGTCGTCCATCAGTGCGTGGCGAGCGGCTTGGCGCGGTCGGTGGCGAGCCGGACGGCGAAGACCGCCAGCGCGGTCCCGGTGAGGTAGCGGTGGATCCGCATCCAGGTCGGGCGGCGGGAGAGGAAGACGGCGACCGAGCCGGCGGTGACGACGAGGATCGCGTTCACCGCGACGCCGACCGCGAGCTGGACCAGGCCGAGGATCAGGCTCTGGGTGCCGAGGTGACCGCGCCCCGGGTCGAGGAACTGCGGCAGCAGCGAGATGTAGAGGATGGCGATCTTCGGGTTCAGCAGGCAGGTCAGCAGCCCCATCCCGAACAGTTTCCGCGGCCCGTCCGGCTCCAGCTCCTGGGTGGCGAAGACGGAGCTGCCGCCGGGGCGGAACGCGTTCCAGGCGAGCCAGAGCAGGTACGCCGCGCCGGCGAGCTTCAGCGTCGTGTAGATCTCCGGCACCAGCGCGAACAGCGTGGCCAGGCCGGCGCTGGCCGCGAGCAGGTACACGAGGAAGCCGATGCCGACGCCGGCCAGGGAGATCAGGCCGGCGCGGCGGCCCTGGGCGACCGATCGGGACACCAGGTAGATCATGTTCGGCCCCGGCACGATCACCAGGCCGAGCTCGACGAGAGCGATCCCCAGCACTGCCTCACCACTGACGAGCACGTGCGTCCCTTTCCTCGGCTGACGTTGCCGGGCCGGAGCCGAACGACGGCCCCGCATGAGTCGAGCCCCGGGCGGTGACCCGGGGCTCAGGCGGATGGATGGACAGTTGGCGGGATCAGCTGCCGGACTTGCGCCGGAATTGGCGCCTCTGCTTGTCGTTGTGCGCCTCGCCGACACCCTCACGCCGTGTCCCGGAGCCCGGGTGTGCGGTGTGGTGGGCGTTCTTCTTCTCGAGCGCTTCACGGAACTTCTTCTGCAGATCGTCCGCCGGCTTGCTGGACTTGTCGCTCATACCGTCTCCTTCAAACCGTCAGGCGTACAGGGCCACGCTAACCAACGGTGACTCCTGCCGCGACCCGATTACCGCGGGCGACCGCTCACCGGACTGTCAACGGACCTGCTGAGCGGTCAGCAGGCCGGCCAGCCGGCCGAGCTCGGGCTCCCAGCCGAGGCGGTGGTTGGCGGAGTCCTCGTCGGTCGCGAACCCACTGTGCGTGAGCAGCATCCGGGTGCCCCCGGGCACCTCGGTGAGCTCGACCTGGACCCGGGTGGGCTCGTCGTCGGTGCCGTCCCACCGCCAGCTGAAGACGAGCCCGTGCGGTGGTTCGACCTCGAGATAGGTGCCGCGGACGACGTGCGGGCCCATCTCGACCACGTACTCGCCGCCGACCCGGACGTCGGCCCGGACCGTCAGCTCCAGGTCCGGGTTCGGGCAGTACCACCGGGTCAGCAGGTCCGCCCTGGTCCAGGCGTCGTACACCCTCGCAACGGTTGCCGGAAGCACCCGTTCGATCCGGATGTCAGGTCCCATCCCCGCCTCCTCGCAGCAGTTCTTCCAGTCGGTCGACCGTGCTGTTCCAGTACGCCGTGAGGTCGCCGAGCCACGCCTCGACCTCGGTGAACGCCTCCGGCCGGATCGTGCACACCACCGTCCGGCCGGCCTTCCGCCGGGTCACCAGGCCGGCGTCCACGAGCACGCCGACGTGCTTGGTCATCGCCGGCGGCGTCATCCGGTGCGGCGCGGCGAGCTCGCCCATGGTCGCTTCGCCCCGGCTGAGCCGGGTCACGATCGCCAGCCGGGTCGGGTCCGCCAGCGCGCCGAAGGTCGTCGTCAGCACGTAGACACTTCACCAGTTGGTTAAGTGTCTGTCAAGCGCTCACAGCAGACCGGCCAGCATCCCTGCGGCCCGGGCGGCGCCGTCCGTGGCGACGGGCCGGTAGTCGGTCGGCGTGGTCAGCGCCTTCGCGATCGTCTCCGCGAGGACCAGGGGGTCGGCGGCTTCGTCGTACGTGAGCCGGTGGCCCGCGCGGTACCGGTCGAGGCGGGCGGCGACGTGGAAGTTCTGCTCGAAGTGGTGCCGCAACGGCACGTAGACGAACGGGACGCGGGCGGCGGTGAGTTCCATGCAGGTGGTGAGGCCGCCCTGGGTGACGGCGAGGTCCGCGGCCGCCAGATGCCGGTGCAGGTCCGGCAGGTAGCCCCGCAGCGTCACGCCGGGCACCGGAGGCAACGAGGCGGGATCGATCCGGGGGCCGGTGACGACGACGAAGCTCAGCCCGGGGACCAGGCGCCGCGCGGCCGGGACCGCGCCGAGAACCGCCCGCAGCAGGGATCCGCCGACCCCTGAGCCGCCGACCGTCACCACGCACAGCAGACCGTCCGCGGGATAGCCGAGGCTCGTCCGGTCGACGCGTTCGGGAACGAACCCGGTGACGTAGCCGGCGAAGTCGAAGGTGCGCTCGGTCCATTCGCGGATCCCCGGCAGTCCGGGACCGAAGGAGGTGTCGACGATGTCGTCCGGGTCGCCGACGAAGACCGAGCGGTCCCGGAGCCGGGCGAAGCGGGCCCGCTGCTCGATCATCTCGGCGTTGTAGTCGGCGGTCAGCCGCGCCTCCCGCGAGCCGCCGTCGGGCATCGGCAGCCAGCCGACGAAGTCCGTCATCCAGGCGTACGCGAACCGTTTGAGCTCCGGGTTCTCGTGCAGGAAGTAGTCCACCTCCCAGGCCTCGTCCCCGATCACCAGGTCGTACGGCGTGTCCGCCACCACGTCGGCGAAGGTGAGGAAGTTCGCCACCAGGAGCTCGTCCATCCGGCGGATCGCCTGGAACGCGTGCAGGTCGTGCTCACCCGCCTCGAACTCGATGTGCCCCGACTCGTTGTGCAGGTACGACGACGCCGGATGAACCCGTTCGCCGGCGTCCTCGAGCACGCGGGTCACCGGGTGCTGCGCCAGCCAGTCGAGCTGCAGGTCCGGATGGTGCGTGCGCAGTTCGCGAGCGATCGCGAGGTCCCGGCGGGCGTGACCCAGACCGATCGGTGACGACAGGTACAGCGCCCGCCGCGGCCGGCTGAGAGCCCGGACCCAAGTACGACGGACCGGCCGCGGCGCGACCCGGTCGACGAACTCGCGCAGCAGACCGTTCACCATGACCGGATCGCGCGCGTGCGGAGCGTGTCCGCCGCCCTCCACGGTCACCAGCGAACCACCTGTGGCCTCCGCGAGCAGTGCACCCTCCAGATGCGGCCGGATGCCGTCCTGCGCGCCGTGGATCACCAGGACCGGACAGGACACGTTCGTGAGTCGTTCCGGCGGCAGGTGGTCCTGGCGGGCTACCTCGGTGTCCACCAGTCGCTCGGGGGCGATCTCACGACCCCACCCGACGCAGTCCTCGATCTGCTTGGTGGAGTGCGGTTCGCTGAACAGCTTCCCGAAGAAGAACTCGAGGAAGTCGTCGTACCCGCCCTCCACCCAGTAGTAGCGGTTGTACTTCGCCCAGCCGTCGGTGTTCTCGTGGCGCTCGTTGAACGTCCAGTGGGTGCGCTCCTCGAGCTTCGGCGCCAGCCTGGTCGCCGGGCCGATGCATACGATCCCCAGTACTCGTCCCGGTTGCTCCAACGCCAACTGCAACGCCCACGGGCAGCCTCGCGAGAAGCCGACCAGCACGCAGGACTCGGTCCCGGTCGCGTCCAGTACGGCGAGCGCGTCCGCAACGAACTCGGAGTCGTTGTAGGCCGCGGCTCCGACCGGCCGGTCGGAGCGGCCGGAGCCGCGGCCGTCGAACGTGATCACCCGGTAGTGCCGGGACAGGTACGGGACCTGCGCCTTCCACATGCGGGACGAGACGATCGACCAGGTCGGCAGCAACAGCACCGTCGGTCCGTCGGTGCCGTGGACGGCATAGCCGATCGTTACCCCGTCACGCTCCACCGTTCCGCGCAAGCCTGTCATCGCCCCGCCCCCTTGTGGTCCATTGGTCAGGGCCGTACCTCGAACACCAGGTTGAACGGCGTCTGCGCGACCGTGCGGAACCTGGTGAACCCGGCCGCCGTGGTGACGTCCCGGATGCGGGCCGGACCGGCCTGGGTCCCCAGTGCGAGGCCCACCGGCTGCGACAATGATCCCGGCGTACACAGCAGGGTGGAGAAGCCGTAGTACACCCGGCCGACCGGGTTGAGATTGTCCTCGACGCGGTCGCCGGCCATCGGCTCGACCAGCATCCAGGTGCCGTCCGGCGCCAGCGCCTCCCGCACCCGGCGGGCCGCGCCGACCGGATCGCCCAAGTCGTGCAGGGCGTCGAACGTCGTGACGAGGTCGTAGTCCGTGCCGCTGAAGCCGGTGGCCGGCGCGACCTCGAAGCGGATCCGCCCGCCGGCTCCGGCCTCGGCCGCCCGCCGTCGCGCGGTCTCGATCGACTCCTGGTGGTAGTCCGAGCCGAGGAACTCCGACCGTGGGAACGCGTCCGCCATCAGGATCGTGGACGAGCCGTGCCCGCAGCCGATGTCGGCCACCTTCGCGCCGCGCTCCAGCTTCTCCACCACGCCCTCGAGGGCGGGCAGCCAGTTGGACACCAGGTTCGCGTTGTACGACGGCCGGAAGAACCGCTCGCACCCGACGTGGACGTCGGACGTGTGTTCGTGCCACCCGACGCCCGCGCCGCTGCGCGCAGCCTCGATCGTCTGGGTGGTGTGATGCACGGTGCCCAGTGCGAGCTGGAAGAGGCCGGGCAGGTACGCCGGATTGTTCGGGTCCGTCAGCGCCACGGCCTGCTCCGGCGGCAGCGTGTACAGGCCGGTGCTCGCGTCGAACTCGACGTATCCGCCGGCCGCCTGGGCATTGAGCCATTCGCGGGTGTAGTGCTCACTGGTGCTGGTCCGCTCCGCCAGCTCTGCCGGCGTGGCGGGGCCGTCGTCAGCGAGTGCCTGGTAGTAGCCGAGTCGGTCGCCCATCACCACGAGCGCCGCGTGCAGGGTCGCGCCCGCCTCGCCCACGGCCTGGTAGACCAGTCCCATCAGCTTGTCGCTGTCGATCGCAACAGTCATGTCGTCCGCCCCCTCTGTGCTGGATGTACGGCGAACCTAGGCAGGTGAGCTCGACCGTCGCATCAGGTGCCCCACCTGGTGCACACTGCGAGACATGCTGATCGGGCGGGACTCGGAACGCCGGGTGATCGAGCAGTTGGTCGCGGGGGCGCGGGTGGGGGTCGCCGGCGTGCTGCTGGTCACCGGTGAGCCCGGCATCGGCAAGACCGCGCTGCTCGACGAGGCCGCGACGCTGACGACCGGACTGCGGCTGCTCCGGGCTCGCGGCACCGAGGCCGAGCGCGACGTTCCGTTCGGCGCCCTGCACCAACTGCTCCGTCCTGCGCTCGCCGAGCTGGACCGCATCCCGCGTCCCCAGCAGGCAGCCCTTGAGGCAGCGCTCGCCCTGAGCCCCGTCGAGAGCATGGCCGACCGATTCGCGGTCGGAGCCGCGACCCTCAGCCTCATCTGCCGGTACGCCGAAGTGGCGCCGCTCGCCGTGATCGTCGACGACGCGCACCTGCTCGACCGTCCGTCGGCCGAGGCGTTGCTGTTCGCGGCCCGGCGGTTCGTCGCCGACCCGATCGTCTTGCTGATCGCTGCCCGGCAGCACGAACCCCATCCGCTGGCGGAGGCCGACCTCCCCGCGCTTGTGCTCGAAGGCGTGCCGCTGGAAGCGGCGCAGCAGTTGGTGCACGGTTTGCCGGCCGACCTGGTCGCCCAGCTGCATCGGACCGTGGCCGGGAATCCGTTGGCTCTCCTGGAACTGGCCGGAGAGCCGGCCGCCCTGCACCGGCTTCCACCCGGCGTGCCGATGCCTGTCCCCACGCTGCTCGCGAAAGCCTTTACCGCAAGGGCGAATCGGCTCAGCCCGGGTGCACGCACCGCACTGCTGGTGGCGGCTGTCGACGACGGTGAACTCGGTGCGGTGGCCAGAGCGTGCGAGGAGCTGGGTGTCGAGGTGTCGGCCCTGGCTGAGGCTGAGACGGCCGCGCTGGTCGCGATTCGCGACGGCCGCGTCGAGTTCCGGCATCCGCTGGTGCGGTCGGCGATCTACACCAGCGCTGACCCGGCTGAGCGTCGCACTGTCCATCGGGCGGTCGCGGGAGCCACGCAGGACGAGGACAGGCGTGCATGGCACTTGTCCGAGACGGTCCTCGGGACCGACGACGACGTTGCTGCCAGCCTGGACGTCGCCGCCCGGCATGCGGTCGGCCGGGGAGCGCACGCGGTCGCGGCTACGGCGTACCAGCGTGCCGCGCGATTGACCGAGGCACCGCAAGACCGCGCACTGAGGTTGGTGGCTGCAGGAGAGGCAGCGTGGTCCGCAGGGCTGCCGGACCGGGCCGAGACCCTGCTGGACGAAGCGTTGGCGCTGCGGCCACCGGCAGCCACCAGGATCCGCGCGCAGGAGATCCGTGCCGATCTGACGGTGAAGTGCGGGTCACCCGCTCAAGCACGCGACATCCTGCTCACGGCCGCTGCGGAGTGCGAGGACGAGGCCGTCGCCACCGGACTGCTCGCCGACGCGGTCAATGCTTGCTTCCGGCTCTGCGACACCGCGTCCGCGCTTCGCGCGGCCGAGGGCATCGACCGGCTGCTGCCGGCGGTCGAACGCCCGGGTCCGCGCATCATCGGCATGATGGCCAGCGGTGTCGCGAAGATCCTCGCCGGTCAGGGCGGGACCGACCAGATCCGGCAGGCCGTCGCTCTCGCGCCGTCGGACGAGTTGGACCGCGATCGTCGCCGGCAGGTGTGGATGGCGATCGCACCGCTCTTCCTCCGCGAGAGCGGCACCGGACGAGTCCTGCTGCAACAGGCGATGCTGGAGCGGCGAGACCAGGTCGCGTTGGGCACTCTGCCCGGTCTGCTGTTCGTGCTGGCGCGTGATGACGCCACGACCGATCGCTGGGCGGACGCGGCCGCGTCGTACGACGAAGGGGTCCGGCTGGCGCGCGAGATCGGTCAGACGACCGAGCTGGCGATGAATCTGGCCGGTCATGCCTGGCTGGCGGCGCATCAGGGCCGGGTGGAGTGTCGAACGCTTGCGGCAGAGGCGCTGCGCATCTGCG
This sequence comes from Kribbella turkmenica, assembly GCF_004348725.1. GTDB lineage: Bacteria > Actinomycetota > Actinomycetes > Propionibacteriales > Kribbellaceae > Kribbella > Kribbella turkmenica. The sequence continues at coordinate 25,418 of NZ_SMKR01000085.1, forward strand.
ACGACCGGGCCGTGCACCTCGGCACCGTGTGGTCGTTGTTCGGCCTCGGCGACTTCGAGTTGGGCCGTGGTGATCCGGCGGCCGCGCTCCCGGAGTACCGGCGACTGGTCGACGTACTGGCAGCGAACGGGCTCAGGGACCCCGATCTGTCACCGGCGCCGGAGTTGGTCGAGGCGTACCTGCGGTTGGGTCGGCCTGACGACGCGGAGACGGTCTCGCGGGAGTACCTCGCCCGGGCTGAGGCCAAGGCCCAGCCGTGGTCGCTGGCGCGGGCCGCTCGGGTCAGGGGACTGGTCGGCGACTGCGCGGAGGAGTTCGAGACCGCGCTCGAATGGCACGCGAAGACCCTGGACGCCTTCGAGCGTGCCCGCACCCGGCTGGCGTACGGCGCCTGGCTACGGCGGGCGCGAAGGCGTGTCGACGCGCGGACCCAGCTCCGGTTCGCCGTCGAAGCGTTCGATCAGCTGGGCGCGGCCGGCTGGGCCGACCAGGCCGCGACCGAGCTGAAGGCGACCGGAGAGACGGCACGCCGCCGAGTGCCCAGTACGGCGGACGAGTTGACCCCGCAGGAGCGGCAGATCGCCCTGCTGCTCGCGGACGGTCAGAGCATCCGTGAGGCCGCGGCCAGACTCTTCCTCAGCCCGAAAACGGTGGAGTACCACCTGCGGAAGGTCTACACGAAGCTCGGCATCCACTCCCGCACCGAGCTCGCCGACCAGCTGGCCGGCAGCACGTAGCGTCGCGGTCACAGCACGCACAGCCGCGAACCGCTGAACATCTGGTGAACCCGGCCGAATCACAGCGATGGAATTGCGGCGATTGTGGATCCGGATGGCATCCTGTTCCGGATGACCGAGTTGATGGAGGCTGCGCGGCAGCTGCTGAGCGTCGCCATGGCCTCGCATTGGCTGCTGCTCGTCCTGTTCCTGGCGGCCGCGATCGATGCCGTCTTCCCGGTGATCCCGAGCGAGGGCCTGGTGGTCACCGCCGGCATGGCCGCCGCCGCGGGACACCAGAACCTGCTGCTCGTGATCGTGCTGGCCATGCTCGGCTCGGTCATCGGCGAGACCGTCTGCTACTTCATGGGCCGTGGCTCCGGACCGGCCCTGCACCGGTGGATGAAGCGGCAGGAGCGCAGACAGGCGATCTACGACAAGGTGTCGGCCGCGCTGCACTCTCGCGGCGGGCTGATCCTGATGACGGTCCGCTACGTCCCCGGCGCGCGGATGGTGGCCACGCTGACCGCCGGCGCGACCCGGTACTCGTTCAAGAAGTTCTTCGTCTTCACCTTCGCGGGCGTGACGGTCGCCTACACGTACGTCGCGCTGCTCGGCTACCTCGGTGGCGACGCGTTCGCGCACGACTCGCTGAAGGCGCTCGGGTTCAGCCTGAGCCTGGCGTTCCTGATCGGCCTGGTGATCGAGACCTCCCGCCGGATCGCGCTCCGGCGCCGCGCGGCCAAGATCACCGCCGGCTGACAGCCGGTCGACTGCCGGCACGTACGGCGCCGGTCGACCGGCGTCAGAGGCGCAGGTACCCGTAGGCGCTCTGCCAGGTGCCGCCGGCCTTGATCCGGCCGACCACCAGCCGCTGCAGCGAGGTGTCCTGCGGCAGTTCGTCCAGCCGCTCCAGACCGTGCGTCCGGAAGGTGAAGAAGATCGCGCTGTCCTGGCTGTCGTTCGCTTCTCCGTACGGCGTGAACCGGCGGCCGAACCGGACCATGTTCGACTCCGGCGGCAGGTTGTCGAGCAGGTACGGGTCGATCAGCCACGACCACAGCGTCGCGGTCCTCACCGGGTACTCCGGGAAGTACCGCGGGAAGAACTCCCGGGCCTGCGCGAGGCTGTCGTCGACCGCCTCGGGCGTGAGTGGCCCGGTCTCCGGGATGTGGACGCCGGTCACCCACTCGCCGGGCTCGGTGCCGGGCACCGGCTTGTCCGCCGGCACCTGGTGGAGCAGGTACTGCAACCGGCCGAGCGCGTAGATCTGGCCGGTCCAGTGCACCGTCATCCACCAGTGCGTCTCCAGGCCGTACTCGCCGTGGGTCCGGCGATTCACCGTGAGCTGCTGTCCGAGGTCCGCGAGCGTCGCCCAGCTGACGTCGTCCGGGATGCCGCGCTCGGCGTGGAAGCGGCGGACGTCCGGCAAGGTGTCCAGGAACGCCTGGACCGAGTTGCGCGGGTCGTCCGGCATCCGCAGCTGCGGCTCCTGACCGAGCTTGCCGAGAGCCGCGCGGAGCTGGTCGGCCAGGTCGTCGACGACGGCCCGGTCGGCCTGGAAGGCTTCGGCGTCGTCGCGGTCCTGGTCGCTGAACCCCAGTAGGCGGTACTCCTCGGTAGTCGTCACCGGCCAACGGTATCCGATCCGGACCGGGCAGAGACTTACCGCTCCTCCGCCAGCCCGAGGTACAAGATGGTCGGGTCGGCCGGGCTGAAGGCGAGGGACGGGATGCCGTCGTGGCGGTTGTGCTGCTTGGTCAGCTCGCCAGTGGACGGGCGGAACCGGTAGAGGTCGGCGCCGTAGTTCGCGAACGACGTCCCGTAGCTGAAGTAGAGCAGGTCCGGGTCTACCGGACTGGCCCACATCCGGTTGCCGTTGATCAGCGTCGCCCGGGTCTGGTCCAGCACCGGCTCGAACTTCAGCCCGCCGTCGGCCGACTCCCAGATGAGCCGGGTCGCGCGGTCGCGGTCGTACCCCTCCATCCAGACCTTCGACGGATCGGCCGCGGAGATCGCCAGGCTGAACGCGTTCACCCGGCCCACCGGCTCGGACCGCCGCCAGGTCCGGCCTCCGTCGTCCGTGACGTAGACGCCGTCCGACATCACGCCGACGACGATGTGGTCGTGGTCGCGCGGATCGACCACCGCGTCGTATACGAACAGATCGCGAGCCGCCGGTACGCCGACGTGCTGCCAGCTGGCGCCGTCGTCGTACGAGTCGTAGAGCCGGCCGTCGCCGGCGACTACCCGAAGCCGGCCGGGCGATGCGACGAGCGCGGCCAGTCCACCGCCGTTGACCGGTCCTTGCACGGTGCTGACCGCGCCGCCCTTGACCCGGTGGATCGGCTGGTCGTTCACGGAGTAGACGTACGCCGTGTCGCCCGGTCCCGCCTGGACGTCGTACGCACTCAGGTCGTCCGGTGTCTTGTCGAGCAGCTGCCAGCTGCACCCGGCGTCGCTCGACCGCTGGATCGACTGGCGGCCGATCGTGATCAGGGTGTTCGGCTCCTCCAGCACCGCGACCTTCGCGTACGTGACCGGACGCAGCCGCTCGGTCGTCGGCGCCAGCGTCGCGCCGTCGGTCTCGGTGATGGTCACCGAACCGTCGCCGTACACGGTGTCGCAGTGCGGCCGGTTCCAGAACCAGCCGGGGTTCGGCGAGAACGCGTGCGCCGAAGTCGTCAGGCTGAGCAGGACGGCGGCGGCGGTGAGACCGGAGGCGAGGCGGCATGAGGTCATGCCCTCAGGTGTAGACGGGCAGGCGGGTGCTCAGCCAGCGCCGGGCCTGGCCGAGAACCGCCATGACGTGAAGCGGTCAGCCGGCCGCGGTGTCGATGTGCCGGGCGAGAACCAGATCGTCGTCGGTGATGCCGCCGGCGTCGTGGCTGCTGACCTTGAAGGTGATCGTGGTGTAGCGGATGTCGATGTCCGGGTGGTGGTTCATCGACTCGGCCAGCTGGGCGACGGTGGCGACCAGCCGGATGCCGTCCAGGAAGTTCTCCCGCTTGATGCTGCGGACCAGCGCGTTGTCCGCGAACTTCCACTGCGGGAGGTGGTCGCGAATCGCCTGGTCGATCTGGTCGTCGGTCAGCAGCTCAGCCATGCGGCACACTCTAGACCCTTCCTACCCGGGAGTTTTCCAGGAGGCGAACCGGTGCCGGCCGATCATCGTGCGAGACAGCGCGCTAGCTGGTCCGCGGTCGTCGCGGTATCTCCCGTCGCGCAACAGGTACCGCACGTAGCCCGCGTGCCAGGCACAGGCCTGAAACCCTTCGGAACGGGATGGTCAGCGATGTGAGGCATTGATGGACATCCTCGAAGTTCAAGCTCACTTTAAGTCAAGGGGGACTCCCGTCCGGAAGCCGGAAGACCAGGACGAGCACCCGGAGGACCAGGACGGCGCAGATCACCAGCAGGTTGTAGCCGAAGAGCTGGAAGAGCGTGATCGTCTCGGTGACGTGCGGACCGCCCGGCGTACCGAGCAGCAGGACCGCCATCAGGCCGGCGGTGGCGCCGAGGATCGCGAGCAGCACCTGATGCAGCAGGGTGGTGATGTGCCGGCGGTCGCGGTCGTCGGCGAGCAGCCGGACGTTCAGGCCCAGCCGGCCGCTCTCGGCCGCGGCCGCGATCCGGTCGATCCGTCGGGGCAGCCGGCGCAACATCGGCAGCAGCGTCGCCAGCTCCTCGGTCGCCGTCCGGCGCAACGCCTCCGGGGCGAGGCGGTCGGTGACGTGGGCGGAGGCGAACTGGCGGGACGCGGTGACCAGGTCGAAGCCGGGGGAGATGCGCGAGATCGTGCCCTCGATGGTGGCCAGGGCGCGGAAGACCGCGGCCACCTCCGGCGGTACGCCGAGGTCGTGCGAGGTGATGATCCTGAACAGGTCGTTGAACATCGCCGGCCCGAGCGTCACGCCCGCGGACAGGTGGCGGGTCATGAACCGGCCGACGGCGCGTTCGAGGCCGCGCTCGTCGATCACGTCGGGCCGGTCGACGATCTCCAGCAGCGCGTCGGTCGCGGCGACCGGGTCGCCGTGGTCGATCGCGAGCAGGAACCGCTGCAGGGCCTCCCGGGTGGCCGGATCGAGGCGGCCGACCGAGCCCAGGTCGAGCATGCCGATCCGGCCGTCGGTGAGCAGCAGGAAGTTGCCGGGGTGCGGGTCGGCGTGGAAGACCCCGTCGATGGCGACCTGGCCGAGCAGGCAGTCGAACAGCACCCGGCCGAGCCGGGCCGCGTCCAGGCCGCGCTCGGCGATCGCCTGCGCGGCGTTGCCCAGACCGATCCCGTGCAGCCGCTGCATCGTCAGCACCCGGGCGGTGGACGCCCGCGGGTAGAGCTCGGGGACCACCAAATCGTTGGTCGAGGCAACGGATCGGCCGGCCGCCACCGTGGTCATGTTGCCGGCCTCGACGGTGAAGTCGAGCTCCTCGCGCATCGCGTCCGCGAACCCGTCGGCCAGCGCCCGGACACCCATCGACCGGCCCCAGTCGGTGTTCCGCTCGAGCAGGCGGGCGAGCCGCCGGACGATGTCGAGATCCCGCTCGACCACCGCGGCGACGCCGGGACGCTGCACCTTCACCACGACGTCCGCGCCCTCCGGCAGGCGGGCCGCATAGACCTGGGCGACCGACGCGGCCGCGAGCGGCTCGGTGTCGAAGCCGGCGTACACCTGGTGCGGCCGGGCGCCGAGCTCCTCGGTCAGCACCGCCTCGACCTCGGACCACGGCGCGGGGGAGGCCTGGTCCTGCAGGCGGCTCAGCTCGTTCGCGACCGAGACCGGGATGATGTCGCTGCGGGTGGACAGCACCTGACCGAGCTTCACGAACGTCACCCCGGCCTCGTCGAGCGCCAGCCGCAGGGAGCGCGCCAGCTCGGCCTGTCCGGCGGCGTTCTCGCGGCCGGGACGGCGACGGCCACGCAGGTACGGGCCGAGGCCGTGCCGGATCGCGATCCGGAGGATCTGCAGGTACCGCTTGGTCCGGGCGACCCGGCCGGCCAGGTCGCGGCGCAGATCGCGGGCCCGGGGCAACGAACCGGTCGGCACGAGCGCCTCGGACAGCACCAGGAAGATCAGGCCCGACAGCACCGAGCAGAGCGTCGTCAGCACGAGCAGCGAGATCGCGGCGCCGTTCGAGCCCTCGAACGGCGGCGGCCCGACCAGTCCCCGCGAGATCGGGTTGAACATGGCGAGCGTGAGCCCCGCGCCGAGCGCGAGCCGCACCAGCCCGAACCGCACCCCGAGCAGCCGCTGCGCCACGGGCACGAAGATCACCATGAACACGACGATGTTGATCAGGCCGAGGATCAGGACGTCCATGCCCGGAACCCTAGGCGCTCACCCACCCCACCC
>NZ_SMKR01000086.1 GCF_004348725.1 Kribbella turkmenica
GCCTGGGAGACGTCCTCCCACGGACCGTCCAGGAACTTCCCGCCGAGAATGGTCTCCGGGTTGCCGTAGGCGATCGAGTGCACGACGCCGTCCAGGCCGTCGACGTGCTCGCGGACGGCGTCCGGTAGTGCGGCCAGGTGCTCGGCGTTCGTCACGTCCAGCTCGAGCACCGGCGGCTCCTGCGGCAGCCGCTTGGCGATCCGCTTCGTGATGCTCAGCGCACGGCCGAAGTTGGAGATGAGCACGGTGGCGCCTTGCTCCTGCGCGACTTTGGCGGTCGCGAAGCCGATCGACGAGTCGAGCGTGACGCCCGCGACCAGGATGCGTTTACCGTCGAGGATGCCCACCGGCATGTTCCCTTCGAAATCAGACAGAGCTGGAAGTGGGTCAGTTGCCCATGCCGATGCCGCCGTCGACCGGGATCACCGCGCCGGTGATGTAGCCGGCCTCCTCGGAGGCGAGCCAGCGGACCGCGTGGGCGACCTCCTCGGTCAGCCCGAACCGGCCGAGCGGGATCTGGCTCAGGTACTGCTTCTGGGTCTCCTCCGGCAGCACCGCGGTCATGTCCGTCTCGACGAAGCCGGGCGCGACCACGTTCGCGGTGATACCGCGGCTGCCGAGCTCGCGGGCGATGGACCGGGACATCCCGATCAGGCCGGACTTGCTGGCCGCGTAGTTCACCTGGCCGGGCGAGCCGAGCAGGCCGACGACCGAGGAGATGAACACGATCCGGCCCTTGCGCAGCCGCAGCATGCCCTTCGCCGCCCGGCGGGCGACCCGGAACGAGCCGGTCAGGTTGGTGTCCACAACGGCGTCCCAGTCCTCGTCGGACATCCGGAGGAGCAGCGTGTCCCGGGTGATGCCGGCGTTGGCCACCAGCACCTCGACCGGACCCTGCTGGTCCTGGATCGTCTCGAACGCAGCGTCGACCTGCGCCTGGTCGGTGATGTCGCACCTGACCCCGAGGAAGCCCGGCGGCGGCTCGCTAGTGTTGTAGGTGACCGCGACCTGGTCGCCGGCCTCCCGGAACGCGGTCGCGATCGCCAGCCCGATCCCCCGGCTGCCGCCAGTCACCAGCACAGACCTGCTCACAAGCCCTCCTCACGTCGTCGGTCGGACGAACGCTATCGCCCGCCGTCCAGATCCCCGGATGGCGGGTGGTCCGGCACCCCGGGTCAGGAGTCTTCGAGGCGGAAGCCGACCTTCATGCCCACCTGGTAGTGGTCGATCCGGTTGTCGACGATGTGGCCGCGGATCTCGGTGACCTCGAACCAGTCGAGGTGCCGCAGGGTCTCGCCGGCCCGGGTGATGCCGTTGGTGATGGCCTCTTTCACGCCCTCCTTGGACGTGCCGACGATCTCGGTGACCCGGTAGGTGCGATCGGTCATGAGCCAGTCCTTCCACGCATTGTGCAGCCCTCTCCAGCCTGGCTGCGCCTGTGCCGACGGCACGGCGTACCGTTGGTGATGGTGAGGAGGATAGATGTCGAGACGCCGTGAGCGGACTGCTGAACCCGTCATTTCGGTGACGACTGCACAGCCGGGCCGGTCCGAGGATCTGGACAGCCGGATCGTGCGGTACGCCTGGATGATGTCGGTCCGGATCGTCTGCTTCGTGCTCGCCGTCGTCACGCCGTCGCCGTGGCGGTGGATGTTCGTCGTCGCAGCGGTCTTCCTGCCGTACTTCGCGGTCGTGCTGGCGAACGCGCACCGGACCACGAAGGTGTCCGGCGCCGACCCGTTCGTGCCCCCCGAACGGCCCGCGATCGGGACCCGTCACGTGGTCGTCACACCCCCGAATCCCGACCGCGAGAACGACACCGAAAAGTGATCTACGCCGGGACTGGAAACTTCGGCAGCATCCGTGTCAGAATCTCCCGCGTGCTCTGAAGTCCACGAGTGAAATTCAGAGTCTTGATGCGGCGTCGGACGGCTCCCCCCGTGGCTGTCCGACGTCGCTTCATTTCCCCATCCTTTTGATTGTTGAGTAATCAGGAATAGGCCACAGATGCTTGCCGATGCACCCTCGTCCGTCTGCTCTGCCAAGGGATGCGGCGCACCGGCGCGGTGGGCACTGCTCTGGAACAACCCGAAGATCCACACGCCGGACCGGCGCAAGACCTGGTTGGCGTGCGACGAGCACAAGGACAGCTTGTCCGACTTCCTCGACCGCCGGTCATTCCTGCGCGAGGTCGAGCCTTTCTCCGGGTAAAGGCAGCGCACCGAAAAAGTGCATTTCCGGATTGGGCCGGTTTGGTACGGCGCTCAACCGCCGATCGCGGACATCGGACGGGTCGGCTGCAGGAAGCTCGGATCGTTGATCCCGTGCCCCGGGAGTTTGCCGCGCATCGCCCGCCGCCAGCGGTCCGCCAGCTCCTCGTCACCGGCGCCCGCACGCAACGCCGTTCGCAGGTCCGACTCGGTGCGGGCGAACAGGCAGTCGCGCACCTGGCCGTCGGCGGTCAGCCGGACCCGGTCGCAGTCGCCACAGAACGGGCGGGTGACGGACGCGATGATGCCCACGGTCCGCGGCCCGCCGCGCACCGTGAAGGACTCGGCCGGCGCACTCCCCCGGGTCGCGACGTCGGTCGGCTCCAGGCCGAACGGTTCCGCGAGCTGGTCGAGGATCTCGTCCGCGGTCACCATGGTCGCGCGGTTCCAGCCGTGCTGCGCGTCCAGCGGCATCTGCTCGATGAACCGCAGTTCGTAGTCGTGCTCCAGGCAGAACTCGAGCAGCTCCGGCGCCTGGTCGTCGTTCACACCGCGCATCAGGACGGCGTTGACCTTGACCGGCGTCAGCCCCACGGCCTGTGCGGCCTCGAGACCGGCCAGCACGTCCTGGAGCCGGTCGCGCCGGGTCAGCTGCTGGAACGTGTCCGGCCGGATGGTGTCGAGGCTCACATTCACCCGGTCCAGACCGGCGTCCTTGAGGGCCTGGGCCTGCCGGGCCAGGCCGATCCCATTGGTCGTCAGCGACACCTGCGGACGCGGCTCCAGCTCGGTCGTCCGCCCGACGATGCCGACCAGCCCACGTCGGAGCAGCGGCTCACCGCCGGTGAACCGGATCTCGTGCACGCCGAGTAACCGGACGGCAACGGAGACGAGCCGGACGATCTCGTCATCGGTCAGCAGCTCCGGTTTGGCCAGCCAGTCCAGGCCTTCCTCGGGCATGCAGTACGTGCAGCGCAGGTTGCAGCGGTCGGTGAGGGACACGCGCAGATCGGTGGCGACCCGGCCGAACCGGTCCGCCAGCCCCACCTGAGTCACCTCATCGGTAGCCGTCACGCCCCCAGCCTACGTGCCGCGCGCCGACGGTTTCAGGGGATGGCTTAAGTTCGAGATGTGCGTCGTCTGATGAATGTCCGCTGGCTCGCTGCCGCACTGGCGGTTCTGCTGCTCGCGGGCGTGTGTGTCCAGCTCGGTCGCTGGCAGTTCCACCGTCTCGACGAACGCAAGGTCCGCAACGACGTCACCCGCGCCAACCTGGCCGCTCCGCCGGCGCCGATCGACCAGATCGTCGGTCCGGACGGGGTCGTCGGCGACCGGCACGCGTGGCGGACCGCGGTCGTCACCGGCCGGTACGACGCCTCGAAGCAGATCGTCCTGCGATACCGGAACGTGAAGGACCGGCCGGGCTTCGAGATCGTCACCCCACTGATACTCCCGGACGGCAAGGCGGTCCTGGTCGACCGCGGGTTCCTGGCCCGCCAGGGCGCCGAGCTCGCCCCCGGCCACGTCCCCGCCGTACCCGCCGGCGACGTGACCATCACCGGCCGGCTGCGGCGCAGTGAGCGCGGCGGCAGCACCAACGGTGGTACGCCGGACAACGGGACGGCGCGGCTGATCAACGGACCGGACTACGCCCGGGTGCTGAAGCTCGACCTGTACGACGGCTACCTGACGATCGACCAGCAGCAGCCCGCGAACGACCCGGCGTTCGGCACGTTCCCCGGGCCCGAGGTCGACGACGGCCCACACTTCTTCTACGGCCTGCAATGGTTCTTCTTCGCCCTGCTCGCGCTCGGCGGACTGGTCTACTTCTCCCGACAGGACACACGTGGTGACTCCTCCTCCCCCGACGACGACGCGACCGGACCGGAACGACCCGAGGTCCGTGCCGGCGCGGCGGATTGAGGACTACGCGCTGATCGGCGACACCCAGACCGCGGCGCTGGTGTCGACGACCGGTTCGATCGACTGGCTGTGCCTGCCCCGGTTCGACTCGCCGGCCTGCTTCGCCGCCCTGCTCGGGACCGACGACAACGGTCACTGGACACTCGCGCCGCGCGCGGCGGACGCCCGGAACAGCCGGCACTACCGCGGCGACACGCTCGTCCTGGAGACCGAGTGGTCCACGTCGACCGGGGCGGTCAAGGTGATCGACTTCATGCCGCCGCGCGACAAGGCGCCGGACGTCGTCCGGATCGTGCGAGGCCTGAGCGGGCGGGTGGCGATGCGGTCCGAGCTGCGACTGCGGTTCGACTACGGGCACGTCGTCCCTTGGGTACGCCGGTACGACGGTCAGGTGGTCGCGGTCGCCGGTCCGGACGCGGTCTCACTGCGGTCCGACGTACACCAGTACGGTCGCGACCTCGCGACGTACGCGGACTTCGAGGTCTCGGCGGGTGACGGGGCCTGGTTCGTGCTCACCTGGCACCCGTCGCACGAGCCGGCGCCGCCCTCGACCGACGCCGTCGGAGCGCTCGACCCGACCGTGACGTACTGGACCGAGTGGATCGCCCGCGGCACCGACCCGGACGGCTTCGAGCACGAGGTCACCCGGTCGCTGCTCACGCTGAAGGCGCTGACGTACTCGCCGACGGGCGGACTGGTCGCGGCGCCGACCACCTCGTTGCCGGAGGCGCTCGGAGGCGAGCGCAACTGGGACTACCGGTTCTGCTGGTTGCGGGACGCGACGATGACGCTGACCGCGCTGCTGCGATCGGGGTTCACCGAGGAGGCCCAGGCCTGGCGGGACTGGCTGCTCCGGGCGATCGCGGGCTCGCCGGCCGACGTACAGATCATGTACGGCGTCACCGGTCAACGCCGGCTGACGGAGTTCGAGGCCGGCTGGCTGCCCGGATTCGGCGGCTCGCGACCGGTCCGGATCGGCAACGCGGCCGCCGAGCAGTTGCAGATCGACGTGTTCGGCGAGGTGATGGACGTGCTGGCCCTCGCCCGGGAGACGCACATCGGACCGAGCGACGACGCCTGGGCGATGCAGCGCGGACTGATGCGGCACCTGTCCGGGCTCTGGCACCAGCCGGACGAAGGGATCTGGGAGGTCCGCGGCGGCCGGCAGCACTTCACCCATTCGAAGGTGATGGCCTGGGTCGCGTTCGACCGGGCCGCGCGGGCGGTCGAACGGTTCGGCCTGAGCGGGCCGGCGAAGCAGTGGCGCGCGACCGCCGAGGAGATCCATCGGGACGTCTGTGAACAGGCGTTCGACACCGACCGCGGCACGTTCACCCAGGCCTACGGCAGCAAGGCGCTGGACGCCTCGGTGCTGCTCATCCCCCAGGTCGGCTTCCTCCCGCCAGACGACCCGCGGGTGGTCAGCACCGTCGAGACCGTGCAGCGGGAGCTCGCGGACGGCGGGTTCGTCCACCGGTACATCACCGACCACACCGACGACGGCCTGTCCGGCGGCGAGGGCGCGTTCCTGGTCTGCTCGTTCTGGCTGGCCGACTCGCTGGCGTTGATCGGCCGGGTCGGCGAGGCCCGCGCGCTGTACGACCGACTCGTTGCCCTGCGCAATGACGTTGGCCTGCTCGCGGAGGAGTACGACCCGGTGAGCGGCCGAATGCTGGGCAACTTCCCGCAGGCGTTCTCGCACCTCGGCCTGGTGAACACCGCCGGGCACCTGGACAGCCACGAGTCGCCGCTGCGCCGGTCGGCCTACTAGCGCACCAGAGCTTGCCATAGGCACCAACTGGCCTCGGCGTGCGTGATCGGTGGCGGTGAGGCAGGATGGAGCCCGTGGACCTCGGACTGCGCGATCGCACCTATATCGTCACCGGCGCCAGCGCCGGACTCGGCTTCGCCACCGCGAAGGCCCTCGCCGCGGAAGGCGCCCGGCTCGTCATCTCCAGCCGGAGCGAGGAGTCGATCGGCCGCGCGGCGGCCGAGCTCGGTGAGAACGTCGTCGGCATCCCGGTCGACAACGCCGACCCGGAGAGCGCGGAGCGGCTGGCGGCGACCGCGATCGCGAAGTGGGGGGCGCTGCACGGCGCGCTGATCAGCGTCGGCGGCCCGCGGCCCGGGACGGCGCTCGACACCGACGAGAAGGACTGGCGCAACGCCTTCGACAGCGTGTTCCTCGGCGGCCTGCGGATCGCCCGGTCGGTCGCCCGCGCCGGTTCGGACGGTACGTCGATCGCGTTCGTGCTGTCGTCGTCGGTGAAGTCGCCGATCCCCGGGCTGGCGATCTCGAACGGGCTGCGCCCCGGCCTGGCGATGGTCGCGAAGACGCTCGCCGACGAGCTCGGCCCGAACGGGATCCGGGTCAACGGCCTGATGCCGGGCCGGATCGCAACCGACCGGCTGAAGGAGCTCGACGCCAAGGGCGGCGACCCGGAGGCCGCCCGGCGCGCGTCCGAGAAGACCATCCCGCTGCGCCGCTACGGCACCCCCGACGAGTTCGGCCGGGTCGCCGCCTTCGTGCTCTCCCCGGCCGCCTCCTACATCACCGGCGCCATCCTCCCCATCGACGGCGGCGCCCTGCGCGGGTACTAGGCGACGTCGGCCGGTCGGCCCTACGGCGTGATCCGGTTGCCTTCGTCGTCCCAGTGATCGGCGACCTTCTTGCTCGGCTGCACACGCGGCGGCTCTCCCGGCATCTTCGGGTAGTCCGGCGGGAAGTTCAGCTCCCCGCCCGGCAGTTCCTCCCACAGCCGCAGCAGTGGGTCGAGTGCGTACGCCGTCTCGTCCATGTCCGCCCACGGGTCACCATCGGCGAGGTACTCCGGGACGGTGTGCAGGTTGAACGCCCGCGGATCGTCGACCTCGGCCAGCCGCTGCCACGTCATCGGCGTACTGACCGGGGCACCGGGCCGCGGTCGGAGCGACCACGCACCGGCGACGGTGCGGTCGCGCAGGTTCTGGTTGTAGTCGAGGAAGACCGCCGCGTCGCCGCGCTCCTCCTTCCACCACGCGGTGGTGACGGCGTCGTCGCGGCGCTCCAGCTCCCGCCCGAGGCCGATCGCCGCGTGCCGGGTCTCGTCGAACGACCACTCCGGCCGGATCCGCACGTAGATGTGGATCCCCCGGTTGCCGCTGGTTTTCGGATATCCCCGAAGCCCCAGCTCCTCGAGCAACTCACGGGCGACGCCGGCGACCCGCCGGGCGTCGGCGAAGGTCGCCCCCGGCTGCGGGTCGAGGTCGATCCGCAGCTCGTCCGGATGGTCGAGATCGCTCTTGCGCACCGCCCAGGGGTGGAAGGTCAGGGTGCCCATCTGGGCCGCCCACACCGCGGCCGCGATCTCGGTCAGGCACAGTTCATCGATCGGGCGGTCGTTCGGTGTCAGCACCCTGCAGGTCTCGAGCCAGTCCGGTGCGCCCTTCGGCAGGCGCTTCGAGTAGAAGCCGTCGCCGGTCTGCCGGCCGGTCGCGTCGACGGACAGCGTCATCCCCTCGCGCCAGCCGCCGGGCCAGCGCTCCAGCGCGACCGGACGGTCGCCGGACGCGTGCATGAACGCGGCGCCGACGCCGGCGAAGTACTCACAGACCTGGAGTTTGGTGACCTCCGGGGCCCACTCGGTCGCTTCGTAGACGATCCGCTCCGGGCTGGAGACGCGGACTTCCCGGTCACCTACGGGGAGCATCACCGCTGTGGTCTTCGCCATGGCGTGACGGTATCGCCCGGAACCGACCAAGTCCGGTCGTCGTGCGGCGGAAGAGCGACTTTTCTCCACCTCTGGCCACGGTAGGTGACCGAGCGGTAACGTGCCTGCACCTCGTTCCCGGGGCGTGAGGCTCCCGGGACGCCGAACAAGGAGCGCGAGGATGAACAGATCCGCCCTGTTCGCCGCTGCCACCGCAGTCGCGACCACCACCGCCCTCGGTCTGACCAGCGCCGGCACCGCCACCGGTGCGCCGACGGCAGACCCCGTCCCCACCCCCGCCGCGGCGGTCGCCCGGGCCAAGGCTGCCGTCGGCGACCATCTCGCCGCCCTCAAGGCCACCGGCACCGACGCGTTCGTCGTCCGCGACGTGATCGTCGACGCCGACGGCTCCAGCCATGTCCGGATGGACCGGACCAACGGCGGGCTCAAGGTGCTCGGCGGTGATGTCGTCGTCCACCAGGCCAAGGACGGCAGCTGGAAGGGCGCCAGCCTGACGCTGAGCCGCCCCGCCCACGTGAACCGGACGCCGAAGCTGAGTGCTGCCACCGCCACCGCGAAGGCCCTGGGCCGCGGCCAGAAAGCCGAGGGCAGGCCCTCGCTCGTGATCGAGGCCCGCAAGGGCGCGCCGCGACTGGCCTACCAGGTCGCCTCGGCCGGGACCCAGGCGGACGGCACGCCGAGCCACGTCACCACCACGATCGACGCGCTGACCGGTGCCAAGCTGGTCTCCGAGCAGCACATCCACACCGCTTCCGGCGACGGCCAGAGCCTGTACAGCGGGACCGTGGCGATCGAGAGCACGCCGGCCACCGGCGGGTTCACGCTGACCGACCCGACCCGCGGCAACGGGTACACGGCCGACGCGAACAACAGGACCGACTCGGTCCTGTGCCAGCTCTTCGGCTTCGGCTGCCCGGTGCCGACCCGGTTCACCGACGCCGACAACCACTGGGGCAACGGCCTGAACACCAACCGGCAGACCGCCGCCGTCGACGCGCACTACGGCGCCGCCAGGACCTGGGACTACTTCAAGACCCAGCACGGCCGCAACGGCATCTTCAACGACGGCAAGGGCGTCCCGAGCCGGGTGCACTACGGCAACAACTACGTGAACGCCTTCTGGGACGGCAAGCAGATGACGTACGGCGACGGCGACGGCGTCGTGGCCGGTCCGCTGGTGTCGATCGACGTGGCCGGGCACGAGATGTCCCACGGCGTCACCACGGCGACCGCGAACCTCACCTACTCGGGTGAGTCCGGCGGCCTGAACGAGGCCACGAGCGACATCTTCGGCACCTTCGTCGAGTTCTCCGCGAACAACGCCGCCGACCCCGGCGACTACTACATCGGCGAGGAGATCATGAAGGACCGGCCGGCTCTGCGCTACATGGACAAGCCGAGCAAGGACGGCAACTCGGTCGACTGCTACTACTCCGGTGTCGGCAACCTCGACGTGCACTACTCCTCCGGCGTGGCGAACCACTTCGCCTACCTGGCCGCGGAGGGCACCGGCGCCAAGGAGTTCGGCGGCCTGCCGCACGACTCCACCAGCTGCAACGGCTCCACCGTGACCGGGATCGGCCGGGACAAGGTCGGCAAGATCTGGTACCGCGCACTGACCACGTACATGACGACGGGTACGACGTACGCACAGGCCCGGACCGCGACGCTGAACGCGGCCACCGACCTGTACGGCGCAGGCAGCAACGAGCGCGCGGTCGTCGCCGCCGCGTGGTCGGCCGTCAGCGTCAACTGATTGTTTGAACGGAGTTCGGACTTCGCCGGTCCTGTCCCACTGGGGCGGACAGGACCGGCGAACAAACGTTTTGTCCATTGCTCATCGCTGCGCGCGGACCTACCGTCACAAGCATGGGAGGGGAACCCGGGGACAGGTTGAGCCTGCGCAAGGCTCGGCCGCTGATACTGGTCGTCGACGTGGATCCGCTGCGGCTGGAGCGGAGTGAGACAGAGCTCGGACGGGCGTTCGGCGTCGATTTCCGCGTTCGCGGTGAACTCACCGCGGACGCGGCGTCGGAGTGTCTGCGACTCGCACACGAGCTGGGGCAGCGGGTGGCCGTGGTCCTGGTCGACCACGTGCTCCCCGACGACGACCGGACCGCGATCTTCGACCGGTCCAGGACGCTGCACCCGGACGCACGGCGGGCACTGCTGGTCGAGTGGGGCGCGTGGGCGGACCGTTCGACCGCGTCCGCGATCCTGACCGCGATGTCGGTCGGCGACATCAACTACTACGTGCTGAAGCCGTGGATCGAACGCGACGAACTGTTCCACCGGACGGTCGCGGAGTTCATCCAGGAGTGGTCCCGGAACGAGGTCGCCAACCTGCGCGAGGTGGTCGTGATCGCCTCGGACCACTCGGTCCGCGGTCAGGCGATCCGCAGCCTGCTGGCCCGCAACGGGATCCCGAGCGCCTTCCGGGCCAGTGGGACGCCGTTGGCCGACGCCGCCCTGAGGTACATCAGCGAGCCGGATCCCGGTGACGGCGTGCTGGTATGGATGCCGGCGATCGGCGGCACCATCCTGCACGACCCGACCGACGCGGAGATCGCCGAGGCCTGGGGTGTGCCGACGTCACTGGCCGACGGCACGGACTCGTTCGACGTACTGGTGATCGGCGCCGGACCAGGCGGTCTGGCCGCGGCCGTCTACGCCTCCTCGGAGGGGTTGCGGACACTGGTGGTGGAGCGCGAGTCCATCGGCGGGCAGGCGGGCACGAGTTCGCTGATCCGGAACTACCTGGGGTTCTCGCGCGGGATCCGCGGGTCCGAGCTGGCCCAGCGCGGGTACCAGCAGGCCTGGGTCTTCGGAGCGCACTTCGTGCTGATGCGGTCGATCGTCTCGCTGGAGAAGGAGGACGAGCACTTCCGCGCGGTCATCGGTGACGTGGGCGAGGTGACGGCCCGGGCGGTCGTGCTGGCGACCGGGGTGTCGTACCGCCGGCTGGACGTCCCGGAGTTGGAGTCCCTGATGGGGAACGGCGTCTACTACGGCGCCAGCGTCTCCGAGGCCCACGGTCTGCAGGGCCTCGACGCATGTGTGGTCGGTGGCGGCAACTCGGCCGGCCAGGCGGTCCTGCACCTGGCCCGGTATTGCCGCCAGGTGACGTTGGTGATCCGCGGCAACGACCTGAGCGCAAGCATGTCGCAGTACCTGATCGACGCCATCGACGCGGCGCCCAACGTGGCGTTGCGGGCCAACAGCGAGGTCGTCGGTGGCGGCGACGACGGGCGGCTCGAGCACGTGACCGTGCGGGACCGGCGGACCGGCGCCGAGGAGTCGATGCCGTCGGCCGGGCTGTTCGTGATGATCGGTGCGGTGCCCGGCACCCAGTGGTTGCCGGACAAGGTCGGCCGGGACGGCCGGGGCTTCGTGCTGAGCGGGTCCGACGCAGCCGCCGATCCGCAGTGGAACGAGTCGCGGCCGCCGCAGCCGTACGAGACCACCCTGCCCGGCTTGTTCGCGATCGGCGACGTCCGCTGCGGCTCGGTCAAACGGGTCGCGTCGGCGGTCGGTGAGGGGTCCGTGGTGGTGTCGCAGATCCACACCCATCTGAAGGCGTCCGCCAATGGCTGAACGGCGGTTCGTCTACACGCCGGCGATGATCGGCCTGACGGCCGTCGTCCTGCTGATACCGCTGGCGGGGCTGCTGCTGCTCTTGCAGCGACCGGAGTTGGACGTGCACTGGGAGCACCACCCGTCGCACTTCTGGCTCGTGCTGCTGACCGCTGTGCTGAGCGCCGTACTCGCGTATGTGACGGGTGCCGCGGCGCTGCGCCGTGGTGACCCGCGGGTGCTGCTGGTGTCGCTGGCGTTCCTGTCGGCGGCCGGGTTCCTCGGGTTGCACGCGCTGGCGACGCCGAAGGTGCTGCTCGACACCCCGAACGCCGGGTTCACGCTGGCGACCCCAGTGGGCGTGGCGCTGGCGTCGGTGTTCGCGGTCCTGTCGAGCCTGAACTTCTCCGGCGAACGGACAGTGTCCGCGGTCCGGTGGGGACGGTTGCTGCGGGCGGCCCTGCTGATGCTGATGGCGTTGTGGGCGGCGGCATCGGTCCTGCGATTGCCTCCGCTGCACGGCACCGCCGTACCCGAGGTTGCCGACGGCATCCTCACCGGGCTCGCGATCCCCGCGATCGGGCTGTACGCGGTCGCGGCCGGGCGCTACCTGCGCACCTGGTGGCAACGGCCGTCGCTGATGCTGCTGTCGATGATCGCCGCGTTCGTCCTGCTCGCCGAGGCGATGGTCTCGCTGGTGTTCGCGCGGAACTGGGCACTGTCGTGGTGGGAGTGGCACGTGCTGATGCTGGCCGCGTTCGTCCTGGTCGTGGCCGGCGTGCGCATCCAGTGGTACGAGGAGCGGTTCGCCGACCTCTACGTCGAGGACACGGTGTCCGGGCGACGGGAGCTGAGTGTGCTGTTCGCCGACCTGCAGGGGTTCACCACGTTCTCCGAGCGCCACGACCCGGCCGAGGTCACGGCGATGCTGAACACGTACTTCCAGGTCGTCGTGCCACCCGTCGTACGGCGTCACGGCGGTGACGTCGACCGGATCATCGGTGACGCGCTGATGGTCACCTTCAACAAGCGCGGCGACCAGCCGGACCACGCCGAGCGGGCCGCCGCGGCCGGGCTCGCGTTGCAGGAGGCGGCGGCGGCCGTCCAGCTGGCGCACCCGGAGTGGCCGCGCTTCCGGGTCGGTATCAACAGCGGGATCGCCTCGGTCAGCCTGCTGGGCACCGAGGGCGGCCGCACCCACACCGTCATCGGCGACACCGTGAACGTCGCCTCCCGGATCGAAGGCAAGGCCCCTGGCGGCGGCGTGGCCATCGGCCCGGCCACCAAGGCGCTGCTGCCCGAGGCGGTGACCGAGTCGCTCGGCCTGCTGGAGCTCAAGGGCAAGGCCGAACCGCTCGAGGTCTACCGCCTGCTCGCGCTGCCCGGCGAATGATCACCCGTGCCTTTCGCGGGCGTACCTGCTGTTCACGTGCTGGACCTTGGCCGGGACCGGTGCGGGTGTGAGAATCCGGCCATGTCTGCCCAGATCCGATCACGGCGCCGCCTGGGCGCCCTTGTGGTCACCTCGAGTCTCGTCTTCTCCGGCGCAGCGGTCGCACTCGTCGCCCCATCGGCCGACGCCGCGTCGTCCACCGTCGTCATCACCGAGGTGTACGGCGGTGGCGGCAACAGTGGCGCGCAGTACACGCACGACTTCATCGAGCTGACCAACAACAGCGCGACCCCGGTCGACCTGAGCGGATGGTCGGTGCAGTACGCGTCGGCCGCCGGCACGAGCTGGCAGGTCACCCGTCTCAGCGGCAGCATCGCCCCCGGCGCCGCCTACCTGGTCCAGGAGGCAGCCGGCGCCGGCGGCACCACGCCGTTGCCACCTGCCGAGGCCACCGGCAGCATCCCGATGTCCGCGACGAACGGCAAGGTCGCTCTGGTGAACAACCAGACACCGCTGGCCTGCGGGACGGCCTGCTCGGCCGCGGCGGGTGTGATCGACTTCGTCGGGTACGGGTCGGCCAACGACTTCGAGACCGCCGCGGCGCCGGGTCTGTCGAACACCACGTCGGCCACCCGCAAGGTCCCGACGACCGACGCGGACGACAACAGCACCGAGTTCGCCGCGGTCGCCCCGTCGCCGAAGACGCTGACCTCGACCCCGCCGGACCCGGACCCGGTCGACGCGAAGATCCACGACGTCCAGGGCGCCGCGCACCTGTCGCCGCTGGCCGGCAAGATCGTCGCGAACGTGACCGGCGTGGTCACCGCGAAGGGCGGCAACGGCTTCTGGTTCCAGGACCCGCAGCCGGACGCTGACCCGGCCACCAGCGAGGGTCTGTTCGTGTTCACAGGGACGGCGCCGACGGTGAACGCCGGAGACGCGGTGACGGTGAAGGGCGCGGTCGCCGAGTTCCGTCCCGGCGGCTCGGGCGGCACCGACAACCTGACCACCACCGAGATCGTCAACCCGACGATCACGGTGACCGGCACGGCCGCCGTACCGGCCCCGGCGATCGTCGGACCGGGCGGCCGGGTCCCACCGTCGACCGTGATCGACGACGACTCGAACGGTGACGTCGAGACCACCGGTACCTTCCAGCCGGCCACCGACGGGATCGACTTCTGGGAGTCCCTGGAGGGCATGTGGCTGGGGATCGACCAGCCCCAGGTCACCGGCCCGACCAACTCGTTCCGTGAGCTGTCCGTCGTACCGGCGGGCTCGAGTGTGCGGACCGTCCGCGGCGGCATCGTGCTGCAGAAGGCCGACTCCAATCCCGAGCGGGTGCTGCTCGACGACCTGCTCGCGCCGATCCCGGACGCCAAGACCGGCGACCGGCTCGCGGGTGTCGTGGCCGGCGTGCTCGACTACTCGTTCGGCAACTTCAAGTTCCTGCCGACGCAGGCGCCGACGGTGGTCGACGGCGGCGTCACCCGCGAGGTGACCAGGCGGTCCTCGCCGCTGCAGGTGTCGGTCGCGACCTTCAACGTGGAGAACCTCGACCCGACCGACGGTGCCGCCAAGTTCGACGGGCTGGCCCAGGCGGTCGTCCGCAACCTGGCGTCGCCGGACATCATCGGCCTTGAGGAGGTGCAGGACAACGACGGCGCGACGAACTCCGGCACCACAGCCGCCGACGTCACTCTGGACATGCTCGTGGCCGCGATCCGGCGGGCCGGCGGACCGAAGTACGCCTGGCGGCAGATCGACCCGGTGAACAACGCCGAGGGCGGTCAACCGGGCGGCAACATCCGGGTCGCGTTCCTGTTCCGGACCGACAAGCCGGTGAAGTTCGTCGACCGCGCCGGTGGCGGTTCGACCGTCGCGACCACGATCGTCACCGACCGGTTCGGCCGGCCGCACCTGAGCTCGTCGCCCGGCCGCGTCGACCCGGCCAACCCGGCCTGGGAGGCCGCCCGTGTCCCGCTCGCCGGCGAGTTCGTCTGGCACGGCAGAAGCCTGTTCGTGGTGGTCAACCACTTCAGCTCCAAGGGCGGCGACGACCCACTGTGGGGCCGGACCCAGCCGCCGGTGCAGGTGACCGCGCCCCAGCGGCACCAGCAGGCCGAGTCGGTGCGCGGGTTCGTCGACCAGATTCTGGCCGAGGACAAGGGCGCGAACGTGATCGTGCTCGGCGACATCAACGACTTCGACTTCTCCGAGACGACCGACATCCTGATCGGCTCCGGGAAGACGGCGCTGGTCGACCTGCCGCGGACGCTGCCGCTGACGGAGCGCTACAGCTACGTGTTCGAGGGCAACAGCCAGATCCTCGACCAGATCCTGATCTCGCAGAACCTGCGGCCGGCGTCGTCGTACGACATCGTCCACCTGAACGCCGAGTTCCCCGACCAGATCAGCGACCACGATCCGCAGGTCGCCCGGGTGACTCCGCTCCCGTCCTGGGTGCGCTGATCACGGGACCCTTACGTGCGGCGCCCGGGCGGGGTTTTCCTTGCCCGGGCACCGATACTTGAGGTGTGACAGATGACATCAAGCAGTACGCCGTCCAGAAGTCGGAGGCGGAGTGGAAGGCGCAGCTCTCCCCCGCCGAGTTCCAAGTACTGCGCCAGGCCGGGACCGAGCGGCCGTTCACCGGGGAGTACACCGACACCAAGACGCTCGGCGTGTACAAGTGCCGCGCGTGTGACGCCGAACTGTTCCGCAGCGAGTCGAAGTTCGACTCCCACTGTGGGTGGCCGTCGTTCTTCGCCCCGCTGGCCGAGGACCGGGTGCAGTACATCGAGGACATCACCCTCGGCATGAAGCGCGTCGAGGTCCGCTGCGCCAATTGCGGCTCCCACCTCGGCCACGTCTTCGAGGGCGAGGGCTACCCGACTCCCACCGACCTGCGCTACTGCATCAACAGCATCAGCCTCACCCTCCAGCCCGCCTGACGCCCGATCCGCCTTGGGCACCGCGTCGGCTGCTCACGCACTAGAGTGAGCCCGCGCGTAGCCAGGCCAGGTGCTCCAGGGCGGAAAGGATTCATGTGGCTGACCAGACCCGTCAACGGCGTGTGCTCGACGTTCTCGGGGCTGGACAGCCCTGGGACGTGCCGGAGGAGTGGCTGGCCGGGGTCCGCGGCCGCCTGCGGGCCTGGGGCGACGACCCGGGGACGCTGCGACCTCTGCGGTCGGACGCGTTTCCGGACTTCGTCAAGGGAACGCCGGCGGCGGTGTGGTTCACCCACCAGGTCGCACCGCTGTTGACCGGCTGGATCCCGATCCTGCACGGCGAGTACGCCGACATCTCGGCCGCGCTGACCCGGGACTTCCACCGGCCGTCGGTCCGGATCGGCGGGGCCGGACACGTGATCCGGGTCGCGGCTCTCGACTGGCCACTGCAGATGGTCGCCGGTGCCCAGGGCTTCCGGGAACACGGCCGCCGGCAGGCACTGCAGCTCTCCCGCGACGTGATCGGCCTGTTCGTGGACGCGCCGCCGATGGCCGCGCGCGCTCAGGCGCTGACCAGCGCGTTCGACCGGGTCCTCGCCGACCGCGAGACCACCCGGATGCACACGTCCGCCGGGTACGACGAGATTGCGCAGTACTGGCGGACGACGGCGCTCACCGACCACGAACCCACCGCCGTACCGGAGCTGGCCGGACCGACGCCGGTACTGCGCTACTCGCTCAACTCGCTGCGGGACGCCCAGGCCAGACTCGTGATGGCGCTGCCCGACGACGACACCGACGACTTCGCCCAGCTGCTGTCCCGGCTGATCCTGACCACCGGGCTCGGCGGCCTCCCGCCGGCCGTCGCCCAGATCCTTGGCCCTGCCACCCAGGACGTCGAGAAAGCGCTCGCCGACATCCGAGGCGGCTTCGACCGGCACAACTGGCTGGCCGGCAACGCCGAGCGGCTGGCCCGCGCAGTACGCCACGGGCAGAGCGCCCTCGCGCGCTCCTGGGCCGCCGCGGCCACCCGGGTCTCGGTCCACCTGGCCGGCGTCCTGGCCGACCGGCCGTGGCCCGAACCGCAGGTCCCCGATCTGACCGCGTTCTTCCGGGCCCTCGACCGTGAGCGGGAAGCCCTCGACGCCCGGACCGCGTCGACCCAGTCGGAGCAGAGCCTTTCGGGCGCCTGGAGGTCCGTCCAGGGCGACACCGGCTCCGCGAAAGCGGACTCCGACCCTGGGCCGACGGCCCAGGGACCGGTGGACTACAGCGAGAACCCGCTCGCCGAGCTCGACTCGCTGATCGGCCTGGAATCGGTCAAGGACGCCGTCCGCCGGATGGTGGCCGAGATCAAGACCAACCTGCGCCGCCAGGAGCTCGGCCTGCCGAGTCACGAGCGCGCCCGGCACATGGTGTTCGTCGGCAAGCCCGGGACCGCCAAGACCACGATCGCCCGGTTGCTGAGCCGGGTCTACAAGCAGCTCGGCGTGCTCGAGAAGGGCCACGTGGTCGAGGTCGACCGGTCCGACCTGGTCGGGTCGACCGTCGGCACCACGGCGCCGATGACCGCTGCCAAGTTCCGCGAGGCGCTCGGCGGCGTGCTGTTCGTCGACGAGGCGTACACGCTGGTGCCGGAGAACAGCCCGGGCGACTACGGTCTCGAAGCCGTGGCCACCCTGCTGAAGATGATGGAGGACCACCGCGACGACTGCATCGTGATCGTCGCCGGCTACCACCGCGAGATGCAGCGGTTCATGGAGTCCAACACCGGTCTGGCGTCGCGGTTCCCGAAGCTGCTGTCGTTCAGCGAGTACGACACCGACCAGCTGGTCGCGATCTTCGAGCTGCAGGCCCGGCAGAAGGGCATGCTCTACACCGACGCCGTGCTGGACGTGGTCCGCGACATCATTCCGCCGGCTCCCCGGGGCCACAACTTCGGCAACGGCCGGTTCATCCGGAACGTGCTCGAGGAGGCCATCTCCAACCAGGCGACCCGCCTCTCCACCCGCGACCCGGACAGCTTGACCGAGCGCGACCTGCGCGAGCTGCTGCCGATGGACGTCAAACCACCCACGTCGATGCGGGCCGAGGACTACCTCCTGCAGAAGCCGGGGACCTGACCCGTCAGTCCAGCAGGCAGGCGCGCCGCGCGAGGATCCAGGCGGCGGCTTTCCGGTACCCGGCCGGATGGTCCTCCTCGGCCTGAACGGCGTACGCCCGGTTCCCGGCCCGGATCTGCTGCGACATCTCGGCGGCGACGGCGAGCAGGCGCAGGACCGCCAGGTCGACCAGGTCCGCCGGTGTCACGCCCGCGCCGTACGCCGAGCAGAACTGGCGCAGGCGGGTGGCCCGGTCGGGTGGTGTCGGCCGGCCCCACAGTGGCAGGTCCTCGGTCGGGTGGAACGGAACGAACTGATGGGCCGCGTAGGCCAGGTCCCAGGCCCGGTTCGACGGACCGGCCGTGTCCCAGTCGATGATTCCGGTGACCTCGGTGCCGGTGAACACGAAGTTCCACGGAGCCAAGTCGTGGTGGCCGATGCAGTCCGTCACGACCGGTACGGCGTACTCCTGGTGCCGCCACCCGTCGTCGACCGGCATGCCGTTCGACCACGTCGCCGTGCCGGACAAGCGCGGCGAAGCGGCCGCCGGAGAGCTCCTCGGGCATCAGACCGGAGTGGCCAGGGCGACGGGGTTGTGGTCCGGGTCGGAGACGTACGCCTGGCGCTCGCCCCACGGCATCGTCGCCGGCTCCTGGAGGACCGGGTGGCCGGCGGCCCGGAAGGCTTCCACGTCGGCCTCGACGTCGTCGACGTACACGAACAGCTCGAAGCGTGGAGCAGCACCGACAGTGATGCCGAGCTGGGCCTCGGGCCAGTTGGAGTGGGCGATGCCGAGTGAGGAGTCGCCGCGTTCCAGGCCGACGTAGTGCGGGTCGCCCTCCAGCGGGAACTGGTACGTCGGTGCGTAGCCGAGCAGGCTGTAGAAGTCGACGGACCGGCGTACGTCGGTGACGTACAGCACCGGGAACGCTTTGCGCTGCACCGTCAGGCCAGGTTCGCGACCAGCTCGCCGAGCTCGGTCCGCTTGCCGGTGTAGAACGGCACTTCCTCGCGCACGTGCCGGCGCGCGGTGGACGCCCGCAGGTCGCGCATCAGGTCGACCATCCGGTACAGCTCGTCCGCCTCGAACGCCAGCATCCACTCGTAGTCGCCCAGTGCGAACGACGCCACCGTGTTCGCCCGGACGTCGGGGTAGCCGCGGGCCATCTTGCCGTGTTCGGCGAGCATGAACCGGCGCTCCTCGTCCGGCAGCAGGTACCACTCGTACGACCGCACGAACGGGTAGACGCAGACATACGCCCGCGGTTCCTCGTCGGCCAGGAACGCCGGGATGTGGCTCTTGTTGAACTCGGCCGGCCGGTGCAGCGCGAGCTGCGACCAGATCGGCGCGAGGTGGCGCCCGAGCCGCGACCGCCGCAGCGCGTGGTACGCCTTCTGCAACGCGTCCGACGTCGGCGCGTGCCACCAGATCATGAAGTCGGCGTCCGCCCGGAAGCCCTCGACGTCGTAGATCCCGCGGATCACCACGTCGTCGGCCTGGAGCTTGGCCACCAGGTCGGACAGCTCGGCGGTCAGCTCGTCGCGGTCCGCGTCGCCCAGCGGCGTCTCCACCTTGAAGACCGACCACATGGTGTACCGGATCGTATTGTTCAGCTCACGCGCCTTCGGCTTCTCTGTCACGGAGCCATTGTCTCCAATGCCGCCAGGTGGGCCTGCACCCGGGTTGCCGCCGTTCCACCCGACGCGACACACGCAGCGATGCCGACACCTCGGTACGCCGCCCCGCACACCGCCAAACCGGGCTCCGCAGCGACAGCGGTCTCAACGCGGTCCAGGCGGCCCAGGTGCCCCACGGCGTACTGCGGAAGGCCTCCGCCCCACCTGGTCACCAGGGAGCCCACCACAGGCGCCTGTAGCCCGACTGCACGGCGCAGGTCGGCCGTCGCCAGCGCCACCAGCTCCTCGTCCGGCCGCTGGAGCACGTACTCCTCGCCGAGCCGTCCGACTGAGGCTCGCAGTACAGCCAGCTCTCCCCCGGCGTCACTCGACCACTGCCACTTCGCGTGCGAGTACGTCGATGCCTTGATCGTCCGCCCCTCGACCGATGGCACCAGGAAACCGGAGCCGGTGGCGCCTTCCGGCCAGTCCCGCTTGCGCACGGCGAGCGTCACGATTGCCATGCTCGCGTACTCGATCGTCGCCAGCTCCACCGACGCCGCAGGCACCAGCTCGGTCAGCATCCGTGCCGCCGGTGCCGCGGGGACGGCGACGACCACGGCGTCCGCGGTCAGGTACGTCGGCTCCGGCACCGGCCCGGCCTCGAGCGTGAAGCCGTCCGCGCCGCGAGTGATCTTGCGGACCGCGACCTTCCGGCGGATATCCACCCCGCGGGCGGTCAGTTCCTTCTCCAACGCCTCGACCAGCCGGTTGACTCCACCGACGATGCCGGCGAACACGGGTTGCCCGGCGCGCTGCCGGCCGGCCTCCCGGAGCTCCGCGGTCGCCGAGAGCAGGCTGGGCGCGGTCCGCAGCTTCGCGAACAGCTCGGGTACGGCGGCCGCGAGCGAGATCTCCTCGGCCCGGCCGGCGTACACCCCGCCGAGCAGCGGATCGACCAGCTTGTCCGTCACCGCGGAGCCCATCCGCTCGGCAACGAACCGGCCGATCGCCACGTCCTCGGTCAGCGCCGGTGACCGCAGCTCGGCCTCGTGCGCCACCTGCTCGGCCGCCTCGGGCCCGAGTACGTCGGCCGTCGCGGACGGCTCGACCGGAACACCCATCACCGTCGGCGGAATGGCCCGGATCCGGTCACCGATCCACAGCCCGGCCGAGGTGGTCGCCGGGTGCACCAGGTCGTCCCCGAGCCCGACCGCCTTGATCAGGTCGACCGCCTCGGGGCGCCGGGCCAGCACCGACTCGGCGCCGAGATCTACCGGCACACCTTCGAGCACGTCCCCGGCGAGCTTCCCGCCGAGCCGCGACGAGCCCTCCAGCACGGTGATCCGCGGTGGATTCGGCCCGGTCGCGAGCGCGTACGCGGCCGCCAGGCCGCTGATCCCGCCACCGACCACGACGACCGAACTCACGAGTCCGCCGATCTCAACTCGTACCTTTGGTGATCGTCACCGACCCGGCGGAAACCGGCCCGCGTCAGCACGGTCTGCGAGGCGACGTTCGTGGCCGAGGTCCCCGCCCACAGGGTCGTCAGCCCGTACTCGGAGGCGGCCAGCCGGGCGAGCGCCCGCACCGCCGCCGTAGCGAGCCCCTTGCCGGCAGCCTTCTCCGCGATCCGGTAACCGAGCTCCGCCGTGCCGTTCTCGAGGTCGACCAGGTTCACCCGGCCGACCACGGCTCCGGCGTCGTCGACGAGTACATGGAACCGGCAGATCCCCGCTTCCTGCTCGGCGAGCAGCGCCGCGTGCCTGGCAGCGAACTCCTCGAAGTAGCCGTCCCCGCGGTCCACGATCGATGCCGCGAAGTACGCCCGGTTCTCGATCTCGAAGGCCAGGACAGCGTCGGCGTGCGCCGCGGTCAGGGGTTCGAGTGTCACGTCGTGGTCAGGCAGTCGGTGCATGAGCCGACTTCTCGTGGACGTGCCGGACGACGCGGTGCAGCACCTCGGGGTCGGCGTCCGGCGGGACACCGTGGCCGAGGTTGAAGATGTGGCCGGGGGCCGCCGTGCCCTCGGCGAGGATGCGGTCGATCTCCGGCGCCAGGGCGTCCCAGCCGGCGAACAGCAGCGCCGGGTCCAGGTTGCCCTGGACCGGCTTCGGCCCCGATCCGGCCGCGGTGATCCGCCGGACCGCCTCGTCCAGCGGGACCCGCCAGTCGACGCCGACGACGTCCGCGCCGGCCTCGCTCATCAGCCCGAGCAGCTCGCCGGTGTTCACACCGAAGTGCAGCCGCGGGACGCCGTACGACGCCAACGCGTCGAACACCTTCGCCGAGTGAGGTTGGACGAACTCGGCGTAGTCGCGGGCCGACAGCCCGCCCGCCCACGAGTCGAACAACTGGATCGCCGACGCGCCCGCCTCGATCTGGACGGTCAGGTAGGCGATCGCCACGTCGGCCAGCCGGTCGGCCAGCGCGTGCCACAGCTTCGGGTCGCCGTGCATCAGCGCCTTGGTCTTCGCGTGGTCCTTGCTCGGCCCGCCCTCGACCAGGTACGACGCCACCGTGAACGGCGCCCCGGCGAAGCCGATCAGCGGGGTGCCGTCGAGCTCGGCGACCAGCTGCTGCACCGAGGCCGTGATGTACGGCACGTCCGCCGGCGTCACCGGGCGGACCGCGTCCAGGCCGGCGGCGTCGCGCACCGGTACGGCGACCACCGGGCCGACGCCGGGCTTGATCTCGATGTCGACGCCGACCGCTTTCAGCGGCAACACGATGTCGGAGAAGAAGATGGCCGCGTCGACGCCGTAACGGCGTACCGGCTGCAGCGTTATCTCGACAACGAGGTCGGGGCGCATGCAGGACTCGAGCATCGTGGTGCCCGCGCGGATCGCCCGGTACTCCGGCAGCGAGCGACCGGCCTGACGCATGAACCACACCGGCGTGTGCGGCCCCGGCTCACCCCGGGCAGCGAGCAGAAAGGGAGAACCGTCGGTCGCGCTGGGTGAGGAAGTAGGCGGTGTCAAGGGCACACGGCGATGATCCCACGCTGCCTCCACCACGCCGGCACGGAGGTCGCCGGGAGCAAGGCCTCAAGACCACGCCGGCGCCGAAGGCCCGGCCGAAAGCACCGTCGCAGGCGGTTACCGGCGCGTCGAGACCAGCGTCGGTAAGTAATCAGTCGTAGGCTGCCAGCATGGGTGCCCGCAAGCAGGTCGACGCGCCACCCGCGGAGTTCGCCGAGGCAGTGTCGCAGTTGCGCAGTGCCCGGTTCCGGCCCGAGGTATTCGTCGAGGAGATGCCCGCACCGCAGCGGATCGCACCGCATGCGGCGGCGGTCAGCGCCGACGTGACGGTCGACGGCGACGACGTCGCCACCGGCCGCCTGGTCATCCTCTACGACCCGGACGGGAACGACGCCTGGCAGTCGACCTTCCGCTGTGTCGCGTACGTGCGTGCGGCCGTCGAGCCGGAGATGGTGACCGACGCGCTGCTCGGTGGCGTGGGCTGGACCTGGCTGATGGAGGCCCTCGCGGACCGGGGTGCCGATTTCCTGGCCCCGAGCGGTACCGTCACCAGGGTGGTGTCGGAGAGTTTCGGCGGGATGGCCGACGACGAGGCGACGGCGGAGATCGAGATCCGTGCGTCCTGGAGCCCGGTGCCGGGCGCGGGCGGCAGCGTGGACGTGACCCGGCACGCGGAGGCGTGGGGCGAGGTGCTCTGCACGGCGGCCGGCCTGCCGCCGGTGCCGCCGGGGGTGGTGGCGATGCCGACCCGGCGCGGACAGCGGGGCCGATGAGCCCGGCCGAGACCCAGCAGCCGTCAGTCCCGGACGACCCGACCGCGCACCTGCCACTGCTCGAACTCCGTGACGGCCTCTCCGAGGTCGTCGACACCGACTCCGCGCTGACCGAGGTGGTCGAGGCGTTCCGGTCCGGCACCGGCCCGGTCGCCGTCGACGCCGAGCGCGCGTCCGGTTACCGGTACTCGCACCGCGCGTACCTGGTCCAGCTCCGCCGCGCGGGCGCCGGCTCGGCCCTGGTCGACCCGATCCCGTTCGGCGACCTGTCCGCGCTCGGCGACGCGATCGTCGACGCCGAGTGGATCATCCACGCCGCCAACCAGGACCTGGCCTGCCTGGCCGAGGTCGGGATGGTGCCGCGGAGGGTGTTCGACACCGAGCTGGCCGGCCGTCTGCTCGGGTACCCGAAGGTCGGGCTCGCCTCGCTCGTGAGCGAGGTGCTCGGCTACCGGATGCGCAAGGAGCACTCCGCGGCCGACTGGTCGACGCGGCCGCTGCCCGGGCCGTGGCTGATCTACGCCGCGCTCGACGTGGAGATGCTGATCGAGCTGCGGGACGCGATCGAGGCCGAGCTGCGCCGCGAGGGCAAGTGGGACTGGGCCGAGCAGGAGTTCACCGCGATCCTGTCGGCTCCCCCGCGCGAGCCGAAGCCCGATCCCTGGCGACGGACCTCGGGGATGCACCGGGTCCGCAATCGCCGGAGTCTGGCCGTCGTACGGGCGCTGTGGGAAGCCCGCGACCAGATCGCCGAAGCCGCCGACATCTCCCCCGGCCGGATCCTGCCGGACGCCGCGATCGTCGAGGCCGCGTCGGCCATGCCGGCCGACCGGGACACGCTGCAGCGGCTGACCGCGTTCAAGGGCCGCGGCGCGCACCGGCACATGCGGACCTGGTGGGAAGCCATCGACCACGCCCGCCGGCTACCGGAGTCGCAACTGCCCAAGCAGGGCCCGAGGTACGACGGCCCGCCGCCGGCCCGCGCGTGGGCCGACCGGGACCCGGACGCGGCCGCCCGGCTGGCGGCCGCCCGCGCGGCGGTCGGCGAGATCGCCGAGGCGCACCGCCTGCCGACGGAGAACCTGATGGCCCCGGACACGATCCGCCGGCTGGCCTGGGCGCCACCGGCCGACGCCACGCTCGAGGTGGTCAGCGCCTTCCTGCGCGACCACGGCGCCCGCGAGTGGCAGATCGGCCTCACGGCCGAAGTCCTCACCGACGCCATGGCCGCCGAAGCCCCGGCGAAGCCACTCGACTGAGCCCGGGCCGGCCGCGCGGCTACGCGGGCAGCTGGGCCTCGATCGCCTCGACGACCTCGGGCGACTCCGGCTCGGTGCCCGGGCGGAAGCGGGCGGCCACCGCGCCCTCGGGGGTGATCAGGAACTTCTCGAAGTTCCACTGGACGTCACCGGCCTCCCCGGCCGCGTCCGGCGTCTGCGTGAGCTGGGCGTACAGCGGGTGCCGCCGCTCACCGTTGACCTCGAGCTTGTCGAGCATCGGGAACGTCACGCCGTACGTCGTCGAGCAGAACGTCGAGATCTCCTCCGAGGTCCCCGGCTCCTGGCCGCCGAACTGGTTGCACGGGGCACCGAGCACGGTGAAGCCGCGGGAACGGTACCTCTTCTGCAGGTTCTCCAGGCCCCCGTACTGTGGGGTCAGCCCGCACTTCGACGCCACGTTCACGATCAGTACGGCCTTGCCCTTGTACTCGCCGAGCGAGGTGGCGGCGCCGGTGAGGGTGGTCAGCGGGATGTCGTACAGACTCATGCGGGTCCTCGGGAGGTAGGGAGGTGGCGGGACAGGAACGCGACAGTCCGCCGCCACGCCAGCTCGGAAGCCTCGGCGTGGTGGAAGGCGGGCAACGGGTTGTCGAACGCGTGACCGGCGGCCGGGTAGCGGTGCACCTCGGCAGAGTCCAGGGCCGCGACCACGTCGTCGACCGGTAGATAGGCGTCAGCGTCACCGAAGTGGTGCAGGCTCTCGGCCGACACCTTCGGCGCGAGCTCCAGCAACTGCGGCAGCGCCGAGCCGTAGTAGCTGACCAGTACGTCGGCCGATGACACCGCGGCCACGTTGAAACCGAGCCCGCCCCCGAAGCAGAACCCGACGATCGCCGTGCCCTGGTCACGGCTGCGCAGGTACTCCAGCGCAGCCACGGAGTCGGAGACGGCCTGGTCCCAGTCGAGTCGGCCGGCGACCGCCATCGCCTTCTCGAGCAGGTCCGGCGCGGACTCGTCCAACGCGGTGTCGTCCAGCCGCCAGTAGATCTCCGGAGCGATCACCCAGTACCCGAGGGCAGCCAGATCCGCGGCACGCTGCCGGATGTAGCCGGAGACCCCGAAGATCTCCTGCAGGAGCAGCACCCCGGGTCGGTCGCCCTCGGGATTCCACTCGTGGACCGGCATCAGCCCTGAACCGGTATCGATCTCCGAAGTCACACGGTGAAGCGTACTGGCCGGCCGCTGCCTCCCGGCCGCCCATCTCGTGGGTACGCCCATCCCGCTGTGGGTTGGCTAACCGGATTCCGGTTGGCCAACCCGCACGCCGGTGGGTCAGCCAGCCAGAGGTGTCAGCGGGCGGCTCGTTCGTTGAGGGGTGTGGGCGGGAGTACCGGTGCGGGCTTGGGCATCCAGGCCTTGCACTCGTCGATCGCCGCGGTGAGCAGGCGGTACAGCCGGTCGTCCGGGTCCGGCACGCAAGCCTGCGAGATCCCTTCCACGGCACACGACACGGCCCGCGGTGCGGTCCGCTTCGCGAAGTCCGGCGTACCCCGGTGGGCCCGGGAGGTGAAGGATCGCGCCCACTTGGCGGCGGCCGGCACGGACTCGAGCGCGACGCGGGACGCCGGCTCGAGGTCGTCCACCGGACGTCCGTCCAGCGCGGCCAGGTGCTTCTCTCCGACCAGCAGGGCCACGGCGAGGATGTACTGCCGCTCCTGCGACACGATCGGCAGCGCGTGCTGGATGCACACCGCGGTCACCCGCGGTACGACGTGCGGGTCGTCCGGCGTCAGCCCGATCACGGACGGGATGAGCGGCGCCAGCCGGGACCGGCCGGCGTCGGTCGTACAGTCGTTGACGTCCCGTGCGACCCCCGCCAGCAGCGGGTGGGTGCAGGACGGGTGGTCCGACCACGGCTCGCCGGCCAAGTAGGAGGCGAACTCCATGAAGCAGGCGCCTTTGCGCGGATTGCGGTGCTTGCCCCGGCTCAGGACCGGTACGGCGAGATCTAGGTTGTTCATAGAACGGCTCCCCATAGCTACCTGCCTCCAGCATGCGCTGTTTCGCCGGTGTTCGCCACGGGTCAGCGCCTGCGTGACCACACGGGTGTGGTTTGTGAGCAGCCGCACAGCGAGGGGCGCTTGGGGACTTCTGTTACCGACGGGTAGCATCGGGGTAGCTGTCCCGACCCCAGAGGAGGGCCATCGTGCCCCGTGAGATCCGCGACGTCGTGTTCGTCGACGGCGTGCGCACCCCGTTCGGCAAGGCCAAGGGCCAGTACGCCGAGACGCGCGCCGACGACCTGGTGATCAAGTGCATCCGGGAACTGCTCCGGCGGAACCCGGAGCTCCCGCCGGAGCGGGTGGACGAGGTCGCGATCGCGGCGACCACCCAGATCGGCGACCAGGGCCTGACGATCGGCCGGACCGCCGCCCTGCTGGCCGGCCTGCCGAACACCACGCCCGGCTACGCGATCGACCGGATGTGCGCCGGCGCGATGACCGCCGTCACCACCACCGCCGCGGGCATCGCCTTCGGCGCGTACGACGTGGTCGTCGCGGGCGGGGTCGAGCACATGGGCCGGCACCCGATGGGCGAGGGCGTCGACCCGAACCCGCGGATCATCTCGGAGAAGCTGGTCGACACCTCCGCGCTGGTGATGGGGTCGACCGCGGAGAACCTGCACGACCGCTTCCCGGCGATCACCAAGCAGCGCGCGGACGCGTTCGCGGCCGCCTCCCAGGAGCGCGCGGCCAAGGCCTACGCGAACGACCTGATCCAGCCGGACCTGGTCCCGGTCGCGACCCGCTCGGCAGAGCAGGGCTGGGGCTACGCGACCGCCGACGAGCCGATGCGTCCCGGGACGACGGTCGACGACCTGGCCACGCTGAAGACGCCGTTCCGCCCGCACGGCCGGGTGACCGCCGGCAACTCCGCCGGGATCAACGACGGTGCGACCGCGTGCGTGCTGACCTCCGCCGAGGCGGCCGCGGAGCTCGGCCTGACCCCGAAGATGAAGCTGGTCTCGTACGGCTTCGCCGGTGTCGAGCCGGAGGTGATGGGGGTCGGCCCGGTCCCGGCGACCGAGAAGGCGCTGAAGCTGGCCGGCCTGACCATCGGGGACATCGGCGCGTTCGAGGTGAACGAGGCGTTCGCGGTCCAGGTGCTCGCGTTCCTGGAGCACTACGGCATCGCCGACGACGACCCGCGGGTCAACCCGTACGGCGGTGCGATCGCCTACGGCCACCCGCTGGCGTCGTCCGGCGTCCGGCTGATGAACCAGCTGGCCAAGCAGTTCGAGCAGCGCCCGGAGGTCCGGTACGGCCTGACCACCATGTGTGTCGGCCTCGGCATGGGCGGAACGGTCATCTGGGAGAACCCGAACTGGAAGGGCGAGGCAGCATGACCCTGCAGGAACTGATCGACTCGGCGTCCGCGTTGTCGACCGACGAGGTCGTCACGCTGGCGCACTCGCGGGACGTCGTGCTCCCGAACAAGGCCGGCACGATGGCGCTCATCACGCTGGACAACGGGCACGACCACACCAAGCCGAACACGTTCGGGCCGAAGGGCCTGGCGTCGCTGAACGCCGCGATCGACGACGCGCTCGCCCGCGACGAGGTCGTGGCGATCGGTGTCACCGGCAAGCCGTTCATCCTGGCCGCGGGCGCCGACCTGACCGGGGTACCGAAGCTGACCGACCGCGAGCAGGCCCTGACGCTCGGCCGGATCGGGCACGGCGTGATGCGCAAGCTGGTGGACGGCGGCAAGCCGTCGTTCGCGTTCGTGAACGGCGTCGCCCTCGGCGGCGGACTCGAGGTCGCGCTGCACGCCACCTACCGGACGGTCTCGGTTGCGGCCGGCATGCTGTCGACGCCCGAGGTGTTTCTCGGCCTCATCCCGGGCTGGGGCGGCAACGTCCTGCTGCCGAACCTGATCGGCGCGGAGAACGCCGTCAAGGTCGTCGTCGAGAACGCGCTCAACCAGAACAAGATGCTCAGCGGCCCGGAGGCGGTGAAGCTCGGCATCGGTGACGTGCTGCTGGAGTCGGCCGACTTCCTCGAGCAGTCGCTGCTGTGGGCCAGCAAGGTGCTCACGGGCCGGATCACGGTCGAGCGGGCGGAGATCGACCGTGGTGACGCGTGGGACGCGGCCGTCGCCCGGGGCAAGGCGTTCGCCGACGTCAAGGTGAGCGGTGCGGCCCCGGCGCCGTACCGGGCGCTGGAGCTCATCGCCGCGGCGAAGGACAACGACCGCGAGCGCGGGTTCACGGCCGAGGACGAGGCGCTCGCCGACCTGATCATGAGCGAGGAGCTGCGCAGTGGCCTGTACGCGTTCGACCTGGTGAACAAGCGGGCGAAGCGGCCGGCCGGCGCCCCGGACAAGTCGCTCGCCCGGCCGGTCACCAAGGTCGGCGTGGTCGGCGCGGGCCTGATGGCCGGTCAGCTGGCGCTGCTGTTCGTCCGGCGGCTCGAGGTGCCCGTCGTGCTCACCGACCTGGACCAGGAACGGGTCGACCGCGGCGTCGGCTACGTGCACGGCGAGATCGACAGGCTGCTCGGCAAGGGCCGGATCCGGCCGGACAAGGCCAACCAGCTGAAGGCGCTGGTCACCGGCTCGGTCGACCGTCACGTGTTCGCGGACGCCGACTTCGTGATCGAGGCCGTCTTCGAGGAGTTGCAGCTGAAGAAGACGATCTTCGCCGACCTGGAGGAGATCGTCCGGCCGGACGCCGTGCTGGCGACGAACACGTCGTCCCTGCCGGTGACCGAGATGGCCGCCGACCTGCGGCACCCGGAGCGCGTGGTCGGGTTCCACTTCTTCAACCCGGTCGCGGTGCTGCCGCTGGTGGAGATCGTCCGCGCGGACCAGACCGACGACGCCACGCTGGCGACGGCGTTCGCGGTCGGCAAGACGCTGAAGAAGTCCTGCGTCCTGGTGAAGGACGCGCCGGCGTTCGTCGTCAACCGGCTGCTGACCCGCTTCCTGGGCGAGGTCAGCGCGGCGGTCGACGAGGGCACGCCGATCCCGGAGGCCGACAAGGCGCTGACCGCCCTGGGGCTGCCGATGCCGCCGTTCGTGCTGCTGCAGCTGGTCGGGCTGCCGGTGGCCCTGCACGTCGCGGAGACCATGAACCGGGCCTACCCGGACCGGTTCGCGGTCTCCGCGAACCTCGCCAAGGTGGTTGCCGCAGGCAAGAGCTCGTTCTACGTCTGGCCCGAGGGCAAGCCGGTGGTGGACCCCGAGGTCGAGTCGCTGGTGAGCGTCGCCGACACGCCGTCCACGGCCGACGAACTGCGCACCCGGGTGCTGACCGCGCTGGCCGAGGAGATCCGGATCATGCTCGACGAGAGCGTGGTCGCGCAGGCGCAGGACATCGACCTGTGCCTGCTGCTCGGCGCCGGCTGGCCGTTCCACCTGGGCGGTATCACGCCGTACCTGGACCGCACCGGGATCTCCGAGAAGGTCAACGGCGCCCGCTTCCTCCCCAAGGGCGTCGCGAGTCCGGCCTGACCTGGACCGCTGGGGGTCGGTGCGGAGCCGGAAGCCCGCTCCGGCCCTCAGCACCCTTCCGGGCTACCCGAGCTGTTCCCGGACGGCCGGCGCGAACGGACTCCACAAGAACCACGACGGCAGGGCCTTCACCAACCGCGGTGGACCGCTCATCGCGACGGTGCCCTGCGCGCTCGCCTGGGACAGGCTGACGATGCCGGAGAAGACTCGCATCAGGTCCACCGGCTGGGTGGTGACGATGACGTCGGAGTCGAACCCGGGATGCTCGGTGCACACCGAGGCCTCCTGCCGGTCGAGGATCAGCCAGATCCGCGTCGGGTCGTCGCCGCGGTAGTCGAACTCGACGGTCACCCGCTGCCCGGGCAGCTTTCCGGTGTCGACCCGGCGCGACATCCACCAGGTCAGGGTGACCGGGTCGACCTGCCGGGGCTGCGGTTCGCTGAACATCCACCGCACCGCCCACTCCCCGATGGCCATGATGACGTACTCGAGATCACGGCCGGCCGGGGTGAGCTGATACTCGTGGCCGCGGGCTACCGGGATCAGCTCCAGCACCCCCTTGCGCTCCAAATGGTTCAGGCGTTGCTTCAGCAGGGTGCGCGAGATGCCTGGCAGACCGCGGTCGATGTCGTTGAACCGCCGGCTCCCGAGAACCAGTTCGCGCACGATCAGAGGTGTCCACCGGTCGGCCAGGACCTCGCTGGCGAGGGCGACCGGGCAGTACTGGCCGTAGTCACGCATGGCTCATTGTGCGCCCGGAGTCCAGGACTTGTACCAGTTGAGTCCAGAACCTGTACTAGGTTTGTCGCCTGACCGGCTGCTGGGATGGAACCCTCACTACACCGGAGGGGACCATGACAGTCACATTCGACCCGTTCGTCTACAAGCAGACCACCCGCGCCCAGTGGGAGGCGGCCGCAGAGGCCTGGCACAGCTGGGGCCCGACCATCGAGGACTGGCTCGGCGACGCCACCGAGGTGATGCTCTCGGCCGCCGGCATCGGCGCCGGCTCTCGCGTACTCGACGTCGCAGCCGGTGCGGGCGGACAGACGCTGGCCGCCGCACGACTGGCCGGTGCCGACGGCCGCGTGCTCGCGACCGACATCTCACCCGCCATCCTGGAGTACGCCGCTCGCGTGGCGGCCGAGTCCGGGTTGTCGAACGTGGCCACGCTGGAGGCTGACGGCGAGAACCTGTCGGCCGTGGACGAGGGGGCCTTCGACGCGGCGATCTCTCGTGTCGGCCTGATCTACTTCCCCGACCAGCAGGCAGC
>NZ_SMKR01000087.1 GCF_004348725.1 Kribbella turkmenica
GGATAACCCCGCGTGTTGCTCCTTGTCCCCCTCTTACACCATGGGAGAAGGAACAACACGCGGGGATAACCCGTTGGGTGGTCGGAGCCTGAACGGTGCTTGCCGGCGCCTCAGTTGAGGCGGCGGCGGACGTCGCGGGTGCGCAGGTACGCCGCGACGTCGTCGTAGCGCTCGCTCTGGTTGGCGAACTCGATGTACGAGCGGACGCGGTGCAGCCAGTCGAGCGTCGACGGTGTGACAGTGAGCAAGGCGTCGGTCAGGTGGCGCATGGCCAGCGGCGGCTCGCCGCCGCCGCGGAGCGCCTCGTCGATCACCCGGTCGATCCCGCGCTCGACGAGCGCGCGCAGGTCCGCGCCGCTGAACATCGGCGTCTGCCCGGCGAGCGTCTTGAGGTCCAGGCCGCCGGCCGGCACGTCCTTCAACAGCACGCCGAGAATGTCGGACCGGGCGGGCTCGTCCGGCGGCGGCACGAAGATGACCCGGTCGAAGCGGCCGGGCCGCAGCATCGCCTCGTCCACGTCCCACGGCGCGTTCGTCGCCGCGAGCACCAGCAGGCCGTCGTTCTCGGAGCCGATGGCGTCGAGCTCCTGCAGCAGTACGTCGACCAGCCGGCGGGCCTCGGAACCGCCATGTTTGTGCCGGGCGAACGCCAGCGCGTCGAGCTCGTCCAGGAACAGCACGCACGGCGCGTTCGCCCGGGCGCGCTCGAAGGCGGCGTGCAGGTTGCGCTCGGAGACGCCGAGGTACGGGTCCATCACGTCCTCGATCCGGACGTTGACGAACGGCAGCCCGCACTCCCCCGCGGTCGCCCGCGCCAGCAGCGTCTTCCCGCAGCCCGGCGGCCCGTACAGCATCACTCCGCCGCCCGACTTGCGCCCGTACTTCTGGTACAGCTCGGGCCGGCTCAGCGGCAGGATCACCATCCGGTGGATGACCCGCTTGATCTCGTCCATCCCGCC
The DNA here is from genome assembly GCF_004348725.1 of Kribbella turkmenica. Taxonomy (GTDB): domain Bacteria; phylum Actinomycetota; class Actinomycetes; order Propionibacteriales; family Kribbellaceae; genus Kribbella; species Kribbella turkmenica. The sequence goes on from NZ_SMKR01000087.1 coordinate 960, forward strand.
GACCTGGTCGAAGGTGGTCGTCTCCTTCGGCGTGTCCACCTCGTCCGGCGTCTCGGCCTCGGGACCGACCTTGATCCGGACGCCGCTGCGCTCGGCGATCAGGTCGTCGACCAACTGCTGCAGCCGCCCGGTGCCCTCGACGACACCCTGCAGCCGGGCCGCCTCGAGCAGGCTCCGCAACAACGCCAGCCGCCCCTTCGCCGCCGCCAGCTCACCGACCGGCACCAACTGGTCGTCCGGCAGCCCCTGCTGATCGAGCAGTACGACGTACTGGTCGAGAGCCGGCTCGAGGTCGCCGGCGGTCACCAGCGACTCGGCCAGCACGAGCCGCAGCAGCACGTCGTCCGGGTTGGCCTCGACAGCCTTTCGCAGCGCGTCGATCCGGTCGGTCATGGGGCCTCCCGGCCTGGAATGAGAAGTGGAGGGAGCGCAGCGACTGGAGGGACGAGGGAAGGCCGCGAGTTCCAGCCCCATGACCCGCCGCGCCGGAGGCGTGGCACCGGTGCGGTCATGCGCCCCATTTCCTGCTGATCCAGCGGCGGACGAGGGGTGGGGCGACCCAGGAATAGATGCAGAAGCCGAACCAGCCGATGGCGACTACGACCGCGAGCGGCGCCAGGCCGGCGAGGCGGAGGCCGTAGATCACCGCGACGGCCGCGACCCAGACGACCAGCGGGTTGAACCGCTGGAACGGGCGCAGCGGACGCATCAGCGGATGGTTCATCAGCTTCGCCTCGCGAGCCGCCGCACGCAGGTCCGGGTCGCCGGGATGGGCGGCTGCCGCGGAGGCGAACGACGCGTAGCCGGACCGCGAGTCGCCGGTGAGCATCGACGACGTGCCGTGCAGCGCCCGGGTGCCCGGGTCCTCGGGGTCGTACGCGAGCGCCTCGGTGCTGTGCCGGTGCATGTCGCGATCCTTGCCGAGCGCGAACGCGACCTGGGCGCGGGCCGCCGAGACCACGGCACTCTCGGGTGCGTGCGAGGCGGCGCGCTCGACCAGGGCGCTCGCCTTCCCGGCCTGCCCGGCGGCGAGACAGACGTGCGCGTACCCGATCAGCAGGTCCGGGTCGTTCGGGTCCAGGCTGAGGCCCTGGAGGAAGGCGGCCTCCGCCTCCGGCAGGCAGCCTTCGGCCCGCAAGGACGACCCGAGAACGTGCAGCATCGGGAGGAACGGGCCGTGCTGGGCGAGTCCGTCCTTCAGGACGTCGACAGCCTCGGCGTTGCGATCGAGCGCATGCAGGGCGGCGCCGCGGAACAGGTACGCGCGGTAGTCGACGGCCGCGTCACCCCACAGCCCCTGGAGCTCGTCCAGAGTGCGTTCGGGGTGGCCGATGCGCAGCCAGTGACCGGCCATCTGCAGGCGGGCCTCGATCGGTTCGTTCACAGCGACCTCGCCACGAGTTCCTCGATCAAGGTGTCGGCCGCGATGCCGCCGGCCACCGCCCCGATGCCCGGGCCCCAGAGTGAGGCATAGTCGCCGCCGCGCAACTGAAACGCCCGGTCCATCGGGCGCTGGAGGTGAAGCTGGACCAGGCAGCACCCGACAGCAATCACCCGGACCGCGATCCGGAGTCCGTACGGGTAGTCGCGGTCGCCGCCGGACAGGACGAAGACGGCGATCACCGCAGCCACACCGCCGACGCCGGTCAGCAGGATGAGGCCGCGCCGGCCCGCGCTCACTCCCAGGCGCCGGGCGTTCAGGAAGGTGATCACTGTCGACGCGATCGCCCCGCCGAAGAAGGCCACGTACGCCTGGGACATCAGCCGCCACGGGCGCACCTTCAGGTCCACGCCTGTGCCGATGGTCGGGCGCAGCAGTTCGTCCGGCATGAGACTCCTCGGGGCCGGCCGCTCGGGCGGCGGGGTCCGGCCCGCGCAGTTTATCGCCAGACGTGCCCTAGCCTGGGCCGATGACCGAGAACTGTCTTTTCTGCGGGATCGTGGCCGGGAGCGTTCCGTCGACCCAGGTGGCGTCGAACGAGCGGGCGATCGCGTTCATGGACATCAACCCGGCGACCGCCGGCCACCTGCTGGTAGTGCCGCGGGCGCACTCGACCGACCTGCGCGAGGCCGACGCCGAAGACCTGACCGCGGCGACCCTGCTCGCCCAGTCTCTGGTCAGCCGCGTGATCGAGCGCCTGGACGCCGACGGCGCCAACCTGCTCAGCTGCATCGGCGCCACGGCCTGGCAGAGCGTGTTCCACACCCACCTGCACGTGGTTCCGCGCTACGAGGACGACCCGCTGCAGCTGCCGTGGCACCCGACGCCGGGCGACATGGAGAAGATCCAGGCGACCGCCGCCAGGCTCGTGTAACGCTTCGGCGGCTCGTGACACTGCAGGGCTGAACGGATACCCGAGCCCCTGCAGAGGTAGTCATGTCGAACGCCACCGCCACCGCCACCGCCACAACGGTCGAGATCGAGCAGTGCGCGGTCCCTGCGAGCGACCTGCGGCGGCGGGTGCTGCCGCTGTGGGTGGGCACCTTCCTTCAGGGCTTCGCTCTGTGGGTGCCGGTCGAGAAGCTGTTCATGAGCGAGATCGGGTTCGACGCGGCGACGATCGGGGTGATGGTCGCCGCGTACGCCGCGCTCGTCCCGCTCGCCGAGGTTGCGTCGGGCGTCCTCGCCGATCGCTGGTCACGCCGCGGCGTGCTGATGCTCGCGGGCGTGGCGCTGGTGCTGAGCGTGCTCGTCGGCGCGGTCAGCTGGAACGTCCCGACGTACATCGTCGCCGCGCTGCTGTTCGGCCTGTACTTCGCGATGTACTCCGGCACGATGGAGGCCGTCGTGTACGACGTGGTGCTCGAGGAGACCGGGGACAGCCAGGCGTACGAACGTGAGATCGGCCGGGTCCGGTTCGTCGAGAGTGTCGCGCTGGTGGCGAGCGCGCTGGCCGGCGGCTGGCTCGCCGCGCTGTTGTCGACGCGGGCGACGTACTTCCTGACGCTGCCGTTCGTGGTGTTCTACCTGGTCGCGCTGACCCGGTTCTGCGAGCCTCGGCTGCACCAGGCCGGCGAGCGGACGTCGCTGCGGGAGCACCTGGCGGTCACCTACCGGGCGATCACGCACCGCGGGCGACTCGTCCCGATCGCCGCGGCGTCGCTGATGGCCGCGATGATCCTGCAGGCGATGTTCGAGTTCGGTCCGTTGTGGCTGATCACGCTCGAGGCGTCGCCCGTGTACTACGGACCGTTCTGGGCGCTGATGGTCGGGATGCTCGGTGCCGGCGGGTTGCTGGCCGGCCGGCTCCGCCTCGACCGGCCGGTCCCGGTGGCGGTCGTCGTCCTGGTCATGCTGGCCGCCTGCCTCACGCTGACGAGTAGCCGCGACCTGGTGGCGTTGACGATCGCCATGGTCGTGCTGACGTTCCTGTTGGTGGTGATCGGCATCTTCGTCAGCCGACTGCTGCACGACGCCGTACCGTCGACGATCCGGACCGGCGTGGTGTCCGGGGTCGGGGCGCTGTCGTGGCTGGTGTTCACGCCGTTCGCACTGGTGTTCGGTGCCGTGAGCAAGCAGTTCGGCGTCTACGTGTCGGGATGGATGCTGACCGGCGCGGTCGCGCTGGCCGGCGCGGCACTCGGCTGGGCCCGGCACCGTGCTCCACTACGCTGAGCCGATGGCAGGGTTGCCGGCGGACGACGTCCTGGCCGAGCGGTTGCGATGCGGGGACCAGGATGCGTTCGCGCTGCTGCTGGACGGCTGGTCGGGCGGAATGCTCCGGGTGGCGCGGTCGTTCGTGTCGACCGAGGAGTCGGCAGCGGAGGTCGTGCAGGAGACCTGGCTGGCGGTGATCGAGGGCATTGAGCGGTTCGAGGGCCGGTCGTCGCTGAAGACCTGGGTCTACCGGATCCTCACCAACAGGGCCAAGCGGCGCGGGTTCCGCGAGCACAAGGTGGTTCCGATGAGCAGCGTCGACGACTCCGGACCGACGGTCGACCCCAGCCGCTTCCGCTCGGCCGGCGACCCGTTCCCCGGTCACTGGTGGGACTTTCCGCCGGCCTGGCCGTCACCGGAGCAGGGCTTGCTCGGCGGGGAGGTCCGCGAGCGCCTCAACGAGGCGCTCGCCGAGCTCCCCGAGCGCCAGCGGCTGGTCGTCGTACTGCGGGACGTCGAGGGCCGCCCGTACGACGAGGTGTGCGAACTTCTCGGGATCACCGCAGCGAACCAGCGGGTGCTGCTGCACCGGGCACGGGCGTTCCTGCGCGGCAAACTGGAGAAGTACTACCTGCGGGAAGGCGAGGTGTCATGAACGAGCGGAGCGAGTTCATCATCAAGGGAAGCGCGACTTGTGCCTCGTCCGCGCCCGGAGCGAAGCGAGGACGCGGATGAGTCCTCTTGACTGCCGCGAGTTCGTCGAGAAGGTCACGTCGTACCTGGAGGGCGAGCTGAGCACGGCTGCGGAGCAGGACTTCGTCGATCACCTCGCGCTCTGCGACGGCTGCGAGCGCTACCTCGAGCAGATGTGCCTGACCACGGCGTCGCTGGCCGACCTGCCCGCCGACTCGATCTCGACCGACGCCCGCTCCGCGCTCCTGAACGCCTTCCGCGCCCGCAGGTCCTAGCCACGGTCACCTCGGCTCGCTTTGGGTACTGGGGAGTCCCCGGTGAGAGGAGTGCTGATGGGCGAGGGTGTGATGGTGTTCGCGCCGCTGCCGCAGCTGACCGTGACGGTCGAACAGGTGCGCGAAGAACCCGAACTGCATCTGCACGCCGGCGGCCAAGGTCTCTGGCAGGCCCGCATGATCACCGCCCTGAAGGTCCCGGTCACGTTCTGCGCCCTGCTCGGCAGGGGTGAGGTCGGCCGCGTCCTGAGCTCCCTGTTCGACATCGAGGGGCTCGAGCTCAAGGCGGTCCGGCGGCACGCGGACTCCGGCTGGTACATCCACGAGCGCCGCGACGACGAGCGCCACGTGGTAGCCGAGAATCCCGGGTCCCCGCTCGGCCGGCACGACGGCGACGAGTTGTACGCGCTCGCCCTGGCCGAGGGGTTGAAGGCGAGTATCTGCGTGCTCAGCGGTGCCGCCGACCCGTCGCTGGTCCCACCGGATTTCTACACCCGTCTCGGCTCCGACCTGCAGCGCAACGGTACCCCGATCGCGGCCGACCTGGCCGGCGAGCACCTGGAGGCTGTGCTGGAGGTGAAGCCGACGTTCATCAAGGTCAGTGACGAGGAGTTGCACGCCGACGGCCTGGCCGACCGGAAGGACGAGGCATCCGTCGTCAAGGCGGCCCGGCAGCTGCAGGACCGCGGTGCCGGCACAGTCGTGGTCAGCCGGGCGGAGAAGCCCGCGATCGCGGTCGTGGGCACCGAGGTCTACCAGGTCCGGGTCCCCGAGCTCTCCGTGCGGGACCACCGCGGTGCCGGCGACTCGATGACCGCCGGTGTGGTCGCCGTCCTCGCGCAGGGCGGTGAGATGAAGGACGCGATCCGCACGGGTGCGGCCGCGGGAACGCTCAACATCACCCAGCACGGACTCGGCGCCGGGCGCGCGGACGCGATCGCCGAGGTGGTCGAGCTGGTCGAGCTCGAACCACTGGAGTCGTCGTGACCGGGCGCGTCCTGATCACCAACGACGACGGCATCCACTCGCCCGGGCTGCGCGCGCTCGCCAGGGCGGCCGCCGCCGAGGGCTTCGACGTCGTGGTGGCCGCGCCGTCCGAGGAGGCCAGCGGTGTGAGCGCGGCCTTGAGCGCCTACACCGACGACGGCCGGGTCACGATCACCCGCAACGACTTCGACGGCATAGCCAAGTACGGCGTCGCCGCCTCACCGGCGTACATCGTGGTACTCGCCACCCTCGGCACCTTCGGACCGGCTCCCGATCTCCTGCTGTCCGGGATCAACCGCGGCGCGAACGCCGGACGAGCGATCCTGCACTCGGGAACCTGCGGAGCCGCGTTCACGGCGGCCGCGTACGGGATGCCGGCCATGGCCGCCTCGCTCGACGTGCTGTCACCGCTCAGCGCCGAGCGCGGTGGCAACGCCTTGCGAGTGCTCGACGCGGCCAGCGACGAGGCACACCACTGGGCGACGGCTGCTCAGTACGTTCGCGACCTGCTGCCGCGGCTGCAGGAGCTGCGGGATGGATTCGTGCTCAACCTGAACGTGCCCGACCGCCCGGCAGACGACGTGAAAGGCCTCGAAACCGCCGTACTCGCCCGGTTCGGCCAGGTCTCGATGGCCGTCGCCGAGTCCGGCCAGGACTTCGTCCGTACGTCGGTCGAGGAGAACCGCGACCGGGCCGACGAAGGGACCGATCTCGCCCTTCTCACTGACGGCTACGCCACTGTGAGCATCGTCCGCGCGGTCGCGGAGCTGACCTGACTCACCGCCGGGCGACCAGCTCGTAGACCGACAGCAGCTCCGGCAGCAGCACCGACCAGTCGTAGCGCTGTACGGCGGTCAGTCCGGCGAGGCGGAGTTTGTAGCGTTCGTCGGGGGTGCTCAGCAGCCGAAGCGTGTGCGTCGTCAGTTCGCGAACGTCACCGGGCTCGAACAAGTCGCCGAGCCGGCCGCCGTCCAGCACCTGCCGGAAGGCGGCCAGGTCGCTGGCGAGCACAGGTGCGCCCGCGGCCATCGCCTCGAGCAGGACGATGCCGAAGGACTCGCCGCCCAGGTGCGGCGCGACGTACAGGTCCGAACCGGCGAGCATGTCGGCACGCGCCCGGTCGTCGATCGCGCCGAGGAACAGGACGTTGTCCCGACAGCCCGCGGGCAGCGAGCGCCGGGCCTCGTCCGCCTGGCCGGCGCCCGCGACGAGGACCTTCAGCCGGGGCCGTTCGGCGACCAGCGCCGGGACCGCCGCGAGCAGGACGCCAAGACCCTTGCGCGGCTCGTCCAGCCGGCCGAGGAAGCTGATCGTGCCGTCGTCCCCCAGCCACTCCGGGCGCGGATCGCCCTGGAAGCGGTCGGTGTACAGCCCGTTGGGGATCACGACGGCCTCGCCGCCGATGTGCTGGACCATCATCGAGCGGGCGTTCTCCGAGACCGCGATCCGGGCGTCGATCTTCTCCAGGGCCGGCCGGAGCAGCCCGGCCGCGGCGCTCATCGCGCGGGACCGGACCTGCCAGGTGTGGAAGGTGGCCACGAACGGCCCGCCGGCCGACCACAGCGCGATGATCGACGCACTCGGCGTGGTCGGTTCGTGCACGTGGACGACGTCGAAGTGCCCGTCGGCCAGCCAGGACTTCACCCGGGCTGCCGTCCGCGGGCCGAAGGTGACACGCGCGACCGAGCCGTTGTACGGGACACCGACGGCGCGGCCGGACGACACGACGTACGGCGGGACCGCGTCGGTGTCGTCGACGGGCGCGAGGACGGAGACGTCGTGACCGACGGCGAGCAGGGCCTCGGCGAGGTCGCGGACGTGGTTCTGCACCCCGCCGGGCGTGCCCAGCGAGTACGGGCACACCAGACCGATCCTCACCAGACGATTGTCACTCGTCCAGGAAGATCCTCTGCAGCATGTGCCAGTCCTCGGGGTGCGCGGCGATGCCCCGGGCGAACGCGTCGGCGCAGTGCTGGGTCATCGCGGCGGCGCCGCCCTCGGGGTCGACGGTGTCGTGGAACGTGATCACCAGCGCGGAGCCCTCGTAGTGCAGCGTCGCCGGGATCAGCGGCGCACCGGTCCGCAGGCTCAGCGCGGCCGGGCCGGCTGGCATCCGGGACCGCCGGCCGAAGAACGTGACCGGCACACCACGCTCCGACAGGTCGCGGTCGGCCACCAGGCAGACGAACCCGCCGGCCCGGAGCCGCTCCGCCAGGACGGCGACGACGTCCCCGTCGCCGCCGCTCAGCGGGAGCACCTCCATCCCCAGCTTCTTGCGATAGGCAATGAAGCGGTCGAACAGGGACTCCGGCCGCAGCCTCTCCGCCACCGTCGACACCGGCATTCCGGTCCGGCCGGCCCAGGCGCCGGCGTGGTCGTAGTTCGCCAGGTGCGGCAGCGCGCAGATCACCCCCCGGCCGGCCGCGTACGCGTCCCGCAGCAGCTTCTCGTTGACCGTGCGGACCCGGCCGACGATCTCGTCGTCGGTCCACTCGGGCAGCCGGAACGCCTCCTGCCAGTAGCGCAGGTACGACCGCATCCCCGCGCGGGTCAGCGCGTCGAGCTCGTCCGGGGTCGCGTCCGGACGGACGACCGCCAGGTTGCCGCGCAGCCGCCGTACGCCCCGGCCGTTCCGCCGGACGACCTGGTCGGCGGCCTGGCGGAAGATCCAGGTGACGGTCCGTTCGGGCAGCCGTCGTACCAGGGTCCAGGCCAGGGCGAAGGCACGGTCGACCACCCGCTGGCGAAGACCGTCCATCAGTTCTTGGCGTCGGGTTCGGCCGGAGGCTCGGTGGGCGCGGGCGGCGTGTCCAGGCCGGCGTTCGCCGGGTCGGCGAGCACCTGTTTGCGGACCGAGAGCGAGCGCTGGATCACCGTGATCGTGCTGGCGATCGCGAGCGCCCAGAGGACGATCTTGAGCAGGATCGGCAGGTCGAGCACGTCGGAGAAGAACGCGATCACCAGCACCGAGACCAGCCGGTCGGCGCGCTCGGCCAGGCCGCCGCTCGCCTTCAGTCCGAGGCTCTCAGCCTTGGCTCGCGCGTACGACGTGGTCGCGCCCATCACCAGCGCCCACAGCGTGACCGCGGCCATCAGCGTCGAGTCGCCGGCGTTGGAGTTGGCGTAGTACATCACCAGGCCGCCGAAGACCGCGCCGTCGCCGAGCCGGTCGAGGGTGGAGTCCAGGTACGAACCCCACTTCGACGACGTCCCCGACGTCCGCGCCATGTGGCCGTCGATCAGGTCGGAGAACACGAAGCAGGTGATGATCACCACGCCCAGCCACAACTGGCCGCGGGGGAAGAAGATCAGTGCACCGGCGGACACCCCGATGGTGCCCACCAGCGTGACCACGTCGGCGCTCACGCCGAGCTTGAGCAGGAGGTTGGCGATCGGGGTGATCACCTTGGTCCAGAACTGCCGGAATCTGTTAAGCATGGCGACGCGATCGTAGTCGAGCCGGATCACCATCGGGTCACACAGCACCCGGCCGGCCGGTTCCGCGGCGGGACGAACCTGCGCGGGAGCCGGTTTCGCGCGATGCTGGAGGCCCAGGGTAAGGGTTGGAGGTGCTGCATGCGACGGCGAACCGGACGGCTCCGCGCGGTGGCCTGTCTCCTCGCTCTTGGCCTGATGACGCCGGCCTGCTCGGTGGCCCGCCGCGCCGACGGTGCCGGCCCCGTTCCCAGTGCCTCGCCGGCACCCGCCGTCGTCCCCACCGTGGTCGCCCCTCCACAGGCCGAGGGCCTCGACGGTACGGCGGGCGCCCCCGGACCCCAGGTCTGTACGGCGATCACCCGTACCCTTACCGCCTCACTGCGCGTCACCGTCACCGCGAACCCGAACTCCTGGAACGACGGCGGCCTGCCCGCGCTGGATCTCTGCACGCTCCTGGTCGAGGGCCGGCCGGTGACCGTCGGAGTCAGCGCACTCCCCCGGCAGCCCGACTCCCTCGACCGGCTGCTCGCCGGAACCGGCTCGTCGGAGCCAGTGTCCGAGCTCGGTCCGGACGCCCGGATCGCCGAGTCCCGGATCGTCTTCGCGGTCGCCGATCGCACCGTCCGGATCACCCCGGCCGGCGGGATCGACCGCGGTACGGCGAGCGGCATCGACCGCGCCGGGGCCGTGGCCATCGCGCTGGCCGCGCGGGACGCCGTACCGATGGCGCTGCGGGACGCCCGGCAGTCCGACTCCGCGTGCCAGGTGTCGAACTCGGCGGCCGAACGGTTCGTCGGCGTGCACGTCCAGCTGCGCCGGGACTACCGGGTGGACGGTGCACTGACCTGCATCTGGGGGACGTACGACGCGACGGTCGCGATTGTCGAGGCCTTCGACCAGCCGACGATCCCGGAGGCGGACCGGGTGCCGCCGCCACGCCTCGCTCCGATCGGTCGGCCCGGCTACTACCTGCCGGACGAGGGTGAACTGGTCTTCCGTCAGGGTCGCCGCGTGGTCCGCGTCACCGGGCTGACCAACCCGCCGCGCGAGGTCTCGCTCGACACCCTGCTGGGCATCGTCGACCCACTGCTGCCGCTGTTCCTGCGCTGACGGGCTCCTGCCGGGTATCGACCAGGACGCCGGCGCGGGATACTGGTGCTCGAGGATGTGCTTCCGCTGGCCGAAGTGCGCCGCGCCGCACCGCGCCGGCGAGTCGTCCAGCAGTCGACGGGTCGCCCCACCCGCTGCTACGGGTGGGGCGATCCGCGTCACGGCTCGCTCGGCCAGGACTTCGCCAGCAGCGCCCGGGTGTCCGGGAGCAGTTGCGGCAGCACTTTCGTGTGTGCGATGGCCGGCATGAAGTTCGTGTCGCCCGACCAGCGCGGGACGACGTGCTGGTGCAGGTGTCCCGCGATCCCGGCACCCGCGATCTCGCCCTGGTTCATGCCGATGTTGAACCCGTGCGCTCCGGACACCGTCCGGATCGCACGCATCGCCTGCCGGGTCAGGGTCGCGGCGTCGGCGACCTCGTCCCCGGTCAGCTCGGTGTAGTCCGCGACGTGCCGGAACGGCACCACCATCAGGTGGCCGGGGTTGTACGGATACAGGTTCAGCACCGCGTACGCCGTCGCCCGGCGGTGCACGATCAACGCGTCACTGTCCGGCAGCCCGGGCAGCCGGCAGAACGGGCACCCCACCCCGGCCTCGTCGCTGGTCGGCTTGTTCTCGCCCTCGATGTAGGCCATCCGGTGCGGTGTCCACAACCGCATGAACGGATCCGGCACCCCAACGCCCTCCTGGGCCACCACTTCGTCCGGCTCGTACGGCGAATGCGGTACGCCGGCGCCGGAGGGCTGGTCGGGGAGATCCGTCATACCTGGACGCGCTTCCCGACCGCCTCGACGATCTCGGCGATCGCGTCGGCGATCGGTACGCCGTTCTTCTGCGAGCCGTCGCGGTACCGGAAGGAGACCGAGGCCATGGCCACATCGTTGTCACCGGCGATCAGCATGAACGGCACCTTGGCCTTCTGCGCGTTCCGGATCTTCTTCTGCATCCGGTCGTCGGAGGCGTCCACCTCGATCCGGACGCCCTGGGCCATCAGTTGCGCGGCGACGTCGTGCAGGTAGTCGACGTGGCCGTCGGTCACCGGGATGCCGACCACCTGGACCGGGGCCAGCCACGGCGGGAAGACACCGGCGTAGTGCTCGGTCAGCACCGCGACGAACCGCTCGATCGAGCCGAACAGCGCGCGGTGGATCATCACCGGCCGCTGCCGGGAACCGTCCGGCGCGGTGTACTCCAGCTCGAACCGCTCCGGCAGGTTGAAGTCCAGCTGGATGGTCGACATCTGCCAGGTCCGGCCGATCGCGTCCTTGGCCTGGACGGAGATCTTCGGGCCGTAGAACGCCGCGCCGCCCGGATCCGGCACCAGCTCCAGACCGGAGCCCTCGGCAACTTCCCGCAGCGTCTCGGTGGCCTCGTCCCAGACCTCGTCGGAGCCGACGAACTTGTCCGGGTTCTTCGTGGACAGCTCGAGGTAGAAGTCGTCCAGGCCGTAGTCGGCCAGCAGCCCGAGCACGAACGTGAGCAGCTTGCGCAACTCGTCGCGCATCTGCTCGCGGGTGCAGTAGATGTGCGCGTCGTCCTGGGTGAAGCCGCGAGCCCGGGTCATCCCGTGCACGACGCCGGACTTCTCCAGCCGGTAGACGGTGCCGAACTCGAACAGCCGCAGCGGGAGCTCCCGGTACGACCGGCCCCGGGCGGCGTAGATCAGGTTGTGCATCGGGCAGTTCATCGGCTTCAGGTAGTAGTCCTGGCCCTGCTTGCGGAGCTGGCCGTCGGCGCCGCGCTCCTCGTCCAGGTGCATCGCCGGGTACATGCCGTCGGCGTACCAGTCCAGGTGGCCCGAGGTCTGGAACAGCTGCGCCTTGGTGATGTGCGGCGAGTAGACGAACTCGTACCCGTCCTCGACGTGGCGCTGGCGGGAGTAGTCCTCCATCACCTTGCGCAGCACGCCGCCCTTCGGGTGGAACACCGCGAGCCCGGAACCGATCTCGTCCGGGAAGCTGAACAGGTCGAGCTCGGTGCCGAGCTTGCGGTGGTCGCGCTTGGCGGCCTCCTCGAGCCGGGTCAGGTACGCCTTGAGCTCGTCGCGAGACTCCCACGCGGTGCCGTAGATCCGCTGGAGCTGCGGGTTCTTCTCGCTCCCCCGCCAGTACGCCGCCGCCGTCCGCATCAGCTTGAAGTTGCCCAGATACCCGGTCGCGGGCACGTGCGGGCCACGGCACAGGTCCTTCCAGGCGACCGAGTCGTCGCGCCGGACGTTGTCGTAGATCGTCAGCTCGCCGCCGCCGACCTCGACGCTCGCCCCCTCGGCGGCGTCGGCGGCCGAGCCCTTGATGCCGATCAGCTCCAGCTTGTACGGCTCGGCGGCGAGCTCGGTGCGGGCGTCGCCGTCGCTGGCCACCCGGCGGCTGAACCGCTGCCGCTCCTTGATGATCTGCTGCATCTTCTTCTCGAGCTTGCCCAGGTCGTCCGGGGTGAACGGCGTCGGCACGTCGAAGTCGTAGTAGAACCCGTTCTCCACCGGCGGGCCGATGCCCAGCTTCGCCTCGGGGAACAGCTCCTGCACCGCCTGCGCGAGCACGTGCGCGGTCGAGTGCCGGATGATCGCGCGGCCGTCCTCGGACCCGGCCTTCACCGGCTCGATCTCGTCACCGTCGGCGACCACCCGGGACAGGTCGCGCAGCTCGCCGTTGACCCGGGCGGCGATGGCGGAGCGGTCCTGACCGAAGATCTCGGCGAACAGCTCCCCGACCGTCGTCGTCTCGGTCACACTCCGCTCAGCCTCGCCCTCGACGCCGACCAGATGGACCTTGACTTCCGGCACGTTCACTCCTCAGAGACGGTGGTGCTTCTTCCAGCGGCCCGCGGTACTGCCGGCCGTTCACGCACAGATGGTATCCACTCCGGTCCACCGCCCCGACGGCGTATCCACAGGTCCGGGAACACCTGACGAAAGTAGGGGGTAGGACCAGCCGACGGCCGGATGTGGACCGGGGTCCCGGATTCCTAGGTTCGAGTCAACACTGCGAATCAGGAGGGGCTCCGGCGTGATCACGCTCGAAGGACTCAGCAAGAGGTACGGCGACACCGTGGCGGTGGACGCGCTCGACCTCACCGTCGCGCCCGGCCGGGTGACCGGCTTCCTCGGGCCGAACGGCGCGGGCAAGTCGACCACCATGAGGATGATTCTCGGCCTCGACACTCCGACGGAGGGCACCGCGCTGGTCGACGGACGCCCGTACGCCGCCTGGCCCAGGCCGCTCGCCAAGGTGGGCGCGCTGCTCGACGCCAAGGCTCTGCACCCGCGCCGGACCGCCCGGAACCACCTGATCGCGATGGCGGAGAGCAACGGCATCCCGGTCAGCCGGGTGGACGAGGTGCTCTCGATCGTCGGCCTGGACTCGGTCACCCGGAAACGGGCCGGCGAGTTCTCGCTCGGCATGGGTCAGCGACTCGGCATCGCGGGCGCCCTGCTCGGAGACCCCGAGGTGCTGATGTTCGACGAGCCGGTGAACGGTCTCGACCCGGACGGCGTCCGCTGGGTACGCCGGCTGATGCGCTCGCTCGCGGCCGAGGGCAGGACCGTGTTCGTGTCCAGCCACCTGATGAGCGAGATGCAGCTGACCGCCGACCAGCTCGTGGTGATCGGCCGGGGACGGCTGATCGCCGACGCCCCGGTGACCGAGGTGATCGCGGGCGGCTCCCGGACGACGGTCGTCGTACGGGTGCCGGACAGTGCGGATTTCGCCGTACTGCGGGATCGCCTCACCGCGGAGGCCGAGCGGGTGGAGTCGGCGGACGACCGGCTGATCGTGACCGGCGTACCGGCGGAGCGAGTCGGTGACCTCGCGCACGAGCTCGGAGTTCGGCTCCACCAGCTCCACACCGAGCACGCCTCGCTGGAAGAGGCCTACATGGAGCTCACGGCCGACAGCGTCCAGTACGGCGTGGCCTCATGACCGAGCGAGGCGACGGCATCATCCAACACAGCGTGTCTCGTGCCTCAACCGCGCCCGTGCGAAGCGAGGACGCGGATGAGTGACGCGATTCTGCACTTCACTGAGGAGCTGATGTCGTCGTGGTGGATCTATCTGGCGCTGTGGGGGTTCGCGGCGCTGGACGGGTTCTTCCCGGCGGTGCCCAGCGAGACGCTGGTCGTGACGGCGGGGGTGTTCGCGGCGACCGGTGAGCCGAAGCTGTGGGGCGTCGTCGTGGTCGCGGCGGCCGGTGCCTTCGTGGGCGACCACGTCTCCTACGCACTGGGACGCGGAGCCGGTGGCCGGATGCTGGACCGACTGAAACCGGGCACCAAGCGGTACGCCATGAGCCTGTGGGCGCAGCGCGCCCTGGCCGAACGTGGCGGACTGGTCCTGGTCGTGGCCCGCTACGTCCCGGGTGGGCGCACCGCCGTCACGCTGACGATGGGCTCGGTGCGCTACCCACCCCGCAAATTCTCGTTCTTCGCCGGACTCGCGGCGATCAGCTGGGGCCTGTACTGCGCCCTGGTCGGCTACATCGGCGGAAGGGCCTTCGAGGACAACCCGCTCAAGGGTGTCGTCCTCGGGATCGGCCTCGCCCTGCTGGTCACGCTGATCGTCGAGGTCGTCCGGCACCGTCTCCGCAAGCGTCAGGCTCAGGTCGAGCCCGAACTCGTAGAAGCAGGTGAAAGATGACCACGGCAACGCTCACGGTCAGGTCGAGCCCTCGGCTCGCGGACGCGGTGCGCTCCGAATCGACCAAGCTCTGGACCGTCCGGTCGAGCTGGCTGAACATCGCCTCCGCGCTGCTGCTGACGGCCCTGCTGGGCCTCCAGTTCGGTCTCGGGACGGCGTACGACAACGACCACCCGGAGCCCGGGCAGGTAGTCGGCCCGGACCTGGTCGGCGAGTTCGGGATCTCGGCCGCCCTGTTCCTGCAGGTGGTCGTCGCGGCCTTCGCTCTGCTCCCGGTCACCTCGGAGTACGCCACCGGCAGCATCCGGTCGACCCTCCAGTGGACTCCGGTACGGCGGAACGTCGTCCTGGCCAAGGCGATCGTGCTGGCGCCCGTACTGTTCGCGTACGGGCTGGTGCTGGCCGCTGTGGCGGCGGTCTCAGGCGGCGTACTGGCGGGCAAGTGGGCCGACTGGGACGCGGGCCTGCTCGTGACGGACCTGCTGTCGGTCGCGTTCTATCTGACGCTGGCCGGCCTGTTCTCACTCGGGATCGCCTGGATCATCCGCAGCACGGCGGGCACGCTGACCGCGGCCTTCCTCCTGCTGATGGTGCTGCCGCTCATGCTCGGGCAGAGCGGCCTGCGTCCGCTCGTGTGGGTCGCTGCCCTCCTGCCCGGAGGCGCGGGGCAGAACTACCTCAGCGGTACGACCGACCCGCTCTCCCCCACGTTGAGCGTCGTGGTGCTGGTGGCCTGGGTGATGGTTGCCCTCTTCGCGGGCACCCGCGTCCTGACCCGTCGCGACGCCTGAGAACGACGAAGTCGCCCAGTCCTCGGGGGACTGGGCGACCTCGGCAGGTGGATCAGCGCGGAACGTTCAGCGCGATGGTGATCTGCTCGGACACCTTGGCCGCGAGCTCCAGAGCGGAGCGACGGGTCGACGGCTGCAGCGCCGAGTGGTCCAGCGGGCCCTCGGCCGCGATGTGCTGGTCGGTCGGGATGTCGACCACAGCGGCCGCACGCGACTCGAAGTACGGCCGGAGCTGCTTCTCCACCTCCTTGTTCACGTCGCCGGGACCGTTCGAGACCGCGATCACCGCGCGGCGGATCAGTCGCTGCGCCTCCGGCCCCTGGTTGTCCAGCTCCTCGAGCATCTGCACGGCGGCCGCGCAGGACAGGCTCTTCCACTTGATCGGGATGACGAGGGCGTCGGCCGCCTTCATCGCCTCGCGCCAGTTGCTGGAGCCCTCGTTGTTCCCGGTGTCGATGACCAGGACCTTGTAGAACCGGCTCAGCAGCCGGTGGATCTGGTCGAAGTCCTTCGCCTCGATCTGCGCGTACGTCGTGGTCGCGGACGTCAGCACGTCGTACTGCCCGGCCACCTGGTGACGCAGGTACGCCGCGACGTCACCGAGCCGCGCGTCCGGCTGGGTCAGCATCGGCATCGCCTGCAGCATGTCCGTGACGGTGGACCGGCTGTTCGTGTCGTGCGTGCGCAGGTGCATGTTGCCGCGCAGCTCGTTGTTGTCCCACGCGACCACCCCGCCGCCACGGGCCTGACCGAGCGCGCCGGCGAGGAGCAGCGTGGTCGGCGTCTTGCCGGAGCCGCCCTTCGGGTTGGCGACCACGATCGTCACCGGCCGGCGGAACGCGGTCGCCGCGGTGGCCCGTGCGATCCGCTCCAGCCGCTCGGCGCTGCCCGGACGGAGCCGCAGCGCACTGCGGATGCCGCGTTCGGCCGGAGCCTCCCGCGGCAACGGCAGCGCCTGGATCAGCTCGTCGGTCCGGTAGGACACCTCGCGCTGCTGCGCCGGGTGCCGGCCGGGGATGCCCTGGGGGAAGAAGTGCTGTGCTGCCGGGGACAGCTGCTGACCGCCCTGAGCCGGCGCGCCGCCGCCTGCCGGGCTGCCATGGCCGGATCCGTGGAACGACGGACCACCGAAGACCGGGGCACCACCATCGGCCGGGCCGGCTGCGGCTGGTGCCTCCCCAGCGTCTGTACCGGACGTCTCTGGGGCCGACGTGCCTGGACCGGTGCCTGACGTGCTCGAGTCTGTGGCGCTCGCAGCCGGTGCGCTCGTGCTCTCGTCGTCGCCGCTGTGGATGCCGGCGTGCGCCTGGTCGGACTCGTCGTACTCGACCGGCTCCGGCTGCGTCCACGAACTGTCCGTGTCGGCGGCCGGCTGGGCCCAGGACGAGGCGGGCGGCGGGTTGTGCGGCTGGGCCCAGGGAGCCGACTGCTGAGCCGGCCGGGACCACGAGTCGCCCGGGTACTCCTGGGACAGCGCGTCCGGCTTCTCCTCGGTCTCGTCCGGTGACTCTGGGTCGCGAGCGGGCACCGGGTTCGGGTCCGGCTGGGTCCAGGATGGGGTCGGTTGCCACATTCTCCGGACCTCGGCCGCCGCCGCTTCCCGGTCCTTGTGCTGTCCGGAGTTGTGCGAGTCGGTCACGACCTGGATCCCCGATTCTGTGAGAGGGGCCGCCTGGCCCCAGAGCTGCTGGTGTCGATTCCGGGAGGTGAGGTCCCCGGGGAAGGTCCACTATCCCATGACCGGGTGTCCACACGGTGTCACCACCCGGAGCGTCGTTCGGCCGGTCCGGGCCGCCCTTCCAGCAGGTCAGCGGGCGACCAGGCCGGCCTCGTAGGCGACGATCGCGGCCTGGACCCGGTTCCTGACTCCGAGCCGGAGCAGAACGGCGCTGACGTAGGCCTTCACGGTGCCTTCGACCAGGAACAGCCGCTGGGCGATCTCGGCGTTGGACAGCCCGGCGCCGAGCAGCCCGAGGACCTCCAGCTCCCGCGGACTCAGGACCGCGACCTGCTCCTTGGCGACCGCGGCCCGGGCCATCGCACCGCCGCCGGAGCCGGAGCTCAGCTCCGCGATCACCCGCTGGGCCACCCGGGGCGACAGGTAGGCGGCACCTTCCGCGGCAGCCTTCAGGCCGGCGATCAGCTCGCGGGGGTCGCCGGACTTGAGCAGGAACCCGCTCGCGCCGTCGCCCAGGGCCCGGGCGATGTACGCGTCCTCGGAGAACGTCGTCAGGATCACCACCGCGGTCTCCGGCATCGTGCGCCTGATCTCGGCACCGGCGGCCAGCCCGTCCATCCGCGGCATCCGGATGTCCAGCACGGCCACGTCCGGCCGGTGCCGCCGGACCGCCTCGACCGCTTCGAGGCCGTCCGCTGCCTCGGCGACGACGTCGATCTCGTCGTCGGTGCCCAGGATCGCCTTCACTCCGGCGCGCACCATCGCCTCGTCATCGGCCAGCAGAACCCTGATCACGCAGTCATCCTGTCTCGATGGTCGGTGGCACGGAGCCGGTCTGCACCACGGCCTTGGCGACCAGAACGCCGTCGGCGAAGCACAGCCGGTAGGCGTAGTTGATGGAGAACGGCCCGTCCGGGCCGTAGTAGCGGCAGGTCCAGCCGGCGGGTGGCGTGTAGCCCTCCGCCGGCGGGTCGATCATCTGCATCGCGGGCAGTACCTTCTCCACCTCGTGCTCGGACTGCCCGATGGTCAGGTCGTCGTACTCGGGGGGTCGCAGGATCGAGCTGTAGCCGGCGATCAGGTAGTAGCCCACGGCAATCACGCCGATCACCGCGCCCAGGATCAGTGGCGCGGCGACCGCCGTGATCAGGCCGCGCCGGACGCTCCGCCGTACCGTGGCCCGCTCGGCGGCCGCAGCGGACACGGCCGGCTCTCCCGCCCTCTCGGCTTCCTCCGGCTCGGGCCGGCCGCCGGCTCGCGGCATGGTCGCCACGACCTCGAATCCATCCTTGTGCGGCCCGGCCGTCAGTGTGCCGCCCACGAGGCGAACGCGCTCGCGCAGTCCGTCCAGACCGCGACCCGACGACGGCACCGACGACGGAACCGCCCGCGCCGCGCCAGTGTCGACGATCCGCACGCGTACGTCGTCCGGGCCCGACGTCACCGTGACAGTCACTGACGCACCCGGCGCGTGCTTGCTCGCGTTCGTCAGGGACTCCTGGACGACCCGGTGCACCGCCCGGTCCACCATCGGCGACAGCTCGGCATCGCCCTCCTGGACCAGCCGCACCGACAGACCCGATGCGGCCGCCCGGTCGACCAACGCGGGTACGCCCTCGTCCCGCGGGACCAGTGGCGCGTCCGCGTCCCGCAGTACGCCGATGATGTCGCCGAGCCGATCGGTCGCCGTACCGGCCATCTCGCGCAGTTCCGAGGCGGCCCGGCGGTGCTCCGCCGGCAGCGACGGATCCAGTTCGAGCGCCGCCGCCCGCAGCGCGATCAGGCTCAGCTCGTGCCCGACCGAGTCATGCATGTCCTGGGCGATCCGCGACCGCTCCCGCAGCCGCTGCTGGTCGATCGCCATTCGGTGCTCGCGCTCGATCCGCTCGGCCCGGTCCCACCCTGCGGAGGCGAGCAGCGCCTGCTGCGCCCGGTAGCGGCCGATCAGCCACGGCAGGACGACCAGCAGCAACGCCAGCAGCAGCATCACCAGCCAGGTGAGCACCGCTTCGGTCGCCTGTTGCTCGTGCCGGACGATCAGGGTGAGTACCAGCATGCCCACCAGCGACCCGCTGCAGACCAGGACGAAGTGCTCGAGCTGGGTCTCCCGGCGTCCGGCCAGGTAGGCGAGCAGGGTGATCGCCGGGACGAGCGCGATCTGAACGCCGTCCAGCGTGTCGAGGGCGAACGCGAGGATGACGATCTCGGCCCAGGCGACGACCGTGAACGCCAGCAGCGGCCGGACCCGGCGGACGAAGACGCCGACGAACAGCGCTGCGAAGCAGGCCGCCTGCAGCCAGTACGGGTCGTTGCGGGCGCTGCTCTCCACGAACACGAGGAAGCACAGCGCGGCCCACAGGCCGACGTCTCCCGCGCGTCGCCAGTTCATTCCCCAGACGCTACACACTCGTCCCGGCCGCGCCGTACTGCCGGAAGTCAGGTTTCAGTTGCCTTCGGCGTCGACTAGCTCGAACGGCACCATCGACAGGTTCGGCACCGACTCGCCGCGCAGCCGGGCCAGCAGCAGGTCGACCGCGCGCCGGCCCATCTCCCGCTGGTTCTGCCGGACATGCAGGTACGGCGGCCCGCCGATGGAGTCGCCCGGGGAGTCGAAACAGGCGACCACCTGCCCGCCACCCAGCGCCCGGTCGACCATCCGGGCCAGGTTGTACTCGCACGCGACGTACGCCGTCACCGCCGGCACCTCCTCGCGGAACGCCCGGATGACGTCCATGTCCGCGCGAATGCTCTCCGTCGTCGTCGACCCGGGCAACGTACTGCGCAGCTCGGTCAGTTCGTACGCCTGCCCGCGGCCGTCGAAGGCGGACCGGAAGCCTTCCAGCCGCTCCTCGATCGACGACGTGTTCACCGGTGGCGGCGAGACGAAGGCGATGTGCCGATGACCGCGGTCGAGCAGCCGGGACGTGAGCGCCCGTGAGGCGGCCACGTTGTCCGTGTGGACCGCCGCGACCGGGATCCCGGACAGGTGCCGGTCGACCAGGACCACCGGATACCCGTCCAGCACCTGCCGCAGCAGGCTCGCGTTGTAGAAGTCGCCGTGCACCGGGAAGACGATCAGCCCGTCGACCTCCCCGGTCGCCACCAGCGAGTCGACGGCCTTCTCCTCGTCCGACTGCCGGCCGTGCGTCCGCCGTACCACCAGGTGAGCGCCGTGCTCCGCGCACCGCTCCTCGATCGCGTTCAGCAAATCCAGTCCGTACGCCTCGGACATGTCGGGGACGACGAACGCCACCGAGCGGGCCTCGTGCTTCGGCCGCGGCACCCGGCCCTTCAGCGGGACGGTGACACCGGTCAGGTCGGGCAGGTTCCGCACCACGAACGTGCCCTTCCCGCGGACGCGCTCGACCAGGCCGGCCTCCCGCAGGACCTCGAGGGCCCGCTTCGAGGTGATCCGGCTGACCTCGAACTGGGTCGCCAGCTCCATCTCGGACGGCACCCGGTCGCCGGGGCGGAGCGCACCACGACGGATCTGCTCCAGCACGTGCGTACTGAGCTGCTCGTAGAGCAGGCCTCGTTGGCTGGTTGACATACCAACATCATCGCCTATCGGCCGGCTTTGTCGGTGGAGGGTGGCAGCGTGCCTTCCGGAGGTAGCGAGCATGCGAATCGACGGGAAACGCGCGGTGGTCACCGGGGCCGCGGTCGGGATCGGGCGGGCGATCGCGCAACGGCTGGCGGCCGAGGGCGCCTCGGTGGTCGTCGCCGACCTCGACGCGGACGGCGGTGCCCGGACGTGCGACCTGATCGGCGGGGACGCGCGGTTCGTCCAGGCCGACCTGCGAGACGACGACGCGGTCAGCGATCTGATGGCATGTCAACCGCACATCCTGATCAACAACGCCGGCGGCGGTCCGTCACTGCAGCCCTGCTTCCCGGCCGCGTCGGTCGAGCGTTGGTCGGCGTCGCTCGATCTCAACCTGCGAGCGCCGATGCTGGCGACGCAGCTCGCGCTGCCGGCGATGCAGGCGGCCGGAGGTGGTGCGGTCGTCAACATCGGCTCGACCGCGGGAGTCGGGTTCGGGCCGCACGTGTCTCCGGAGTACAGCGCTGCCAAGGCCGCGCTGATGCGGTTGACCGTGACGCTTGCGCCGCTGGCGAAGAGTCACGGCGTCCGGGTCAATTGCGTGGTGCCCGACTGGGTGGCGACCGAGCGTGGGCTGCGGGAGCGTTCCGAATTGCCCGGACCCGAGCGCGGGCCGGAGCTGGTTCCGCTCGATTCGGTGACGGATGCGGTCATCCGCTTCGTCGAGGACGAGTCGCTGGCCGGGCGGGTGGTGTTGCTGGCGCGGGAGGAACTGCCCTTCTTCCTCAACTGAAACCGGTGTTCTGGCCCTGTCCGGCTGTCAGCATGCCGTGCATGACCGCCACGCGTCCGTTCGCCGCCGCTCCCGTGTCCGCGGTGGCCGGGGTCCTCGCCGTCGTACTGACCGCGCTGTCCGGGCGGTACGGATACCACCGGGACGAGCTCTACTTCATCGTGGCCGGCCAGAAGCTGGACTGGGGGTACGTCGACCAGCCGCCGCTCACCCCGTTGCTGGCACGTGTCTCGACCACGCTCTTCGGTGACACGCCGATGGGACTGCGAGTGGTATCGACGCTGACCTCGGCGGTCACCGTGATCGTGGTGGCGTTGATCGCGCGCGAGTTCGGCAGCTCGCGGGGCGGACAGGTGGTCGCCGCGGTATGCGCGGCCGCGTCCGGTTTTCTGCTCGGTGTCGGGCACATGGTGTCGACGGCGACCTTCGATCTGCTGGCGTGGATGCTGATCTGCCTGTTCGCTGTGAAGCTGCTGCGGACGGGTGACGGGCGGTGGTGGCTCGCGCTCGGCCTCACCGCGGGCATCGCTCTGCAGAACAAGTACCTGGTCGTGCTGCCCGTCGGCGCGTTGCTCCTGGCGCTGCTGATCGCCGGGCCACGCTCCGTTCTGCGGTCCAGGTGGCTGCTCGCCGGTGTCGCGGTCGCCGGGATCGTTGCGCTGCCGAACGTGCTCTGGCAGTTCCAGCACGACTGGCCGCAGCTCACGGTCGCCGGCGGTATCAGCGAGGATGACGGGGTCGAGAACCGGATCATGTTCGTTCCGCTGCAGTTGCTGCAACTGTCGCCGTTTCTGATCCCTGTGTGGGTGGTCGGCTTCCGGCGGCTGTGGCGGACGCCGTGGGCTCGGTCCGTGGCGTTGGCGTACCCGATGCTGTGCGTCGTCGTACTGGTGGTGGGCGGGAAGTCCTACTACGCGCTCCCGCTGCTGCTCGTCCTGGTCGCCGCCGGCGCCGACCGCGTGCTGACCTGGCCGCGGAGCCTCGTGGCTGTCGGACTCGCGCTGACAGCGGTCACTTCGGCTGTGTTCACGCTGCCCGCGCTGCCGGCGTCCGCGGTCGACTTCGTCATCCCGGTCAACAAGGAGCAGGGCGAGCAGATCGGCTGGCCCGCGCTGGCGGCGGCCGTTGCCGATCAATGGAACCGCATTCCGCCGGAGCAGCGCTCGTCGGCCACGATCTTCACCGGGAACTACGGTGAGGCGGGTGCGCTCCGGCGCTACGGGCCTGACCTCGGCCTGCCCACGGCGTACTCGGGACACATGAGCTTCGCCGACTGGGAACGGCCGCAGGACACGCAGACCGGCCCGGTGCTGCTCGTTGGAATCGAGCGGTCGCCGGCGCTCGAGGCGCAGTTCCGCAACTGCACCGCGGTCGGCAGGATCGACAACTTCGTCGACAACGACGAGGACGGCGCCGCGCTGGTCCGGTGCGACTCCCCCGCCGAGCCGTGGTCGGCCCTGTGGCCGAAGCTCCGGCGCTACTACTGACCTTCCGGATGGTTGCCGGATGCAAGCAATGGTCGTCATTCCGGCCGGGACGTGTCATCCACGGATACCGGCTCCCGTCCAAGGCTGAGTGGCAGTACGTGCGCACTGCCGGCACACCGGCTTTCTCCGGACACTAGTGTCGTGAGGTAAAAATTCGCGGCGGGTGGCTTAGGGTCGGTGTGTGCCGGTACCTGTTGCTCGTTTGGTGACGTTGACCGAGGATGAGCGGTCGCAGTTGGTGTCGTGGTCGCGGAGGTCTACGAGCGCGAATGCGTTGGCGGTGCGTTCGCGGATCGTGCTTGCGGCGGCTGAGGGGCTGGGTAACACTGCGATCGCGGCGAAGTTGGGAATCGCGGTGTCCAGTGCCCGGAAGTGGAGATCGCGGTTCGTCGCGCAGGGGATGGACGGGTTGCTGGACGAGCCGCGGCCGGGACGGCCGCGGACGGTGTCCGACGAGCAGGTGGAGGCGGTGATCACCACCACGCTGGAGACCGCTCCGAAGGATGCGACGCACTGGTCGACGCGGTCGCTGGCGGCCGAGCTCGGGTTGTCGCAGACGGCGGTGTCGCGGATCTGGCGGGCGTTCGGTTTGCAGCCGCACCGGCAGGATTCGTGGAAGCTGAGCAAGGATCCGTTGTTCATCGACAAGGTCCACGATGTTGTCGGCTCTATCTCGACCCGCCGGAGCGGGCGGTGGTGTTGTGCGTGGACGAGAAGTCCCAGATCCAGGCCCTGGACCGGACCGCGCCGATCTTCCCGATGATGCCCGGCACGCCGGCGCGTGCCACCCACGACTACAAACGAGCCGGCACCTCCAGCCTCTACGCCGCGCTGGATCTGGCCAGCGGCAAGGTCATCGGCTCGCTGCACGCCCGGCACCGCGCGATCGAGTTCAAGAAGTTCCTGCAGACCATCGACCGCGAAGTCCCCGCCGGCCTGGACGTGCACGTCGTACTCGACAACGCCTCCACCCACAAAACCCCCGCGGTGAAACGCTGGCTCGCCGCCCACCCCCGCTTCGTCTTGCACTTCACCCCCACCAGTTCGTCCTGGCTGAACCTGGTCGAGCGATGGTTCGGCGAACTCACCACCAAGAAACTCCAGCGCGGCACCCACCGCTCCGTGCGAGAACTCAACGCCGACATCCGCGCATGGATCAAAACCTGGAACGAGAACCCACGACCCTACGTCTGGACCAAGACCGCCGACCAGATCCTCAACTCCATCACCCGCTACTGCACCCGAATTAACAACTCACGACACTAGCAGCTACCGGCTGGGCATCAGGCCCCCGGCTACCAGAGGGCCGGGACTCCCCGGGAGAAGAGCGGCGAGGACGCCGAACGCGATGGCGAGGACGGCGACGAGCCAGTTCATCACCGTGAGGCCGACGGCATAGTCTCGAACACCACGTTCATCGCGGCGAATCCGACGCAGACCGCACCGAACCACCCCGGGAGCACGACGACGCGAGGCCGTGCAGTTCGATGACTCCGGCAACCATACGGAAACCCCGGCTGCGCTCGAGGTCTCCTCAGGTCACTTCGTTGCCGAGTAGGCCTGAACGTCCGGCGGGTGCAGGTCGTCGAGGCTGCGGGTGCGGATGATGGGGGAGCGAATCAGCCACAGGACGGCGAGGAGACCGCCGGCCGCCGACACCAGGAGTGTCTCGCGGACGCCGATCCAGGTGCCGAGGAAGCCGCCGACCACGGCTCCGAGCGGGCGGACGCCGTAGTTGATGCTGCTGAACGCCCCCGCGACCCGGCTGCGCATGTGGTCATGGGTGACCGCGGCCTGCAGCGAGTTCAGCGGTACGTCGAAGCACATCACCGCGAATGCCCCGACGAACTCGGCGGCCGCGAGCGCGGCGGCCTTCACCCAGGTCGGGCCGTCCGCGAGCGCGGCGATCGCGATCGACCCCGGGAAGACGATCGCGCTCGCCGCGATCACCCGGCCGGCGCCGAAGATCCGGCTCAGCGGGGACGCTGCCAGCGCGCCGAGGAGGCCGCCGGACGCGCCGATCCCGAACGCCAGGCCGATGGTGCCGGCGGACAGTTCGAGATTGCGGCTGGCGAAGAGCACGAGCAACGCCATGCTGATCAGGTTGAAGAAGTTCACCGTGGTCGCGCAGCCGAGGCTGCGGCGCAGGTACGGATGGTGCAGCAGGTAGTGCATCCCGGCGCGGGCTCGCTGCAGCAGCGGCTCGGTCGACTCCTCGGCCGGGCCGGGCGGAGTCTTGAGCCGCCCCAGCTGGAACGCCGCGCACAGGAACGACAATGCGTCCACCAGGATCGCCACTGGTGCGGTGAGCCACTGGACGAGGGCGCCGCCGACCGCCGGTCCGCCCATGAACGCGATCGACCGGGTCGCGGAGAGCTTCGAGTTCGCCTCCAGGAACTGCTCGCGCGGGACCAGGCGGACGAAGAACGACGCGTACGACGTACCGAACACGACGTCGGCGACGCCGGCCAGGATCGCGATCACGTACAGGTGTCCGAGCGTCAACAGGTCGAGCCAGTACGCCGCCGGCAGGCTGAGCAGCAGGATCGCCCGGAAGACGTCGGCCGCGATCATCAGCGGCCGCTTGTCCGGCCGGTGGTCGACCCAGGTGCCGACGAACAGCGACGCGACGTTCGGCAGCCAGACCGCCGCGGTCAGGAAACCGACCTGGGCGGGAGACGCGTCGAGCAGCAGAACGGCGATCAGCGGCAGCGCCAGCTCGGTCACCCGGTCGCCGAACTCGGAGACGGCCTGCGCGGACCAGAACCGGCGGAACTGCCGGTCCCGCCACAGACTGGTGGCGGTCACCGTCTTCATCAGCGGTTCGGTGCTTCAGGCAACGATATGCGCAGGTAGCGGACCGCGCGCGCGTTCGCCGGCGCACCCTCCGCACCACGGTGGACGTACGGCGCGAGCAGCTGCTCGATGGCGTCCTCGATCGCCTCGGCCTCGGCGGCGGTCAGGACCAGCCGGGTGTTCGCCGAACCGGCCAGCCGGTCCCACTCGGGGTCGAGCCCGGACTCGGTCTCGACCAGCCACTGCTGGGCGGCCTCGAGGGCCTGGTTCATCATCTCGGCGCGCAGCAGCCGGCCGGCCTCCACCCCCTCGGGGGTGTCCGGCATCTCGTACCGGAACCCGCGGGCGACCGACTTCCACCAGCGCTGCCGTCTGTCCCCGTCCGGTGACGGCTCGTCGACGACCAGACCGAAGTTCGCCAGGTGCCGCAGGTGCCAGCTGGTGACCGACGGCGACGCGCCCACGTGCTCCGACAGCTGGGTCGCCGTCGCCGGGCCGTTCCGCTGCAGCCGGCCGAGCGCGGCCAGCCGGACAGGGTGAGCCAGCGCCCGCATGGCCTGCGGATCGGTGATCTCGAAGTCGCCGTACGGATTTCTGAGAGACATCTTTCGAGAGTAATGTCTCAAATCTCTGGGGAGCAAGCTCTACCGCTCCGGCGGCAGGCGGTGAAAACTTCTCCGGACCGGGACGGAACCGGGTGCGGCGGTCGCGCGTGTTAGCCGTGAGACGACCGGTGGGGAGGGCGAGCGTGCGGGACTTCGACGGCGATCCGGCGGCCGACGTCGCCGCGCTGTACCGGCGGACCTGGCCGCGGCTGATCGGCGTCCTCGTCTCCATCGGGGGCTCCCGGGCCGACGCGGAGGAAGTCGCCCAGGACGCCTACGTGAAGCTCCTCGGCCGCTGGGACTCGATCCGCCGGTACGACGACCCGGAGGCCTGGGTGCGGGCGGTCGCCGTCCGGACGCTGATCAGCCGGTTGCGCCGGCAGCAGGTCGCGGCCCGGGCGCTGTCGAAGCTCACAGGGCGGCCCGTCGAGGTGCGCGGGCCTGACGGGGACGCGCTGGACGTGGCCGCGGCCCTCGCCCGGATCACGCCGGCGCAGCGGGCGGTCGTCGTACTGCACCACGTCATGGATCTGCCGATCGAGCAGATCGCCGAGGAACTGCAACTGCCACCCGGCACGGTGAAGTCGCGGCTTGCCCGGGCGCGCCAGGCGCTGGCGCCGTTGCTCGTCGTGAAGGAGGTCCCGGACCATGCGTGAGCTGCCCACCAAGGTGCTCGTCGAGTATGTCGACGAGCACACGCCGGAGGAGGCTCCGCCGTTCGAGCACGTCGAGCGAGCAGTCCAGGCCCGGCGCCGCCGACGCAACGTGCTGGCGACCGCGGTCGCGGTGGTCGTCGTCGCCGGTGCGGTCGTCGCGACCGTGGACCTGCCGCGGGCCGAGCAACAGCCCGCCGGCCCCGGTACGACGCACACCACACCGCCACCGAGCTACCTTGACGACGGTCCGCCGCCCGCCCAGTTCAAGGTCGGTACGACGCTGCTGGTGCTCAAGGAGGAGATCCCGATCTCGTCCGCCGACGTCGACCCGCTCAGCCCGACGGAACTGATCCTCGAAGTACCACGCGACCCGAACCTCGCCGAGACGTGCGTGCCGACCACAGTCGTCCGCATCCTGTCCCAGGACCCGTCGACCGTGCGGGTCGCGGCGTACCGGTATTCCGTCGGGCCGGACCAGAACGAGGGCCGGCAGTGCGTCAAACCGCACGAAACTCCGGCCGTCGTCCACCTCGACCTCCGCTCACCGGTCGGCGAGCGCACCGTTCACGCCGGAAGCACCGGCTACCGAACCCTCCTGAACTGACGCCTCGCCGGGGTGGACCGCGACCACCCCGGCGAGGACGTCTGAGCACACCGGCGAACAGAAC
Organism: Kribbella turkmenica; assembly: GCF_004348725.1. GTDB lineage: Bacteria > Actinomycetota > Actinomycetes > Propionibacteriales > Kribbellaceae > Kribbella > Kribbella turkmenica. Next base: position 28,710 of record NZ_SMKR01000087.1, read on the forward strand.
AGCCGCCGGGTGGCGGTGTCCTCTAGCCGCGTGTACGCACGGTGCGGCGCCAGATGGTGCTGGTCAGGTCGGGGTGCATTCCTGCTGATGTGTAGAGGCGTAGCGCGGGAGTGGGGTTGGAGGTGTCCACGTGGAGGATCGTGCCGGAGCGGCCGTCGAGTTCGACCGTGGTCAGTCGGGACCAGTCGAAGGTGGAGCGGCTCTCGCGGGATGCCGCCCATTCGTCGTAGGGTCGCGGATCGGCGCCGGGCTGGCTGCTGAACGCTTCCTCCAGTACGGCGTGCGCCGCCCGGCGGGTCGTGTCGTCGAAGGCTCCGCGCCGGACGACGGCACCGGGTGGAACGGGCGGTCGCTCGACCGGGCCGTCGAAGGTGATGCGCATGCGGTGGACCGAGGTACCGACCGTGAAGCCTCGATCGGCCACGATCTTCGCCAGGAACTCGTCCTGCTGGATCACCCCGACGCTCACCACCACCTCACCGGGACCGGCCTGCCGGGCGCGTTCCAGGCCGCGGTCCAGCAGCCACCCGGCCACCTCGGGGACCTCGCTCAGCACCTCGAGATTGACCCGGGAGCCGTCGCTGTTCACCGCGGCCGTCGCCGACCCGGCGAACTCCCCGCGGCGGTCGAGCACGACCCACCCGTCGGTCTCGGGGGGGAAGCCCGGATCGCGCAGGTAGTTCGCCACGTCCTCGGCGCTGTGCTTGGCGAACCCGAGCAGCGCGCTCGTGCACGCCGAACTCCGCTCGCCGATCAGCGCAGCGTCGTCCACGGACATCGGGCGGACGGTGAAGCCCTCCATCACACAATCACCTCACGCCGCCAGACGTCGAGCACGAGCGTTGCCGTCATCCCGACCGAAAGGTACAGGTCCGGCGCGGGCGTCGGATTGTTGGTGTCGACGTGCAGCATCGTCCCAACCTGCCCGGAGTCCGCGTCGGCGGCGAACTGGTCCCACAACAGGAACTTGGCCAGACCGCGTCCACGCGCCCCGGGCAGGACACCCAACCGGCCGACATGCCCACAGTGCTCGGTCCTCGACAGAGCACCCCTCCGCGTCGTCGTCCGTGGTGGGTGCACGAACCGTGTGGGTCTGAGGCAGTACGGCGGTCATCCCGACATCGTGCTGAACGACCGCGGTACCGTCGAACCGGTTAGCAGGCCTTGTCCCACTCGAGGTCGCACGTGGTCTGCGCGGTCCTCAATGTGCTCACCGCGGGAATCGCGGCCTGCTCGGACCAGGACGCCAGCGTGACGCCGACCGCGTCCTCGATCGAGCGTGGGCTGACCAGGTAGTTGTTGCTGATCATCGAGAACACCAGCTTGCGGCCGTCGGCGTTGGTGACGTAGCCAGACAGCGACGTGACGCCGGTGAGCGAGCCGGTCTTGCCGTGCAGGTTGTTGGCGGCCGGGGTGTTGCGCATGCGGCTGCGCAGGGTGCCGCCGGTGAACCGGTCCGCGTTGCCTGCGATCGGCAGGGCGTCGTACCACTGCTGCCACCACGGCTCCTGCTGGGCGGCGATCAGCAGGTCGGTGATGCTGTCGGCGGTGACGTTGACCTTGCGGGACAGTCCGGAGCCGTCGGAGAGCCGGATCGTGCTGGTGTCGACGCCGAGGCTCTGCGCATAGTCGGTGACGACGCCGAGACCGGCTGACCAGCTGCCCTCGGCCTCTGCGACCGCCCCCATCGCCTTGACCAGCGTCTCGGCGTGCATGTTGTTCGACAGCTTCATGAACGGGTTCATCAGTTCGCCGACCGTCATCGACTCGTCCCGGGCGAGCACCCGGGCGGTCGTGGGGGAGGCCGCGCTCTTGATCCGTCCGCCGACGCTGATGCCCTCGGCCGCGAGCGCGCGCCGGAACACGTCGGCCGCGTAGAGCTGCGGCTCCCACACCGTCACCCACTCCCGGCCGACCGACGCGCCGAGCGGTACGGACCCGGTCACCCGGACGACGTTGGTTCCGTGCTCACGCTCGATGCTCAGCGTGTTCGACGACCCGGCCGCGCCGGTCTTCGCGCTGCTGACGAGCTTGAGTACGCCGTTCGCCGGGACCAGCGTGAGCTTCACCGGGGCTCCGACCGTCGTCCCGGGCCGGCTCTCGACGATCGCCGTACCGGAGTCGTAGTCGGTGTCCGGCGCCAGCGTCAGCGCCGAGATCTGGGCCGAGTAGTAGAACGGCTCGTCGTCCCAGGCCCAGCTGTCACCGAGGCGGACGTGGTCGAAGTACGTGTCGTCCGCGACCAGGTCGCCGATGACCCGCTTCACGCCGGACTGTGCGAGCTGCTTGGCGAGGCCGGCGTAGTCGGACTGCAGCGCGGTCGGGTCGCCGTACCCCTTGAGGTAGAGGCTGCCGAGCAGCGTGCCGCGGTGAACCGGGCCGGTCGCCAGGACGTCGGTGTGGAAGCGGTACGACGGACCGAGCACGTCCATCGCGGCCGTCGAGGAGAACAGTTTGGTGTTGGACGCGGGCAGCATCCGCCGGCCGCCGTTG
>NZ_SMKR01000088.1 GCF_004348725.1 Kribbella turkmenica
AGACAGGTCGAGGTGGTCGACGTACGCCCAGAGCCAGACGAGGGGGGCGAGCACGAGTTCCGGCTCGCCGTCCTCGTCGGCGACGAACACCATTGACGCCTCGCCGTTCGAGATGTCCTCGATCACCGCGTCGCACACCTCGACCGCAGCCTCGAACGGCAGCATCCGCGGGCCGTGCTCCCACCGCGGCTCGGGGAGCGGCAGCACCGGCGCCTCGTCGGTGCCGTCGAGCTCGACCGACACCCGCTGCAGCTCTTCGTACAGGTCGAACGTGATCAGCCCGGCGAGCGGCCGGCCGTCGAGTCCGATCAGGTACGGGTCGTCGGCGCCGCTGCGGAAGTTGTCCCGCAGGTCCGCGAACGCCGCCTTCAGATCGGTCGCCTCCAGGTACGGCGCCTCGGCCGGCTCGTCCTCGTCGCCGACCTCCACCAGCCCGCTCCGCATCTGGTCGAACTGGCGCAGCAGGTCGTTCAGCTCGTCGTACGCCCCGCCGCCCGGCGTCTTCTCCGCCCGTGCCTCCAGGTCGCGCAGGTGCTCGACCAGGTCGTCCTCGAAGTGCAGCTCGTACCGCGGCAGCCCGGGCTCACGACCGGTGTTGATCTGTGCGACCAGCTGGGTCGCCACCGGGCCGAGCCGCTCGGCCAGCACCTCGAGCGGAGTGGTCGGCTTCTCCTCGTCGTCGTGCGCGCAGGAGTCGTCCTCGACCTTTCCCTCGCTCTCCATCGCCAGCAGCACCTGGAACGCCGGGAACGCGACCAGCGCCGCGGTCGCCATCATTCCGTCGCCGATCAGCATCAGCGGGTTCCCGCCCGCCTCGGTCCGGCGCAGATGATCAGGCATCAGTACGGCGGCCTGCTCGACGTTCACCTGGCTGGCCAGCGAGGACAGCCCGTGGTCGGTGTCGACGCCGAGCAGCTCGATCAGCCGCTCGGAACTCATGTCGAAGTGTGAGCGCAGGTAGTAGCGCAGCCAGCCGGCGTCGACCGGGTTGGCCAGCAACTCCGCGATCCGGGCACGGAAGTCGGCCAGGTCGGCGATCGCCAGCACGACCAGCACCGGCTGGTCGCCGTCACCGATGACCAGTGGCCGGGTGTCGCCGTTCTGGAAGCCGTCGATCACCTGGTGCAGGCTGTCCGCCGCCGCCTCCAGCGGCCACGACGCCGCCTCGAACTCGTTCACCACCGCGGCGGAGGTGTCGTCGGGCATCTGCTGGTCCTCTCCGGGTGGCGGCGGGAGTTGGGGGTAACTGTAGGCCGAGAACGTCTCGACAGTCTGTAGGGGGGCTGGGACTGCTGTGCTGTCAGCTGTCCGGGGGCGGCCGTCGGGCGTGACCTGGCGTTGGCTACGCTGGCCACGGCGGGTCGACGCTGGGGTATCTCACATGTGAGATAAGGTCTCGCGCATGACTGATGACTACCTGAGCCGGATCGGCAATCTCATCCGGGACGCCCGCAAGCACCGCGGGTGGACACAGGCGCAACTCGCCGACGTGCTGAACACCAGCCAGAGTGCGGTGAACAGGATCGAGAAGGGTCATCAAAACCTCACCCTCGAGATGCTCGCCCGGATCGGCGAGGCACTCGACTCCGAAATTGTCTCTCTCGGCGGCGGTCCGGTCCACCTTCGGGTTGCCGGTGGCCGGCAGCTGTCGGGATCGATCGACGTCAAGTCCAGCAAGAACGCCGGCGTCGCGCTGCTGTGCGCCAGCCTTCTGAACAAGGGCCGGACCACGCTGCGCAAGGTCGCCCGGATCGAGGAGGTGAACCGGCTGCTCGAGGTGCTCAACTCGATCGGCGTCCGGACCACCTGGCTGAACGACGCCGGCGATCTCGAGATCGTCCCGCCGGACCGGCTCGACCTGGCCGCGATGGACGCCGAGGCGGCTCGCCGTACTCGCTCGATCATCATGTTCCTCGGCCCGCTGCTGCACCGTGAGGACACCTTCCAGCTGCCGTACGCCGGTGGTTGCGACCTCGGCACCCGGACGGTCGAGCCGCACATGGCGGCGTTGCGGCCGTTCGGTCTGGACGTGAAGGCGACCGGTGGCGAGTACCACGCGGTGGTGAACCGGGCGGTGGCGCCGGGCAAGCCGATCGTGCTGACCGAGCGCGGTGACACCGTGACGGAGAACGCGCTGATGGCCGCGGCCCGGTACGACGGCGTCACGGTGATCCGCAACGCCAGCTCGAACTACATGGTCCAGGACCTGTGCTTCTACCTCGACCTGCTCGGGGTGAAGATCGACGGGATCGGCACCACCACGCTGACCGTGCACGGCAAGGCCGAGATCGACGTGGACGTCGACTACGCGCCGTCCGAGGACCCGATCGAGGCGATGAGTCTGCTGACTGCCGCGATCGTGACCGGCTCGGAGATCACCATCCGGCGGGCGCCGATCGAGTTCCTGGAGATCGAGCTCGCGCTGCTGGAGGAGATGGGGCTCGACTACAGCCGCAGCGACGAGTACCTGGCCGAGAACGGCCGGACCCGGCTGGTCGACCTGACCACCCGGCCGTCGCGCCTGCACGCGCCGATCGACAAGATCCACCCGATGCCGTTCCCCGGCCTGAACATCGACAACCTGCCGTTCTTCGCGGTGATCGCGGCGACCGCGACCGGTCAGACGCTGATCCACGACTGGGTCTACGAGAACCGCGCGATCTACCTGACCGATCTGAACAAGCTCGGGGGCCGGGTCAAACTGCTCGACCCGCACCGGGTGATGGTCGAGGGTCCGACGCACTTCTCCGGCGCGGAGATCATGTGTCCGCCGGCACTCCGGCCGGCCGTGGTCACGCTGATCGCGATGATGGCCGCGAAGGGTACGTCGGTCCTGCGCAGCGTCTACGTGATCAACCGCGGCTACGAGGACCTGGCCACCCGGCTCAACTCGCTGGGCGCTCAGATCGAGACCTTCCGGGACATCTGAAGCCTGCAGGAAGGCGACGGCCCCGGCGATCACGTCCGGATCTGGCTCCCCTCTGTGTCAAGAGGCGGCTGGCAGGGTGGGTTCAGGGTGGTTGGTGGCGGGTCCGGGAAGTGGCTTGTCCGAAGAGCCGGTGTGGGGATGTGAGCCGGTCGCGCTGGAGTCAGAGACGTGTCCCCGTTGCCCTCCCGGGCCCGTCTTCGCGGCGTTCAGGGTGTCGTTGAGCATCTGCTGGTAGACGATGTCGGACAGCCGTCGCTTCACGCACCGCATGGCTTCCATTGGTGCTTTGCCGTCGGCCTTCTTGCGTTCGTAGTAGTCGCGTCCGGGTGTTGGGTTGCGTAACTGGACGCGGGCCATGGTGTGCAGCACGCGGTTGATCTGGCGGTTGCCGGCTCGTGAGAGTCGGTGCCGGATCTGGACGCCTGAGGAGGCGTCGATGGGTGCGGTGCCGTTCCAGGACGCGAAGTGCGCCTTGTTCGGGAACCGGGTGACGCTGCCGACCTCGACCAACAGCCGGGCCGCGCCGGTGGGTCCGACGCCGGGCAGGTCCAGCAGGCCAGTGTCGGTGGCGGCGAGGAGCTCGGTGAGCTCCTTGTCGGCGGCCCTTCTTGCGGGCATAGACCCGCTCCAGGTCCGCCACCAGTTCCGCGGCGACCCGGCGACGGGTCTTACCCACGGCATCGCGGGGCCGGACCTTGGCCAGCAACTTCTTGGCCTGCGCTGCGGAGAGGTATCTCTTCGCACCGCCCGGGATCAGTTCCAGCAACAGCTGGTGCAGCTGCGAGGTCATCCGGGTGTGGTCCTCACCCAGTGAGCGGCGGCGGTCGACCAGGATCCGCAGTACCGCGAGCTGCTCGTTGTTGACCACCGGCCGGAGCCCGGTCATCCGGGTGCCGACCAGGGCCACGGAGTGGGCGTCGGTGGCGTCGGTCTTACGCCCCTGGCCCTGGCGACGCCCGGGCTACGCAGGCCAAATGAGAGCCACACGACCAGCGTGGGCAGCCGAAATCAGAGCGACAACCCGGGCGCCTGGACCGAGCCTCGCCAGACACCGGTCCTGGGTCAATGGAACAAGCAGCCAGGATCCGGCTGCGACCGAGGCCGCCGGCCGACCGGAAGCGCGCTCGCGGACCATAGCCGAACTCGGCCGGCTCGCGGATGATGCGCTGGTGGCCGAGGATCGACACGACCGGCCCGGGTGCGATCAGGAACGTGCCGGTGTCGATCAGCGAAGCGCTGGCCGGATCGACGAACTGATTGTCGGTGGTGAGCCCTACCGTCTCCGGCATGCGACCTCATGTGGTGGCTCAGGTGGCGGTGTCGCTCGACGCGACGACGTCGGGGTTCGATGCCGATCAGGCGCGCTTCTACGCGCTGGCGACGCTGTGGCAGGAGGACGTCACGCTGGTCGGCGCCGACACGATCCTGGCGCAGGAGACCGCCGTACGGTCCGCACCGCATCCGGGGCCGCGGCCGGAAGGGCCGTTGCTCGCCGTCGTGGACAGCCGGGCGCGCGTCCGCGAGTGGGAAGGGTTACGGCAGCTCGGTTACTGGTCCGACGTGCTCGCCCTGTACGCCGACCAGACACCGGACCGGCCGCCGGACAGCACGATCCCCGAGCTCGTCACCGGCTACGACCGGGTCGACCTGGTCGAAATCCTGGACATCCTCGGCGACCGCGGCGCCCGGGTCGTCCGCGTGGACTCCGGCGGCGGGTTGCTGGGCGCCCTGCTCGACCTGGAGCTGGTCGACGAGTTGGCGCTGCTCGTTCACCCGGTCGTCGTCGGCTCCGGCCGGCCGTGGTTCGAGGGTCGTGCGTTGACTCTCGAACCGGCCGGCACGGAGGTGTTCGAAGGCGGGCTCGTGTGGCTGCGGTTCTGCGTCGGCCGCAGCTGATCAGTGATCGGCGGCGAGGTCGTCGTTGCGGCCGGCCTCGAGCCGGGACCACTGGGAAATGGGCCGTCCGTCGGCGGTCAGGCCGCCCGGTTCCCACTCCTGCGGCCAGCCGTCGGGGGAGTCCTCGTGCGTCTCCCGGCGCCCGTACACGGTCAGGTCCATCAGCGAGTAGCTGTTGTCCATCACCTCGACGCCGCGAACGGTCGTCCACCAGGTCTCGAAGACCCGGTCGCCGTCGCGGACGTACGACACCAGATGCATGCTGTTCTTGACCCGGCCGACGAGGAGGGTGTCGAGGGAGTCGGCGGCGGAGTACCACGGCATCGTCCAGCCCATGAAGTCGCGGTAGCGGCGGCCCTCGTCGTACGGTCCCTGGGCGAAGACGGCGTACGTGATGTCGCGCGAGTGCAGGTAGGACAGCTCGGAGATGTGGGTGTTGCACCAGGTGCAGCCCTGGCACTGTTCGGCGGCGGGGTGGCCGGGGTGCCACATGAAGTAGTAGGCGATCAGTTGCTTGCGGCCTTCGAAGGCGTCGAGGAGGTTGACCGGTCCGCCGGGGCCGATCAACGGGGTGCTCGCGTCCACTTCGACCATCGGCAACCGGCGCCGGGCCGCGGCGATCGCGTCGCCTTCGTGGGTGTGGGCCTTCTCCCGGACCCGGAGTTCCTCGATCTGTGCCTCGAAGGTTTCCCGATCGACTATCTGGGGTAGGTTGGTCGTTCTCATGACTGGTTCCTGTCGGTTCTTCTTCTCGGTCATGATCGGGACGTCGGAGCCGGATCCGCGATCTCGACCGACTTCCCCGGTTTCCCTCGGTCACGTTCGTGAAACTGCCGGACCGGGCCGGTGGAGTGGGGACGGACGGGTGTCCGTGGCGGCGGCTACTGTGAGCGGTGATGAGGAAGCAGCACGAGTGGTACGACGAGCACGACGCCGAGCGATGGGTGGCCGAGCCGGTCAAGCGGCCCGGGCGCACGGCCTTCGCCCGCGACCGTGCGCGCGTGCTGCACAGCGCCGCCCTCCGCCGGCTGGCGGCCAAGACGCAGGTCGTCACCGCCGGTAGCGACGACTTCGTCCGCAACCGGCTGACGCACAGCCTCGAGGTCGCCCAGATCGGGCGGGAACTCGCCTCGACGCTCGGGTGCGATCCCGACATCGTCGATGCGGCCTGCCTGTCGCACGACCTCGGGCACCCGCCGTTCGGGCACAACGGCGAGCGCGCCCTCGACCAGGTCGCGGCCGGGATCGGCGGATTCGAGGGCAACGCGCAGACGTTGCGCCTGCTCACCCGGCTGGAGTCGAAGACCTTCGACCCGGCCGGCCGCAGCGTCGGCCTCAACCTCAGCCGCGCCACCCTGGACGCCGCCACCAAGTACCCGTGGCCCCGCCGGCCGGGGGAGCGGAAGTTCGGGGTGTACGACGACGACCTCGCCGTCTTCGAGTGGTTGCGTCAAGGGGTCGGCGACCGGCGGTGCCTGGAGGCGCAGGTGATGGACTACGCCGACGACGTCGCCTACTCGGTGCACGACGTTGAGGACGGAATCGTTGCCCACCACATCGACCTGGCCGCGGTCGGCGCGGACCGGGCGCCGTACTGGGAGACCGTCCGGCGGATGTACTTGCCGGAAGCAACCGACGCGGAGCTGGACGAGGGCTGGCGCCGGCTGACCGGGCTGCCGTACTGGCCGGCCGCGCCGTTCGACGACAGCCGCCGCGCGCTCGGCGGTTTGAAGGACCTGACCAGTCAGCTGATCGGCCGGTTCTGCACGGCGGCCGAGCAGGCGACGCACGCGGTCTTCGGCCGCTCCCGGCTGATCCGCTACGAGGCCGACCTGGTCGTGCCCGACGGCGTCCGGGTCGAGATCGGCCTGCTCAAGGGCGTCGGCATGTTCCACGTCCTCAACTCGCCCGAGCGGCAGGCCCGCCGTGCCTCCCAGCGGGAGCTCCTCACCGAGCTCGTCGAGGCGCTGTGGAAGACCGCGCCCCAGCACCTCGACACCGCGTTCGCCGCGGACTTCGCCGAGGCCGCCGACGACAACGCCCGGCTCCGCGTCGTCGTCGACCAGGTCGCCTCGCTCACCGACCCGTCCGCCCAGGCCTGGCACGTCCAACTGCTGAAGTGACTAGAGTCGGTGCCATGACTGATGCAGAGCGGATTGTCATCGTCGGTGCGAGTCTCGCGGGTGCGACCGCGGCGGAGGAACTCCGGAACAACGGCTGGACCGGCGGCATCGTGCTGATCGGCAGCGAGACCAGGCTGCCGTACGAGCGGCCGCCGCTGTCCAAGGGCGTTCTGCTCGGCAAGGACCAGACCGACGTCGCCCAGCTGCACGACCAGCAGTGGTACGACGACAACGCGATCGAGCTGCGGCTCGGCACGGCCGTCATCGCGATCGACCCCGCGGCACACGCGGTCACGCTCGACGACGGTTCGCAGGTTTCCTACGGCAAGTTGCTCATCGCGACCGGGAGCCGGGTCCGGCGTCTCGACGTACCGGGGGCCGACCTGCCGGGCGTCCACTACCTGCGGACGGCGGAGGAGTCGCAGACCCTGACCGACGCGTACGCCGCGAAGCCGCGCGTCGTCGTGGTCGGTGCCGGGTGGATCGGCCTCGAGGCGGCGTCGGCGGCCCGGGAACGCGGCTGCGAGGTCACTGTGGTCGAGCCGCAGTCCACCGCGCTCGCCGGTGTACTCGGTGAGCAGGTCGGCAAGCTGTTCGCCGAGTTGCACCGGCAGCACGGCGTCACGCTGAAGTTCGGCACCGGCGTGGAGGGGTTCGAGGGCTCCGACAAGGTGACCGGGGTCCGGACGTCCGGCGGGGAGGTGATCCCGGCCGAGCTGGTGATCGTCGGCGTCGGCGTCCAGCCGAACACGGAGCTCGCCGCGAAGGCCGGCATCGAGGTCGCCACCCCGGAGAACGGCTCCGGGATCGTCACCGGTCCAGACCTCCGGACCTCGGCGCCGGACGTGTACGCGGCCGGCGACGTCGTCCGGTGGGACCACCCGCTCTACGGCCGGCCGATCCGGGTCGAGCACTGGCAGAACGCGAAGGACACCGGGAAGTCGGCGGCGAAGGCGATTCTCGGTCAGGACGTCGCGCACGACGCGATCCCGTTCTTCTTCACCGATCAGTACGATCTCGGCATGGAGTACGCCGGTGACGTCCCGCGCGGCACGTCGTACCAGGTGGTGCTCCGGGGCGATCCGGCGTCGGGTGCGTACCTGGCGTTCTGGCTCGACGACGACCGGCGGCTGCTGGCCGGGATGCACGTCAACACGTGGGGCTCGATCGACGCCGTCCAGGACCTGATCCGCTCCCGGAAGCAGCTCGACGTCGACCGCCTCGCCGATCCGTCGATCGACCTGGCGGACGTCTAGAGCGGATAGGCGACGTACGCGAAGCTCCGGCTGTCCGGCGACCAGCTCGGCACGTTCATCGTGCCCTGGCCGCCGAACAGCGTCACGACCTCGCGGACCTCGCCGTCCGGCGCCAGCAGCCGGATGCGGACGTCGTCGACGTCCGCAGGGTGACCTTCGGTGCCGGGCGGGAAGCTGACGTAGGCGATCGCGGACCCGTCCGGTGCCGGGTGCGGGAACCAGTTGACCCGCTCGTCCGAGGTCAGCTGCTCGGCCTCACCGGTGCCGACCGCGATCCGGAACAGCTGCGCGTGCCCGGCCCGCTCGGAGTTGAAATAGATCCACTTCCCGTCCGGGCCGTACTCCGAACCGTCGTCGGCGTGCTCGTCGTCCGTGAGCTGCACGTCGGCGCCACCGGCTGCCGGGATCGTCCACACGTTGGCGATCCGGCGGCCGTCCACGTGCTCGAGACCGATGTACGCGAGCGTCCGGCCGTCCGGCGACACCCCGTGCAGGTAATGGCGGAACCCGGGTCCCCGGTCGTTGCTCACCCGGCGCGGCGTGCCGTCACCGAGCGGTACGGCGTACAGGTGCCCGTCGTCGGCCGACACGTAGATCGTCGTACCGTCCGGGCTCAGGACGTGGTCGTTGTTGATCGGCGGCACCCCACCGAGGTCGATCTCGTGCAGCTCGTCGTCGTGCAGTCGCCAGAGCCGGCCGTCGCCGTTGACCAGCAGGTCACCGTCCGGCGACCAGTTCGGCGCCTCGAAGAGCAGGGTGGCCGAGCAGTGGACGAGCCGCCGGGCGCCGGTGCCCACGTCGACGACGTACAGCTCGGAGCGTTGACCCGGGCGAAGAGTTCGTGGCATGCCCGCCAACCTACGTGATCGGCCCGGCTAGACTCGCGGCGTGGCAGGCCGGATCAAGGACGAGGACATCGCGCTGGTGCGCGAGCGGGCCCGGATCGACGACGTCGTCGGCTCGTACGTGACCTTGAAGAACGCCGGCGGCGGCAACCTGAAGGGGCTGTGCCCGTTCCACGACGAGAAGTCGCCGTCGTTCAACGTCACCCCGTCGCGCGGGTTCTTCTACTGCTTCGGGTGCCAAGAGGGCGGCGACGTCATCGACTTCATCCAGAAGATCGACCAGATCACCTTCCACGAGGCGGTCGAGACGCTGGCCGCGAAGGTCGGCATCCAGCTGCGGTACGACGAGTCCGGCGCGCCGATGCAGCGCGGCCCGTCGAACCAGCGCCCCCGGCTGGTCGAGGCCCACAAGGTCGCCGCCGAGTACTACGTCGAGCAGCTGTTCGGCGCGGCCGACGCGACCCTCGGGCGCCAGTTCCTGGACAAGCGCGGGTTCGACAAGGACGCCGCGGTGCACTTCGGCGTCGGGTTCGCGCCGCGCGGCGGCGAGGCGCTGACCAACCATCTGCGCGGCCGCGGCTTCACGAACGCCGAGCTGGTCGCGTCCGGGCTGTCGGCGGAGGGCCAGCGCGGACTGTACGACCGGTTCCGCGGCCGGCTGATGTGGCCGATCCGGGACGCGTCGTCGGACGTGATCGGGTTCGGCGCCCGGCGGCTGTTCGACGACGACAAGATCGAGGCGAAGTACCTGAACACGCCCGAGACCGCGATCTACAAGAAATCCAAGGTGCTGTACGGCGTCGACCTCGCCCGCCGCGAGATCGCCAAGGGCCGCCAGGCCGTCGTCGTCGAGGGGTACACGGACGTGATGGCCTGCCACCTGGCCGGTGTGCAGACCGCGGTCGCGACCTGCGGGACGTCGTTCGGCGACGACCACGCCCGGGTCCTGCGGCAGTTGCTGCTGGACCACGACCAGTTCCGCGGCGAGGTGATCTTCACCTTCGACGGTGACGAGGCAGGTCAGCGGGCGGCACTCAAGGCGTTCGCGGGCGACCAGGCGTTCGCCGCGCAGACGTACGTCGCGGTGGAGCCGGACGGACTCGACCCGTGCGACCTGCGGCTGCAGAAGGGCGACGCCGCGGTCCGCGAGCTGATCGGCCGGCGGGTGCCGCTGTACCGGTTCGTGCTCTCCAACGTGCTGTCGAAGTACGACCTGGACCGGGCGGACACCCGGATCGACGCGCTCCGGGACGCGGCCCGGCTGGTCGTCAGCATCCGGGACCGGTCGAAGGTGGACGCGTTCACCCGTGAGCTCGCTGGGCACCTGGGCATGGAGGTCGACCAGGTGCGCACGGAGGTGTATCGCGCGGCGTCGCGGCCGGCCGCCGCGCCCGCGTCGAACGATCGGTCGCAGCCGGTCGTCGTACAGGGCGGTGATGCGCCGCCTCCGCCGCCGCGGGTGGACGTGCCGTCGCCGCGGGATCAGCGGTTCGTGATCGAGTGGGACGTGCTGAAGGTCGCGATGCAGCACCCCGCCCTGGTCGGGGTCGCGTTCGACGAGTTGGACGACCAGGACTTCACCCACCCGTGGCTGGCCGCGATCCGGTCCGCGATGGCGAAGGCCGGCGGGCCGTCGGCGGCGCCTCCCGGTGAGGCCTGGGTGGTCGCCGTCCGCGATGCCGTCGGCAACGACCCGGCCGCCGCCGTGGTCGGCGCACTGGCCGTCGACCCCCTCCGCCTCGGCCGCGAACCCGACGAGGCCTACGCCCTCGCCCTGCTCGCCCGCCTCCAGGAACTCACCTGCGCCCGCCGCATCCAGGACCTCAAGTCCAAACTCCAGCGCACCAACCCGATCGACCGAGCCGACGACTACAACCGCATGTTCGGCGAACTCATCGCCCTGGAGGCCTACCGCTCCGACCTCCGGAAAAGGGCCATCACCGGCGCGCTGTAGGCGCGGTACTGCTCATGCCCTGAACTGCTCGACCAACTCGGCGGCGACATCGCGGGCGTGGTGGATGGCTTGGTGGGTGAGGGGCGAGTGGGTGCGGCCGGACTGCCAGAGGAGGTAGATCTCGCGGCGTGGGGGTGAGGGGTCCAGGTCGTGGATGGTGAGGGCCGGGTCGTCGGTGACGCTGTCGAGGACCAGGCGGGGGAGCACGGCGGAGCCGAGGCCGGAACGGACCATCGCCAGCACGGCTTCGTTGCCCGCGGCACGGAAAACGATTCGCGGTTCGACGTTGCTGGACGCGAACATTCGCTCGACCCGCGGCTGGTCGCAGGTCGGCGGCCACGCCACCATCGGCGCGCGGTGCAGCTCGGTCAGCCGGACCGGGCCGTCCGGGAACGCACCCTGCGGCGCCACCAGCAGGTAGGGATCGTCGAGCAGTTTGAGGTGCTCGACGTCGCCGTCGACGCGGCCGTCGTAGAACATCACGTCCACCTTGTCGATCGGCGGCGGATCGGACTCGTCCTCGAGCAGCCGGATGTCGCAGCCCGGGTGCTCTTCGCGCAGACGGCGTACGACCAGCGGCAGGAGCACGTTCGAGACGCTCTGGAACGTGCCGATGTCGATGCGCCCCTCGCCGGCCTTGAACCGGTCGACGGCGTCGTTCATCGCCTGGGTCCGTTCGAGCAGGTCACGACCGTGGGAGAGTACGACGGCGCCGAGCGGGGTGATCCGCACCGGCTTCGGTCCGCCTGGCCGGTCGAAGACGGACCCGCCCACGGCCTTCTCCAACGCGGCGATGTGCTGACTCACCGTCGATTGCGTGTAGCCGAGCCGGTTGGCCGCACGACTGAACGTTCCCTCGTCCGCGACCGCCGCCAAGGTGGCCACATGGCGCAGTTCCAGGTCGGACATGCGCCAAAGGATAAGCGCTCGCGATGAACTCGATCGGAATCCATCGCTTTCCGGCATGTATTCACGCGCCCTACTGTCAGAGTCGTGTTCGACTACGACGCCGAGCTCCGCCGCTACCACCGCCGCCTGCTGCCTGCGATGAACGTCCGGCCCGCTGACCAGGTGCTCGATATAGGTTGTGGGACCGGCCTCACCACCCGGGCAGCAGCCGAGGAGGCCTTGTCCGCGCTCGGCGTCGACATCTCCGCCGAGATGGTCGCGACCGCCCGCAAGCTGAGCGAACACCTGCCCAACGTCAGCTTCGAGCAGGCCGACGTCCAGCACCATCAGTTCCCGCCAGAACAGTTCTCGCTGGCAGTCAGCCGCTTCGGCACGATGTTCTTCACCGACCCGGTGGCCGCCTTCACGAACATCGCCCGCGCGCTGCGTCCGGGCGCGCGGCTCGTCCAGCTGGTGTGGCAGGACGAGACGCACCAGGAGTGGTACGTCGAAATCCGCCGTACCCTCGCCGACACTCCGGCCACGGCCGGTCACGCCGCGTTCTCTCTCGCGGATCCGGCGACCACCGAGCGCATCCTGGCCGACGCGGGTTTCACCGACGTACAACTTCTCGACGTCCGCGAGCCCGTGTACTACGGCGCGGATGTCGAGGCCGCGCTCGACAACCTCCGCAGCCTGCAGATGGCCCAGGGCTCCGACCGCGACATCGATCGGCTGCGCGCGATGCTCGAGACCCACCTCAGCGCCGACGGGGTTTGGTTCGACTCGCGCGCCTGGATCGTCATGGCACACCGCCGCTAATCATCCGGTGGGGAGGTCAGCGGAAGGCTGGCGGAGCCGGCGGGCCGCCGAACTTGTGCCCGAGGGCGACGGCCAGCGCACCGCGCTGCGGAGGCGGCAGCTGATGGGTCTCCTCGAGCATCGGCGCGCACAGTTGGTGGAGCCCCGGCGTACGGCAACTCCATCTCCGACTTCGCCCGCCGCCCCGGGAGCTCGGGCGCAGACTTGCCGACCGCATCGCACCCCCCTTGGCCGAGGCTATCCTCAAGAACCGGCGCCGCGACAGGAGCCGATTGGACGAGCGGATCAGTGCCGGGCGGAACGGTGCTGCCGTCGTCCCGTGAGCTCGCGAGCGGCTGTCGGTGTCGCGACGGTGGTCGCGGCGTACGTACGGCTTGCCGCGCACGGGCTGAAACACCTATCTGAACCAGCAGTGGGGAACCGGCCACTTCGTCAGCAGGGCGAGGTCCGCCGCGCCGAAAGCCGACGCACGCACGCTGGGGACTCCGTTGGCTTAGGCAACAGTTTCGTCACCGCGCGTAGTCCCGGGATCCGTCGGCGGGTGCCGCGGGCGAGGATCTATCGGCCCGGACGCGGCCGGAGTATCGTCGACTGGTGGCACCCAGGCATTCCACCCCCGGACTGATCGGGCGGCGGAACGAGTGTCTTGCCCTCGACGGCCTGCTGGAAGGCGTCAGATCGGGGCGCAGTGCCGCGCTGGTGCTGCGCGGCGAGGCGGGCATCGGAAAGACCGAACTGCTCAAGTACCTTCTCGAGCGTTCGAGCCGATGCCGCATCGTGCGGGCTGCCGGTGTCCAGTCCGAGATGGAACTGTCGTACGCCGGCCTGCACCAACTCTGCGCTCCGCTGATCACCGGTCTGGACCATCTTCCGGGGCCACAACAGGAAGCGCTCGAATCAGCGTTCGGGCTCCGGGCCGGGATCGCTCCGGACCGGTTCCTCGTCGGACTGGCCGTACTGAGTCTGCTCGCGGACGCCGGCGGCGGCGAACCACTGGTCTGCCTGATCGACGACGCGCAGTGGCTCGATCAGGCCTCGGCGATGACGTTGGAGTTCGTCGCCCGCCGGCTGTTCGCGGAGTCGGTGCTGCTGGTATTCGCCGTTCGCGAGCCCACGCCCGAGAAGTTGCTCGGCGGCCTTCCCGAGCTGCTCGTCGACGGGCTCCGAGAGCGGGACTCGCGGACGCTGCTCGACTCGGTGGTCACCGGTCCGCTCGACCCACGGGTGCGCGACCGCATCGTCGTCGAGTCACGCGGCAATCCGCTGGCCCTGCTCGAGCTACCCCGCGGATGGGCGGCCGCAGAGCTGGCCGGCGGCTTCGGGGAATCGGAGGCGCGCCCGCTGTCGAGCCAGATCGAGGGCGAGTTCGTTCGCCGCATCGAGTCGCTGCGACCGGACACCCGGCGTCTGCTGATCACCGCAGCTGCCGACCCGGTCGGCGACGTACTGTTGCTGAGGCGGGCCGCCGAGCGGCTCGGCGTCGACGTGGACAGGGCCGCGGCCGACGCCTCGGAGTTGATGTCCCTCGGCGCCGGCGTGCGCTTCCGGCATCCGCTGGTCCGCTCGGCCGTGTACCGGGTGGCCACCCTGACGGAACGCCAAGACGCCCATCGGGCCCTTGCCGAGTCGATCGACGCGCAGGTCGATCCTGATCGTCGCGCCTGGCATCGCGCCCAGGCCGCGCCCGGCCCCGACGAGGACGTCGCTCTCGAGCTCGAGCAATCGGCCGAACGGGCTCAGGCTCGCGGCGGCATCGCGGCCATGGCCGCGTTCCTCGAGCGGGCGGTCGGGCTGACGCAGGATCCCGCCCGCCGCTCCCAGCGCGCACTGGACGCCGCCCAGGCGAAGTTCCAGGCCGGAGCGTTCGAGCCCGCGGCCGCCCTCCTCGCGACCGCCACGGCCGGCACCACCGACGAGCTCATGCGCGCACGGATCGACGGGCTGCACGCGGGGATCGCGTTCGCCCAGGGCCGTGGCCGGGAGGTCCCTCCGCTGTTGCTGGCGGCCGCTCGCCGGCTCGAGCAGTTCGATGCGGCGCTCGCTCGGGGTACCTACCTGGAGGCAGTCTCGGCGGTCATCTTCGCCGGCCATCTGGCACGCAGCCCGGGGTACCGCGAGGTGGGTCAGGCCGCGCTCGGAGCGCCACCGGTCGAGGTGCCGCGCGTGACCGACGAGTTGCTGGATGCCCTGGCTGTTCGTCTGACCGACGGGCACGCGGCGTCGGTGCCGTTGATCGAACGCGTCCTCACCGCCTTCAGTACCGAGAACGTTCCGGTCCAGGAGGCGATGCACTGGCTCCTGCTGGCGGGTGTCATCGCGGCCGATCTCTGGGACCTCGAGCGCTGGGACACGGTTACGGCCCGGCACGTGACGATCATCCGTGCGGCCGGCGCGCTCAGCGAACTCCCGCTCGCCCTCGACTCGTCCGCCGTCGTCCACGTTTTCGCCGGCGACCTGGCGACGGCGTCCTCGCTGGTCGAGGAGGTACGAACGGTGAGTGCGGCGATCGGAAGCAACCAGCCGCCCTTCGGAGCTCTCGCGCTGGCCGCCGTTCGTGGCCGCGAGCACGAAGCCCGCGCGCTGATCGAGGCCACGGTCAGCGAGGCCTCGCAGTACGGCCAGGGGCTGGGAGTGACCGTCGCGCACTACCATCGGGCGGTGCTCTGCAACGGGCTCGCGCAGTACGAAGAGGCCGTGGCCGCGGCCCAAGAGGCTGCCAGTCACCAGGAGGAGTTCGGTGCACCGCAGTGGGCCTTGGCCGAGCTGGTCGAGGCGGCCGTACGCAGCGGCGCCGCCGACCTGGCGTCCGGCGCCCTCGAGCGGCTCTCCGAGGCGACCCAGGCCTGCGGCACCGACTGGGCGCTCGGTGTCGAAGCGCGGTCTCGCGCCCTACTGAGCGAAGGCGCGACCGCGGACGCCCTCTACCGCGAGGCGATCGAGCGGCTCTCACGCACCCGGGTCCGCGTGAACCTGGCCCGCGCCCATCTCCTGTACGGCGAATGGCTACGCCACGAGCACCGCAACGGCGACGCCGGTACGCAACTCGACCTCGCCCACGAGATGCTCACCCAGATCGGCGCCGACGCCTACGCCGAACGCGCCCGCCGCCAACTGGAAGCCGGCGGAACAAAGACGCGCAGACGCACCACCGCAACCTCCACCGAGCTGACCGCTCAGGAAGCGCAGATCGCCCGCCTCGCCGCCGGGGGACTCACCAACCCCGAGATCGGCGCCAGACTTTTCCTCAGCCCCCACACCATCGAATGGCACCTCCGCAAGGTCTTCTCCAAACTCGGCATAACCTCCCGCAGACAAATCCCCACCACGCTGCCTCAGAGCGCCGCCTCAGCCTGACCCTGCGGTTGCTGCTCTCATGGACCCAGGCGACGCACGACCGGCTACGGACGGCGCGCGGTGCCGCCGCTTGGCGCCCCCTCCTCGGCCGCTGATGTGGCGGCTCGCGCACAACGGCACGCGAGCCTGCGGTGTTCAGTCCGTTCGCCTTGTGTGCTGGGTTCTCGAGGTCGCGGCTGGGAGCGTGTTTGCCGACGGAGCACTAGTGGATTCCGAGCAGGGGCAGACGGTGCCTACGGAGTCGGCCGTCCCTGTATGAGACGGTCCACGAGTTGGCGGTACACCCGCAACTGCACTCGCATCGGGTCGGGCGACCCGAGCGCCCGGCACAGCATGTATCCACCCTCGAACGTGGCGAACAGGTGGTCGGCCAGTTCTTCCACGTCGATCTCCGCAGAACCGACCCCGCAGCGCTCGAGGGCCGGCCGCAGCAGCGCTGCAAAGCCCTCGCGCCAACCGGCAACGGCCCGCCGGATCTCGGCGCTGCTCACCTCGTCGAGCAGGTTCTGCTCGGTAACCAAGGCGATGTACAGGCAGGCTGAGTCGGCGGTGACCAACTCGTCGGCCCATTTCTCGTAGAAGGACAGAAACGCGAGCACCTTCTCGGCCGGGTCGTCGACATCCGCCGCGGCGTCGAGGCCTTGTTGGAGCATGCCGAGGTCCGTGTCGACGTACCGGGCGACCAAGGCTTGGGTGAGCTCGCGCTTGGAGCTGAAGTGGTGGAAGAACGCTCCCTTCGAGCTTCCGGCCTCCTCGAGGATTGCGTCTACGGAGGTGGCCGCGAACCCGTTGCGCTCGACCAGGAGCTCAGCGGCGTCCAACAAACGGGCGCGGGTGTGGCTTCCGTTTCGTGGCATGTCGACCATTGTTTCAGACTGAGTAGTCTGATACAGACAGACCATTCAGTCTGTTCAAGGAGCGTGCGATGACCTACTCCGACGTTCTCGACGGCACCCGCTGGGTGACCGATGGAGGCCTCGAGACCGACCTGCTGTTCAATCACGGCATCGACCTGCCCGAGTTCGCTTCCTTCCCGCTCCTCGACGACACCCTCGGCCGGACTGCGCTGCGTCGCTACTACGCCGAGTACGCCGCGATTGCCGGCGCGGCCGATGTCGGACTGTTACTGGAGACGCCAACTTGGCGAGCCAACCCGGACTGGGCCCAGGCGCTCGGGTACAACGCGGCTGCGCTCGACCGGGCCAACCGGGCCGCGGTCGACCTCGTCCGCGCCAGCGCAGCGGACTCGGGCCTGGATGAGGTAAGGCTTAGCGGGGTCGTCGGACCGCGGGGTGACGGCTACGTTGCCGGCGACACGAACGCCGACGCAGCTGCGGAGTACCACGACCTGCAAGTTCGCTCTCTCGTCGATGCCGGCGTCGATCTGGTGCACGCCATGACCATGACCGAGCCGGCCGAGGCGATCGGCGTGGTCCGGGCCGCTCGGAATGCCCGCGTACCGGTCGCGGTGTCGTTCACGGTCGAGACGGACGGTCGGCTCCCGAGTGGAAACCTCTTGTCCGAAGCGATCACAGCGATGGAACGTACCGCACCGGCCGACTGGTACGGCGTGAACTGCGCCCACCCCACCCATGTGCTGCCTGCCCTGGACGGCGAACCGTGGACCGAGCGACTGCTGTTCCTGCGGCCGAATGCGTCGACGATGTCGCACCAGGAGCTCGACGCCATGGAGGTTCTGGACTCCGGCGATATCGATCTCCTGGTGGCCTCAACGAACCGCGTGCTCGGACAAGCTGGAAGCCTCGCCGTCATCGGAGGGTGTTGCGGCACTGACAGCCGGCACGTCGCCGCCTTGTGGGGCGTGGCTGCACCGGCACGATGAGGGCTGTCTCGGACGGTCGGACCTCGGCACGAACCACGCATCACCGGCCTGCACGCGAGAGCCGGCCGAAGCGCGGTCCAGGAACCGACCCGCTCCGCCGAGCAGGCGTAACCGGGCCACGGCAGTTCGGCTGTTCCTGAGTCGTGTTGCTGTGATGGTGCAGCGGTTTCGAGGTGACGTGGCGTGAGGGACGTGAACCGAGGGTTCGCCTCGCGCGAGCCGCCCGGGGAATCGCCGGGATCGGTCAGCCTGTCGGCAGCTGATCGAGGATGCGGGTGATCTCGGCGGCGGCCGCCGCGTCAGGGATGGCATGGCCGGAGTCGACCGGGACCAGTCGGCCTCGAGGGAAGCGGCTCGCGAACTGGTCAATGTTCCGGCGGATGAGCGCCCGCATCTTCGCCGCCGGCCAGTGCGCCGGGAACTCGAGCGGCTGTGTTGCCGCGAGGTAGACCATGGGTATGTCGGGAAGCCGGGGAAGTAGGGCCTCGGCTTGGTCGAGTGAGGTGTACACCCGGATCCGCTCGGCGTTCTGGTCCTGCTGCGCCATCACTTGCGCGCGGTCCGGTTGGGGAATCAGCTGATCGACTTCCCCGTCGGTCGGAAGCGTCGCATCCAGCAGAACCAACCCGGCCACATCGGTGGGATACGTCGCGGCATACATGGTCGCGATGAGGCCGCCGAACGAGCCACCGACGAGCAGGTGCGGACCGTCGATGCCTGCGACGCCGAGCAGCGCGTGCAGGTCACGGACGCTGTCCGCCGCGGTCAGGTGTCCGTCGAGGCGCGCGCTCTTGCCCACGTTCGCTCGATGGTAGAGGCACCAGCGCGTTCGTGACGTGAAGGATTCGCCGAGCGCTAGAAAGTGTGCCTCTGGCATCGAGCCCACGTCGGCCGCCTGCCAGAGGCCATGGAGGAAGACGATCGTGGGGGAGCCTCTTCCCTCGCAGCGCAGGAAGAGTTCGTGCCCACCGACGTCGACCGATTTCTGGGTGCTTGTCGAGGTTTGTGTCGACTGTGTCGGCTGCGACGAGACCTCAGCCGCACGTTCGTCGCCGCTGGTTTCCGATGACGTGGAGCACCCGGCCAGCTGCAGGGCCAGGATGATGGTGCCGATGGACAACGCCGTGGATGGTTGGTGGCTCATCTCGTGTCTCCTTGACGTCGGCCGCGGAACCGGGCGACTTGGGTGACGACCCGGCGCCGGGGACTGTCTAGTTGTCGGAGGGATCGCCGTGTTGCCCGGTGGTTTGTGCCGTGCGTTGTGTGAGCGCCGGAACCCCGTCGCCGCTCAGTCGCGGCAGCACAGCGGTGCGCCCGGTGAGCAGGAGCAGAAGGGCGTCGATGGGGCCTTGGACGTCGGCGCCGGAGCCCACTGTCCAGTCGGTGTCGGTCGCGGTGAGGCGGAAGCCGCGGAGGCGGTGCTTGGCCCAGAAGGGCCAGCCCATCGACCAGACCCGGTTCGCGCCTGCCTCGGCGGCGTCCCGGGGCATCTGGTGGTGGCGTCCTAACGGGATTGCGATGTCTTGGCTGTGGACCAGGATGTCGAACAGGATGTTGCGGTAGTTGGTCACCCTCGGCAGCCGACGGGATGTCGCGTGCTCGCGGAGGTTGGCCACGAGGACGTCGACGGGTTGGTCGGCGTAGCGCACCGCGATGTCGTGGTTGAGCTTGTGGAATCGTCCGCCGGCGCGAGCGGCCTCGATGAGCATGGTCCAGGCGTTCGGAGGCTGGGGAGCCAGGGCGACGTGGGCGGCGACGTCCTTGATGCGCCAGCCGTCGCAGAGGGAGGGCAGCTCGCATTCGGCGTCGGTGAGCGTCTCCAGCAGGTCGGCCAGGCTGTTGCGTTGCTCCTCGATCACCTGCCAGCTGCGTTCGCGGTCCATGGGTGCCTCCCTCAGGCGAAGTCGAGCTTGCTCGGGAGGGGGCGTTCGAGCCAGGAAGCCGGGCTGGCGGTCGGTGGGAAGCGAAATCTCTTCGCTCGCCCAATTGGTCAAAGACGCTGACTATTGTGGTCAGTGACACTGACTATTGTCAAGATGGTCCAGACCGAGGCCGAGGGGTTCCCGAACCGGAGGTCAAAGCCACGCGGGCTTGGTACATTAGTCAGAGACACTGACTAATGTAGTGGGGAACGCCGACTAGGCCGAGGGAGCCCTGGTGGAGGAATCACACGATGACGGCATGAACATCGGACTGCTGCTGTTCCTTCCGTACCGATCCCTGGAAACCCGCGTCTTCGCGGCGCTCGCTCGCGCAGGCTACGACGACTTCACAGCGGCACAGATGAAGATCATGCAGCGAATCGGACCCGACGGCACGCGTCTCACCGATCTGGCCGAACAGGCACAGGTCACCAAACAGACCGCCGGCTTCCTCGTCGGCCAGCTCGAGAAGGGCGGATGGGTGGTGCGCACACCGGATCCGACCGACGGGCGCGCCCGGCTCGTCTGCCTGACCGAACGCGCCAAGGAGGCCATTCCGGTGGCCGACGCAGCAGTGGCCGAAGTCACCGCTGATTGGGAGGCGCATCTCGGGCCGCGACGGATGAAACGGCTCCGCGAAACGCTGATCATGCTCCGCGAGATAGCCGACCCCTACGCACATCAGTAACTCGGCACAGCACGCGTGGTGCCTGGGCGCCGGATCGCTGATCGGCTCGAACGGCGCGGTGAACCGGCTTCCAGCGCGCTTCAATCGCTTTAGCCTGGCGGTGTGAGCCTCGACATTCCTGACCAGGTCCGCAGGACGGTCATCGCCGACGGGTACGAATCCTGGCTGGACGAGCTGCCAGGCGTGGTCGACTCGCTGGCCCAGGAGTGGTCTCTGGCGATCGGGTCCAGCTGCGCGGGCGGTCACGCCGCCCTGGTCGTCGAGGTGACGCTGGTCGACGGAACTCCGGCGGTCCTCAAGATCGGTGTGCCAGGCCGGGACGTCGGGCAGGAGGCCATGGTGTTGCGCCTGGCGAACGGAGGGGGATGCGCCAAGCTGTTGGGCGAAGACGTGGGTCGGCAAGCCCTTCTGCTGGAGCGCCTCGGGGCTCCGATGTACGACCTCGTGGCCGACGCTGCAAGCCGCCACAACCTGCTGTGCGAAGCGGCGGTCCGTCTGTGGCGTCCGGTCGGTCCCGACGTCGACCTCCCAACCGGCGCGAGGTTGGCTGAGCAGTACGCCGATCGGCTGCCGAAACTGTGGGAGCAGGCGGGGCGACCGTGTTCGCCGGCCACTGTGGCGGACGCGCTGGAGTGCATGAATCGTCGCCGCGGTGCCCACGACGATCGGTCCGCGGTTCTGGTCCACGGTGATATTCACGAGATGAACGCCCTGCAGGCGAGTGACGGCAGCTACAAGCTCATCGATCCAGCCGGGCTGCGGGCCGAACCGGCGTGCGATCTCGGCACCATCGTGCGGTGCAATCCGGACCTCGGCGATGACCTCTGGGCGCGGACTGAGGAGTTGGCTGCCCGCACGGGCGTGGATGCCACCGCCATCTGGGAATGGGGAACCATCCACCGAGTCGTCAGCGGCGTCTACGCCTGCAGTATCGGCTTTCAGCCCTTCGGCGATCTGCTGCTGGCCGAAGCGGATCGCCTCACGGCGTAGTCACCGGATCGTGCAGCAGTCGGAACCTCCGGTCCCCGGATCATCGTGGATCGGCATCCGAAGAGCGCGCCGTACGGGACCGCCACGAGCATGCATCGCCCAAGGTGAAGCACGAGACCGGGGATGACCGGTGAGCGGTCTGTCTCTCGTGATGGCGGCGCCGGTCCAAGCCGGTGACGTACCTGCCCCGGCCACGAGGCACCAGTCTGCACGATGAGCATGGACTGGCCCCGGCCCTGCCCGATAGCCGTTCCCACTGCGGGACACGTTGAATCTGTCCTCTCGGCGGCGTTGTCCTCGTCGACGTCGGAGTGTTCGCGCAGATCCGCCCGGCTGGCGGTTGACGCGTAACGACCGCACCCCAGGCTGCCCACGACCACCCCGCGCGGCCGATCGGTACCGCGCAGTGCGCGGCTGATTGATCGTGGGTACCGGTGCTGAAGGCAACGACCAGATCGATGGAAGGAGCGCGTGATGTCGGAGACGACGTCGAGCCGCAACAGTGGGCAGGACTGGACCGAGGACGAGGTCCAGCAACTGCGGGACTTGGCCGAGGGCAACACTCCGGTGGGTGTGATGAGTGTGCGGCTGGGCCGGTCCGAGGACGCGATCCGGTCCAAGGCGCAGACCGAGGGCATCTCGCTGTCGCCGCCGAACCGATCGCCGTACGGCGACATGAGCTGAGTCTCGGGCGCATGCAGGTGCCACGGCCGCCGTCTGACGGTGCGGAAGCGCAAAGGGACGAACGTCCCGGCGCAGCACCGGTTCTGCCCTCAGCACGATTCGAGGCTCACGGTGAAGTGGGTGCTGGTGTGGCCGCCGTACGGTCGTCGCCGCCGGCGGGGGAGCGGTGATGGCGGCGGCCCGGCGGCGCACTGAACCGGCGGCGCGGATACCGCCGGATCTGGCCGGTCCGGTCGAGGTCGCGCTGGCGAGGTCGGTAGACCAGATCCCCGGGCCAGACGCGCTGCCGGGCGGTTCCCGCTATGAGGTGAAGTGGGACGGCTACCGGGTCGCGGTGGTCCGCGGGAGCCAGGCGCGGCTGTGGACCCGCAACCGCAACGACATCAGTGACCGGTTTCCCGATATCGTCGCGGCCGCCGAGGCCCAACTGCCTGAGGGCATAGTTCTGGACGGCGAACTCGTCATCCTCGGCGCCGACGGCCGCCTCAGCTTCGACGCGCTTCAGCAGCGCCTGGTCACCAGCCCCGCCAAGGCCCGCGCCAAGGCCGCCGAACTGCCCGCTGCCTACGCTGCCTTCGACCTGCTCGCGATAGGTGGGATCGATCTGCGTACACAGCGGTGGGCCGCGCGCCGCAAGCGCCTTGAGCAGCTGGCCGCAGGCTGGACGCCCGCGCTGCAGATCACCCCCGTCACCGATGACGTCGACGAGGCCCGGGAATGGTTCGAGGTGCTGCCCGCCGCGATGGGAGTCGAAGGGCTCGTCGTCAAAGGGGCCTCGACTCGATACACCCCCGGCCGCAGGGACGCCTGGGTCAAGGTCAAGCACCGCGAAACCCGAGAAGTCGTTGTCGGCGGTGTCCTCGGGCCGATCACCCGACCCGAGGTCGTCATCGCCGGCCTCTACGACGCCGACGGTGAGCTGGCCATCATCGGTCGCACCGTCCCGCTCAAACCCGCACAGTCGGCTCAGCTCGCCGCCGTACTGACGCCGGCCGGCTCAAAGCATCCGTGGCCGGACGAGGTCAGCTCACAACGCTGGGGCGGCCGAGACACGAAGAAGCCACTGACGAAGGTGCAACCGACTGTCGTCGCTGAGGTCACCGCGGACGCCGCCACGCAGGCCGGCCAGGTACGTCACGGGATGCGGTTCGTCCGGATCCGAGCGGACCTGCGGCCGGAGGACCTCCCAACGCAGCCTGGCTGACCGTGAACGTCGTCTGATGGTCCCGCGAACCTGGTGTACGACGACTGCCGCATGCTGTGAATCCTCGGAGTCGGGAGTTGGTGGTGAACGCCGTAGGACTCGAGACCACGGCGTTCGAGGGCGTCGTCCATCGTCTGCCAGGCGTCGGCGATGTCGCTGCCGTCTGCCCGGCTGTACGCGGTTGGCGGCTCGGGCCGCGGCCAGCTCGTCGTCGCGTTCCTCGAGCAGGCGCGCAGTTCGAGGAGTTGCTGCTCGCGGCCCGGATGTGATGGCCGACCGGGGCGCTGCGCAGTTGCCGGCAAGCCCTCACCATTTCGGGGTGTGTGCGGCGATCAGCCGGTGCCCGATTCGCACCAGCTCGGCGCGTACGGACGCCGGTTCGAGCACTTGCACGCCTTCACCGAGGTAGATCAACTCACAGGCCGCCTCGTGCACCGAGCTGAAGGTCGCGGTGAACCGGCGTGCCGTTCGGGTGTCGCTGTCGATCGGCCGGAGCTGGGTGTCCTCAGAAAGCGCCAAGGTGACTCGGCCGAGATCCTCCGGGCGAACCTGGAACACTACGTCGACCCGGTTGCGCGAGCAGGGCACCTGGCGGCGATTGACGTCCTCCCATGCCCGGACAAGGTCGAAGTCGTCGGGCCGCTCGACGGATTCGGTCGTGGCGTCGGCACTGATGGTCCAAGAAACGCGAAACGTACGCAGGCCCGCGTCTGCACCGGCAACGAGGTACCAAATGCCGCTCTTGGACACCAATCCGTACGGATGGATGCGATGCACCGAAGCATCGGCTCCTGGTGGGGCGTAGGCGAGGTCTACCTGGACTCCGGCGATAACGGCGTCCCGCAACGGCACCAGCGTGGCTGGCGCAGGTTGTGCGGATCGGCCCCACCGAGTGGGGTCGATGTGAATGGCCTGCCGAGTCCGGTCCGCCTGCTCGCGAGTGTTCGCCGGAAGGGCGGCGAGCAGCTTGCGGACTGCCGAGGTGACCCCCTGTTCCAGCCCGAGGCCGGCCAGCAGCTCCGGCCCGGTAACCAGGAACAATGCTTGCGCCTCCTGCGTGGTCAGCGCCGAGAGGTTGATCGCAGGACCGTCGAGCAACGCCCACCCACCACCGCGACCGCGTTCGGAATACAGCGGCAGGCCGGAGAGCAACAACGCGTCCAGATCACGGCGGATCGTCCGCTCGGAGACATCGAGGCGCCGCGCCAGCTCGGGCGCGGTCAGTTTTCTGTGCGCTTGCAGCAGCAGCGCAATGGCCACCAGACGCTCGGCGCGCATGAAGGCAAACTAGCAGAGAAACAGGACAGACAGGTGGCCGGTTTTGTTTCGTACGGTCTCACACATGTCCGAGCGATCCGGCCTGGACATCACGGCGGGAGAGGGAAACCACCTATGACCACGCAAGTGCTGACCGGGCAGGAGATCGCTGCAGCAGAACTCGACGGCTGGACCCTGCTGCTGTCGTTCGGGCAGGGCGGCCTGGAAACACGAATCCACACCGAGAGCTTCACCCACGGGCTGCGGCTCGTCGAGTCGATCGGGCAGGCTGCCGAGGCCCTCGGTCATCATGCAGAGCTTGACCTGCGGCCCTTTCAGGTCGATGTCCGGCTGGCCAGCCGTGACAGCGGCGGCGTAACCGAAACCGACGTGATGTTGGCTCGTCAGGTCAGTGACATCGTCGCTGCCGCTGGTGCTGAGCTCGAATGCGGCAGCCTCACCCGAATCGAACTCGGCCTGGACACGCCGGCGTACGACAAGATCGCGCCGTTCTGGGCCGCTGTGTTGGACTCTGAGCACGTCATCGGCACCGAGGACTGGGGCGATGTCGGTGACCCCCGTGCAGGACTGCCCATGATCTGGTTCCAGACCACAGACGCTCGATCGACGCAGCGAGTCTGGCATCCGCACCTTTGGGTCGACCCGGCTCAGGTGCGGCCAAGGATCGACGCGGCATTGGCCGCCGGCGGCGCACTCGTCAGCGATCAGGGCGCGCCGTCGGCCTGGGTGCTGTCCGACCCCGACGGGAACCACCTCTACCTGTGCACCTGGCAACCCGGCGACAGTTCCCTGTGCGATTCGGACTATCGACCCGGAGGAACCAACTGGACCGACCGAAGCTGACTCAGAGCGTCCACTGCGCACCAGGACCACGCTCGGGGCGCCCGCCCTGGGGAGACCGGGACGGGCGCCTCACCCTGCCGCTCGACAGAAACCGACTCCACATCAGTTGACCGACGAGGCGTGTGCGGCCTACTGCCCGGCCAGCTTGGCCACGACCGGCGCGAGCGTGTCGGCGAAGTCGGCGCCGATGACGAAATAGGAGAAGCCGATCTCCTCGCGACGTCGTTCGATTTCTTCGGCGGCTGCCGCGGGGTCACTCGGAAGGATGACGAGCGAGTCGGCCGCGCGAAGCGCCGCGGTGTCGAGGTTCGGCGGCGCCATGAACGGAGCGACACCGTCACCGACAGCGGCGACGTGCTGGCCGAGCTCGATGTCCCGGCCACCAGGAAAGTCGCGTACCCGGTTCGTGGTTTCGAACCGATCATCTTCCGCTGGGAGTACGAAGGTGACTGCGTCAGCGACTTCGAGCGCCAGCGCCTGCGACTTCGGTCCGCTGACCGCCATGACAACCGGCGTGTGTAGATCGGGGCCGTCGAACCGACGCAGGGCGGCGACGGTCTCGCGCATCCTGGCACGACGCTCAGCTGGGGAGACGGCAGGCAGCCCCAGCTCGACTTCGATCCCGGGCCGGCCGGCGCCGATGCCCATTTCGAAGCGCCCGTCCGTGAGTACTGACAGTGAGTGGGCCTCCCATGCCGTACTCCATGGTTCGCGCAGCGCGGCGGCATAAACCCACGAGCCGATCCGCAGGTCAGCGAGCGCGGCCGCGGTCGCCAGCGTAGGGCCGATTGCTGGCTGCCACGTAGGAACGTCGGGCATCAGCAACGTCGAGTAGCCGTTGTCGGCGATGCGGCGCACGCGGTCCCGCCACGTCGGCAGGTCAGAACCGATCGGCGCAACCACGCCGAATCGGAATGGTCGGGTTACTCGCCTGGCCTGGTCGTTCATCGTGGATCTCCTTGAGTCAGGGACCTTGTTCGGCCCGGTTGCCCTATCCACGAACCCGCCACCCAGAATCCGACAACCCTGCCCAGGAACGTCGACACCTCGATCCGAGACGAACCGCCGTGGTCGGCGATCGATCCGCAGATCGCGAGATTACCGGGCACCTTCCGCCCCGGAAACCTACCCGACGAACGACCCCGAGGCAGTGGTAGGCGCCGATGCTGATGAGCGCGTCGAAGAAGTTCTCGGCGAAGGGCAGCGCGTGGGCCTCGGCGTGGATCGGGTGAACTCGGTCCTCTACGTGAGCCTCGGCGACCCGTTGCACGTTCGTCGGGCTTGATCCACAGATCAGTCGCCCGTACCTCAACACCGAACTCGTTGGCCAGCAAGATCGAGCGCGGGGCAGTGCCACATCCCATGTCGAGTATTCGCATGCCGGTCTCAAGCGGCATGTCATCGGTCAGGGCCTCCGCCTGCCACAAGGGGTTCGAGCCCGGTTCCTTGATACGTCACGGGGCCACTTGCTCTATCGGTTCCGAGACTCCGGGATGCGCCCGCTGAATCCGCGGCCCAGGCTTGCGCATACTGCGTTCCCGCCGCGCCCCGGGCACTCGTCTGCGACAGGGTCTGGGATGTAGTCGGTTCAGTGGTTGCTGTCGCCGTCGCTGCTGAAGTGCGAGCCGAAGTCGAACGGGGGTACGTCATCGGCGGTGCCGTCGGCGCCGTGCCAGTACTTCGTGTCCTGCATCGATCTGAGGGTCGCATCGTCGGCGAAGGCAGCAAGGCCTCGCCGGAAGGGGCCGAGCCGGAACATGCCTGTGACACTCCACCAGGGAACGGGCTCGTCGTCGACGACGTCCTGGCTTGAAGCGAGCTGCTCCCACCGGTTGTCCAATTCCAGGGCGAACGCCCAGGGAAGGAGGCGCATCAGCTCAGCTTGCCGGATCTCCCCCGGCTCCAGTGTGGCGAAGTATCGGCGGAAGCTCAGTACATCGTTCACTCGCGTATGACCGCCCGGTGTCAGGATCCCCCAGCCGAGCACGCGGGTTCGGCGAAGGAGTGTGCCCGTCCGGCCGGGCATGGGCATCCGGTAGTACCAGTCGCGCTCACTGAGCCGGTCTGCGACGGCTCGCCGGAACTTGTCGTCGAGTCGTCTAGGTTGGGGTGGTGCGTACTCGGATCACGTAGGTGTCAACGTTGACATTAGAGTTGGTGCATGCACATCGACGAGGGAACGGCGCTGACCACGGATCATGGTCGTGCCGGCGCACAGTCGTCCGGTCCGGCCGAACCACGGCGGCGACCACGGCTCGAGGACGTGGCGTCTGCTCTGGGAGTCAGCATCAAAACCGTATCGCGGGCGCTGCGGGGTGATCCGAAGGTTCGTGAGTCCACCCGCCAGCGCATCGTGGCGGAGGCGGACAGGCTTGGCGTTCAGCTGAATGATGTCGCCGCCGGCTTGCGCCGCAAGAACCAGGCCATGACCACGATTGGCGTGACGTTGGGCGACTGCACAAACCCGTTCTTTGCGCCGATGCTTCGGGGGATCCACTCGGTGGCGACCGAGCGCGGGTACCTGGTTCTAACCGCTGACGCCCAGAACGACCCGGAGCTCGAGCATCGCGCGATTCGGTCGTTCTTCGCGCACCGCGTCGCCGGGCTGATCATCGCACCGGTCGGCGATGACCTGGGCTATCTGGCGAATGAGGCGGCGTTCGGCTCAGCAATCGTGTTCGTCGATTCTCCTCCGCCCGGGCTCGGCGAGTCGATGGATTCGGTCACCACGACGAACGCGGCCAGTACGCGCGAGGGTGTGGAGCATTTGCTGGCGCGCGGGCACCAGCGGATCGGGTATCTCGGGCACCCACGCCGCGGCAGCGGCGCTGAGGAACGGTGGGCAGGGTACGTCGCGGCCCTCGAGGCGGCCGGCCTCAGGGTCGATCCGGATCTCGTCCGTGACGAGCTGGTCACTGAGGCCGACGCCTGTCGGGCCGCGGAGGACCTGCTGGAGACAGCCCGACCGGACGCGGTGTTCGTCGACAACAACCGGTTGTGCACCGGGTTGCTGCAGTCCAAGGCGTTTGCGCGGCGGCGGCTCGACGTGGTGAGTTTCGACCGGTTCGAGCTCGCCGCCGCTTTTGGTGTGTCCGTGATCGACAGCGATCCGTACGACGTGGGCCGGGCCGGTGCGAAGCTGCTCTTCGACCGGCTCGCTGATGCCACGCGGCCACCCCAGCGGCTGGAGGTTCCCGCCCGGCTGGTCGTCCACGAGGACCCGATGTACTAGCCCCCCGGCCCTGTAGTAACGCCATGGTGAGATGTCTTCGACGCTGGCTATCGGCGCCTTGGCCACCGCGCAGCCGTCAGCGTGCACTTGCCGTTGGCGTAAAGGGTGCTGCCCTTCAGGAATAGGAACGCTTCATCACCGCAGTGCCGGACGAGGACGTACGCCAGTGAGCCTGGACTGTGGATCAGCCACGATTGGTGGGTAGATCTCAAGTTCGTAGATGCGTGCGGTCTTGTCGGCTTCCGAGTCAGCGACCGGTTGGGTGATGACGAGGCGCACGTACCGTGCGGTGAAGGGGGCAATGGTTCTGTCCGTGACCGCCGATCCGTTGCTCACGACGATGTCCCGGTTGGTCCACTGCTTGTCGTTGTCACTGGACTGGAGGATGAAGCCGCGCGTGTTGAGGTCGGCATCCAGGCCGGCCGCCTCAGCGTGCTTGACCACGTAGCGCCCGATCGACCGGCTGGAACCGAGGTCGATGGCGAGCCACATCGTGTTGTGGCCGGAGGGGTTCACCCAGGCGTCCAGCTCGGGATCGGCGAGCTGACCGTCCGTGACGTGGTACGCCATGTGGTTCGCCGCGTCCGCCGTGACCGGCCTGTACAACGCCAGGTTCGGTTGCCGACCTACCTCGGCGTTCTGGAGAACCTCGAACTCCAGGATGCGGGCGGTGCTGTCGGTGGACTGCGTGGGCTTGAAAACGTGCAGCCGGACGTAACGGGCGCGCACCGGCGTCGGCAGCAACTCATCGGTGAGGTTCTCAGTGTTGCCGGTGACATGGTCGACCCGGCGCCACGGACCGCGGGAGAGATTGGACACCTCGACGGCGAAATCGCGGGTGTTGAGCGCCGTTCCCGACGGACTTCCGCCATAGCCGGCATGCTTGATCCGGTAACCGGAGATCGTCTGTACGCTGCCAAGGTCGACGGACAGCCACGCACTCCCGTGAACCTCGGCGACCCAACCGTCCGCCGGCACGTCCCACTTGCCGTCGGTCGCCATGGCGGCGGAGGCCTTTCCGGCGCTCGCGGAGACCGGCCGACCGGCCGCCACGTTGACCGTAGCCCGCGGTGCTTCGGGAATGGGCGCGAGCTCGTTCAGGTCCAACCAGACGAACCGTGGCCGATAGATCTCGGTCGTGGTCGGGTCACCACCGACCCGGTTGACGTTGTAGCTGACCAGCAGCCTGTCCTTCTCGGACAAACTCGGGTGCGCCTTGGCGTTGTAGCAGTAGGTCATCCCCTCAGTCTGGGCGCCGTAGATGTAGGGTTCGGGGCAGTTGTAGAAGCGCACGCCGGCGGAGAACGGCCCGACGGGGGTGTCGCCCACGGCGTATTGCAATGCGGTTGACATGACGTTGGCCGTGTAGACGAGTAGGTACTTTCCGGCGTAACGGCCGGTCGTCAGCGGAGTGACGCTGAGCTCGGTCGACACGTCGGAATGCAGTACCGCGGGGTCGTGTTCGCTAACGGCGATGTCTGGGCTCCACTCGGTGCCACTCCAGAAACGCCAGGGGGATGCGATGCCCTGACGCGGAACGTCCGCGAAGCCTGCCTTTGGCACCCGTGCGACGACGAGGTCCTTCTGGCCGCCGAGGAGCGTGTTTCGGTAGCCGTACACGTAGACGTAACCGTCGGCGGCTGAATTGTCGGTGATGCCGACGCCGAACATCACGATGTGGGCGCTGTTGCGGATGAGGAGGCCGACGTCCTCGGTCCTGCGGACGGCGGCGTAGTCGGGTACGC
Organism: Kribbella turkmenica; assembly: GCF_004348725.1. Classification (GTDB taxonomy): domain Bacteria; phylum Actinomycetota; class Actinomycetes; order Propionibacteriales; family Kribbellaceae; genus Kribbella; species Kribbella turkmenica. Next base: position 30,497 of record NZ_SMKR01000088.1, read on the forward strand.
CGTTCACGACCGGAACCTCGATCAGGTCCACCCGGGCCGCGTTCCAGTTGGAGTCCGGTGCGAAACCGGTCGCGTAAAGGGTGTCGTTGATTGCGATCCCGTCGTTCATCCAAAGACCGTTGCCAAAGGCACCATTTGCCGGGGTGATGAAGGTGGCCCGGTCCGGGATCGGCCGCTTGCCGGTCAGTACGGCAGAGGAGTTGTTGAGGAAGCCTGCCTGGTTGTAGGTGAGGTCCAGCGGGTTGGTGGTCCCCACTCGGGTGTCACTGAAGATGAAGGCGGTCCGCGACGACGGCGTCGCCGTGGCCACACCGTCCCGGCCGTCGAGAGGAATGGAGTAGATGCCGTCCGCGCCCAGCCAGCCGGACCGACGGTTGAACAATTG
>NZ_SMKR01000089.1 GCF_004348725.1 Kribbella turkmenica
GGCTAGAGGGAGTTGGCGGACCAGGTGTCGCAGGCGGTCATGTCGCCGGAGTCCATGCCGGTCCTGAACCACTTCATCCGCTGCTCGGCAGTGCCGTGGCTGAAGCTCTCCGGGTTGACCTGGCCCTGGGTCTTCTCCTGGATGCGGTCGTCACCGACGGCCGCGGCCGCGTCCAGCCCGCGGGCGATGTCGTCCTCGGTGAGGCCCTCGATGAACGGCTTGCCGGTCTGGTCGGGAACCGTGGTCGCGTGATTCGTCCAGATGCCGGCGAGGCAGTCGGCCTGCAGTTCCGACCGCACGGCGTCCGAGCTCGGGCCGTTGCGGGTCTTGATCCGGCCGAGGATGCCGTAGAGATTCTGGATGTGGTGGCCGTACTCGTGCGCCACCACGTACGCCTCGGCGAAGTCGCCGCCGCGCGCGCCCAGGTCGGTCTGCAGCGTCTCGAAGAAGCCGAGGTCCAGGTAGACGCGCTTGTCCGGTGGGCAGTAGAACGGCCCGACCGCGCTGGTCGCCGGTCCGCACGCGGTGTTCACCGAGCCGCTGAACACCCGCATCGGTGCGCGGGTGTACTTCTTGCCGCGGCGCGGGAGCTCGGCGGCCCAGAAGCGCTCGATCGAGTTCTGGTAGAAGACGAACCGGCAGTCGTTGTTCGTCTGGATGTCCCTGCCCGTCTCGCAGGAGGCCAGGTTGCCCGGCGCCGTGTTCCGGGCGGCCGGTTCCTCGGTGCCGCTTCCGCCCGGCAGGCCGCCGTTCAGGAGGAGGATGACGACGAGCAGGATGATGCCGCCGATTCCGCCGCCGATCGGGATCGTGCCGCCGGGCAGCAGGCCGCCGCCGCCTCCGCCACTACCGCGGGTGTCCTCGACACCGCTGGTGTCGAGATCCGCGTCCGGGTTGAATTTCACAGCACCTAGACTAGACCTGAGTGCGGGGGATTCTGCCGTGTCGTGACGCAGCGCCGCCGACCCGCTACCGACCGACCCCTCGATTTAGGACGTCTGCCACCGCGATGATCACTGTCTCCAACCTCGAGGTCCGCGTGGGCGCCCGGCAGTTGCTCGCTCCCGCCTCGTTCCGGGTCGGGCCGGGCGACAAGGTGGGGCTGGTCGGCCGGAACGGTGCCGGCAAGACGACGCTGACCAAGATCCTGGCCGGTGAGGGCCTGCCGGCCAGCGGCTCGGTCAACTCCTCGGGCGAGATCGGCTACCTCCCGCAGGACCCGCGCACCGGCGATCTCGAAGTACTCGCCCGCGACCGGATCCTGTCCGCCCGCGGCCTGGACGAGGTCGTCCGGCGGATGCGCGGTGCGGAGAAGTCGATGGCCAGCGCGGACGAGAAGACCCGGGCGAAGGGCATGCGGCGGTACGAGCGCGCCGAGGCGGACCTGCACGCGGCCGGCGGGTACGCCGCCGAGGCCGAGGCGGCCCGGATCGCGGCGAACCTCGGCCTGCCGGACCGGGTGCTGGGACAACCGCTGAGCACGCTGTCCGGCGGTCAGCGACGCCGGGTCGAGCTGGCCCGGATCCTGTTCTCGCAGGCGCAGACGCTGCTGCTGGACGAGCCGACCAACCACCTGGACGCGGACTCGATCGTCTGGCTGCGCGACTTCCTCAAGTCGTACTCCGGTGGCGTGATCATGATCAGCCACGACGTGAACCTGCTCGAGGAGACGGTCACCCGGGTGTTCCACCTGGACGCGAACCGGGCCGAGATCGACGTCTACAACGTCGGCTGGAAGGCGTACCTGACCCAGCGGGAGACCGACGAGCGTCGCCGCAAACGGGAGCGGGCGAACGCGGAGAAGAAGGCGAGCCAGCTGGTCGATCAGGCGAACAAGATGCGTGCCAAGGCGACCAAGGCGACCGCTGCTCAGCAGATGCTCCGCCGGGCCGAGCGGCTGATGTCCGAGCTCGAGGGCGAGCGCAAGGCCGACCGGGTCGCCAAGATCGCGTTCCCGACGCCGGCGCCGTGCGGCAAGACGCCGTTGATGGCCCGGGAGCTGTCGAAGTCGTACGGCTCGCTGGAGATCTTCACCGACGTCGACCTCGCGATCGACCGCGGCTCCCGGGTGGTCGTGCTCGGGCTGAACGGCGCCGGCAAGACCACGCTGTTGCGGATCCTCGGCGGGATCGAGAAGGCGGACACCGGTGAGGTGATCGACGGCCACGGCCTGAAACTCGGGTACTACGCGCAGGAGCACGAGACCCTGGACGTCAACCGGACGGTGCTGGAGAACATGAAGACCGCGGCACCGGACCTGAACGAGACACAGGCGCGCAGCGTGCTCGGCTCGTTCCTGTTCACCGGGGACGACGCCGACAAGCCCGCCCGGGTGCTGTCCGGCGGTGAGAAGACGCGGCTCGCGCTGGCGACCCTGGTCGTTTCGGCCGCGAACGTCCTGCTGCTCGACGAGCCGACCAACAACCTGGACCCGGCGTCCCGGGCCGAGGTGCTGAACGCGATCCGGTCGTACGCCGGCGCGATCGTCCTTGTCACGCACGACGAGGGCGCGGTCGAGGCGCTGGAGCCGGAGCGGGTGCTGCTGCTGCCGGACGGCGTCGAGGACCTCTGGACGAACGAGTACGCCGACCTGGTCTCGCTCGCCTAGTTACTCCGAAGTAGTGTTCCGTTGCATGACGGAACTGGGAGTGAGATTGACGGTGGACGGGCCGGTCGCCCGGGTCGTGCTGGACCGGCCGGACGTGCGCAACGCGCAGACGCCGGCGATGTGGCGGGCGCTCGCGGAGTTCGGTACGACGCTGCCGCCCGAGGTCCGCGTGGTGGTTGTGTCGGGGGAGGGGCCGTCGTTCTCGGCCGGTCTCGACCGCAGGCTGATGACGGGCGAACAGGCCGACGGTGAGGAGCCGCTGCTCGCTCTCGGGGCGAAGCCGACGGCGGAGGTGCACGACACGATCGCCGTGTTCCAGGCGGGGTTCTCGTGGTTGCGGCGGCCGGAGTTCGTGAGTATCGCCGCGGTGCAGGGGCACGCGGTGGGCGCCGGGTTCCAGTTGGCGCTGGCGTGCGACCTTCGGGTGGTGACGCCGGACGCCCGGTTCAGCATGCGCGAGCCGGCGCTCGGGTTGGTGCCGGATCTGGGCGGTACGCAGCCGCTGGTCCAGTTGGTCGGGTACTCGCGGGCGCTCGAGATCTGTGCGACGTCCCGCTGGGTCGAGGCGGACGAGGCGAAGGAGCTCGGCCTCGCGAACATCGTCGTACCGGCGGAGGAGCTGGCGGCCACGGTCAAGGACCTGTCCGACGCGGTGCTGCAACCACTCGCCGGCGCGGTCCGCGAGACGAAGGCGCTGCTGCTCGGTGCCGCGGATCGCAGCTACGAGGAGCAACTGACGGCGGAGCGGGAGGCTCAGGAGCGCCGCCTGAAGGATCTTCTGGCGAGCCTCGGCTGAGCTGGTCGGCCAGCCGCCGAGCAGCGCCATGAGCAGGAGCGCGACGAGGCTGCTCGACGGGCGGCGCGCGACCACGCACTGGACCTCAGCCGGAGCTCTGGCCCGGCGTTACCCTCAGGTCGAGGTCGATCCCCCACTGTGCTGTTCGTCGACGAGGGCGATGTGCTGACGTCGGCGGGAGCGGCGACCGGGCTCGACCTCTGCATCCACATGGTGCGCAAGGACTTCGGCGCGGCGGTCGCCGCCGAGACCGCCCGCCACATCGTCATCCCGCCCCAGCGCACCGGCGACCAGGCGCAGTTCATTCTCCACCGAGCCCGGCGACGACAGTGGTTCGCTCGAGCCGACGATGCGCTGGCTGCGAGACCGCGTGGGGCGAGCCGCTGACGCTGGCCGACATCGCCCGGCACGCGGCGATCAGTCCGCGGACCCTGAATCGGCGGCTCGGCGAACAGACCGGGATGACACCGCTGCAGTGGCTGCTCACCCAGCGCGTGCGGCACGCCCAGGAGCTCCTGGAGACCACCGCGCTGCCGGTCGAGGACATCGCCCGGCATTGCGGGTTCGGCACTGCGAATCAACCTGCGTCAGCACTTCACCCGGCGGGTGCACATGTCGCCGCTGTCGTACCGCCGCGCGTTCCAGGCGGACTGACCTACGGCCAGTTGCTGATCTCCACGTCGTTCGGCGACGGGTCGCCCTTGCCGGTTTCGACGTACTTCTTCAGGCTCAGCAGGAAGCTGGCCCACTTGGTGCTGCAGTGGTGCATGAACTCGACCGGTTCCTTCCAGCCCTCGTGCTTGAAGAGCAGGATCGCCCAGTCGTCCACCTGGGAGAGCTCGAACCCGACGTGGGTCCCGATCCACTCGGGCGGCCCGTCGACGACCTCCCAGCGGACGAGCTCGCCAGCCTTCGAGTCCAGCACCTTCATGTCGAAGCCTTCACCGCCCGCGCCGGCGAAGCGGAACTTGATCACCCCGCCGACGTCGGGGTCGCCGGTGGTGTCCTGGGTCCACCAGCCGGCCAGCCCGTCGATCGTGCTCAACGCCTGGAAGACGTCGTCGCGCGAAGCCGTGGCTCCGATCCTGTGCAGGATGTCGACCATGTCAGTTACCTCTTTCGTGTGTCTGGGTCTGGATGGCCTCGGCCATCCGCTTGATCCGCTGCAGCCGGCCGTCCCATGCGTCGCGGACGGTCGACAGCTGTGCGACCGCGCGAGCGAGTTGGGCTTCGTCGACCGTGTAGAGGCGTTCACGGCCGGCCGGCGTGACGTGCACCAGACCGACCCGGTCCAGGACACCGAGGTGTTTGGCGACAGCCTGCCGGGTGACCGGCAACTGGTCGCTCAGGCTGGTCGCCGTACCCCCGTTGCCGGCGAGCAGCAGGTCGAGCATCCGCCGCCGGGTCGGGTCGCCGACGGCCGACCAGAGGTCGTCGTCGATCGACACGTTCACGGCGCCGACACCAGCCGGTCGACGTACGGCGTGAGCCGGGGGAGGAAGTAGTCCCAGCCGGTGACGTGGTCGTGGTACACCTCGTCAGGCGTCGCCGACTCGTCGAACCCGGTCTCGGAGAACCGCAGCAGCGTGCCCGCCCCGGCCGGCACCAGGTCGAACGTCACCAGCAGCGAGTTGGCCACGGTCGCGACCTCGTCCAGCGCGTACGCCCACCGGAAGACGAACCGCCGCGGCGGATCGGCCTCGATCACCGTGAGCGGCACGAACTTGCCGTCCGGCCGGTTGGTGAACGCGATCGTGCCGGTCGCACCGGGAGCCGGCTCGTAGTCGGCCTCGTCCGGCCACCACGCGCGCACGTGCTCGGGCTTGCTGACGACCTCGTACACCACCTCGGGTGCGGCGTCGATGTGAATCTCCCGGTCGATGCTGCGCTGTCCCATCCCACGTCTCCCTCGTTGTCCCGCAACCTTTGGTTGCAAATGACTGTACGGCGCAAATCGCCAATTTGCAACCATAGGTTGCTCGAAGGAAGTTCAGGACGTGGGTACGTGTTGTCAACGGTGACGAGCAGACACGGGAGGACACCGGATGTCAGGGATGCGGCCGATGGGCGGCGGGATGGGCGGCGGCATGGGCGCCTACGGCTGGCGCCGTCAGGACGCGTCCGTCGCCGGGCAGAAGCTGGCGAAGGGCACGCTGCGGCGGATCGTCCGGTTCGCCCGGCCCTACCGCTGGCACATCACGCTGTTCCTCGTGCTCGTGGTGATCTCGGCGTTCCTGGTGATCGCCTCGCCGTTGCTGTTCAAGAAGATCGTCGACGACGGCATCAGCAAGGGCAACGCCGGCCTGGTGACCGCGCTCGCCCTGGTGGTCGCCCTGCTCGCCGTCGTCGAGGCCGGCCTCGGCCTGATGCAGCGCTGGTTCTCCGCCCGGATCGGTGAGGGACTGATCTTCGACCTGCGGACCAAGGTGTTCGCGCACGTCCAGCAGATGCCGGTCGCGTTCTTCACCCGGACGCAGACCGGCGCGCTCGTGTCCCGGCTGAACAACGACGTGATCGGAGCCCAGCAGGCGTTCACGTCGACGCTGTCCGGCGTCGTCTCGAACATCATCAGCCTGGTCCTGGTGGTCGGCGCGATGCTGCTGCTGAGCTGGCAGCTGACCGTGGTGGCGATCCTGCTGCTGCCGGTGTTCCTGGTCCCGGCCCGGATCCTGGGCCGCCGGCTGGCCGCGATGACGCGCGAGCAGATGCAGCTGAACGCGGACATGTCGACCGCGATGACCGAGCGCTTCAGCGTCGGCGGCGCGCTGCTGGTCACGCTGTTCGGCCGGCCCGAGCTGGAGAACCAGGGGTTCGGCGAGCGGGCCGGCCGGGTCCGCGACCTCGGCATCCGGATCGCGATGCTCGGGCGGGTGTTCTTCACCGCGCTGACCCTGGTCGCCGCGCTGGCGACGGCCCTGGTGTACGGCGTCGGCGGCAACATGGCCGTCCGCGAGACGCTGACCATCGGGACCCTGCTCGCCCTGGTCGCGCTGCTCGGCCGCCTGTACGGGCCGTTGACCGCCCTGTCGAACATCCGGGTGGACGTGATGACCGCCCTGGTGTCGTTCGAGCGGGTCTTCGAGGTGCTCGACCTGGAGCCGATGATCAAGGACGCGCCCGGTGCCGAGCCGCTGCCCGACGACGCGTCGAGTGTCGAGTTCGACCAGGTGGCGTTCTCCTACCCGACCGCGGAGCAGGTCTCGCTGGCGAGCCTGGAATCCGTCGCCGTGCTGGACAAGCGCGTGTCCGCGCAGGTGCTGAGGGACGTCAGCTTCGTCGTCCGGCCCGGCCAGATGGTCGCGCTGGTCGGTCCGTCCGGAGCCGGCAAGACCACGATCACGAACCTGGTCGCCCGCTTGTACGACGTGACCGGCGGAGCGGTCCGGATCGGCGGGAACGACGTCCGGGACGTGACGCTGCGGTCGTTGCACGACGCCATCGGCTACGTCACGCAGGACGCGCACATGTTCCACGACACCATCCGGGCGAACCTCGGCTACGCGAAGCCGGAGGCGACCGACGAGGAGATGATCGAGGCGCTGAAGTCCGCGCAGATCTGGGAGCTGGTGTCGTCGCTGCCCGACGGCCTGGACACCGTGGTCGGCGACCGCGGGCACCGGCTGTCCGGGGGCGAGCGCCAGCGGCTCGCGATCGCCCGGTTGTTGCTGAAGGCACCGCGCATCGTCGTTCTCGACGAAGCCACCGCGCACCTGGACTCGGAGTCCGAGGTCGCCGTCCAGCGAGCGCTCGACACAGCGCTCGAAGGGCGGACGTCGCTGGTGATCGCGCACCGGCTGTCCACGGTCCGCGACGCCGACCTGATCCTCGTCGTTGACCAGGGCAACATCGTCGAACGCGGCACGCACGAGGAGTTGCTGGCCCGCGGCGGCGAGTACGCCGACCTCTACCGCACCCAGTTCAGCGAATCGGGTACTGCCGCGGGCGTGTAGGGGTACTTTGACGGTGATGCACCCGTGGAGGCAACCATGATCAAGCTGGCCCTGGTCCTCGCCGCCGGGTACGCGGGCTTCAAGCTCGCCTACCATTCCGAGGACGGCCGCCACTACGGCAAGGTGGGCGACCACACGCTCCGGACCACCCTTGCGCTGCTGATCGCCACCCTCGCCGGGGGTGTCACGTACGCGGCTCTGCTACCGCACTGACGTCAGGACGCGGACGCCTTCTGCGGATCGTGCTCCAGCAGGTGCAGCACGGGTACGCCGAGGTGGCGGCGGGCCGAGTTGGTCCAGTCGAGGTGGAAGAACTCGGCGACCACGTGCGGCCGGGTGAGGATGATGACCTCCCGCCCGTTCACCTTGTCCACGGTGGCGATCAGGGCGTCGATCGGGCGGTCGTGGGAGATCCCGCCGTCGGCGTCCTGGCCGAGGTCGCGCAGCCGCTGGACGCTTCGCCCGGTGCAGCCCTTCGCCTCGGTGTCGATCGCCTTCTGGGCCTCGGCCAGGTCCTGGCGCTGGGTGGCCAGGCCGGGTCCGTAGAGGTCGGCCGTACCGAGCGCGCTGATGGACGCCTCCACGCCGGCTTCGGCGTTGTGGCAGGGCACGAGCACGTGGTACTTCACCGGCTCGGGCATGTCCTGGTGCAGTTCGACGACGCGCTCGGCGTCCGGCTCGGACAGTTCCTGCTCGACGAGCAGTACGACGTCGTACATCTCGCGACCTCCGGTTCGTACCAGTCGGTATACCCCCATGATGCCCCTCCCGGGGCCGTTTGACCGTCAACTGTATCGATCCAGTTTTTCGCCGGCCCACGTCCCGACCGCCCGCACCAGGCGGTGGAGCATCAGCTGGTGGCGCTGGTGAGAACGTCGGCCAGGTCGAACTTGACGGGTTCTTCGAGCTGTTCGTAGGTGCACGACTCCGGGGTGCGGTCGGGGCGCCAGCGAACGAACTGGGCGGTGTGGCGGAAGCGGACGCCTTCCATGTGGTCGTAGCGGACCTCGACGACCAGCTCAGGGCGCAGGGGAGTGAAGGAGAGGTCCTTGCCCGCCTGCCAGCGGCTGCCTTCGGCGTTGCGCGGGGTCCGGACGCCTTCCTCCTGCTTCGCCCACGCCCACGGGTGCTCGTCGAACGTGGTGACCAGCGGCTGCATCTCCTCGAACAGCTCCTTGCGCCGCTCGAGCGGGAACGCGCCGATCACGCCGACGCTGGCCAGCGTTCCGTCCGCGTTGTAGAGGCCGAGCAGCAGCGACCCGATCCGGTCCGGCCCGCTCTTGTGCACGCGGTAGCCGGCGACCACGCAGTCCGCCGTACGCTCCGGTTTGACCTTGAACATGACCCGCTTGTCCGGCTGGTACGGGCCGTCGAGCGGCTTCGCGATCAGCCCGTCCAGGCCCGCGCCCTCGAACTGCTCGAACCACTGCCCGGCGGTCGTGTGGTCGGTGGTCGCCGGGGTGACGTGGATCGGCGCCTCGACGCCGGCGAGCGCCTCGAGGAGGGCGGCCCGACGTTGGCTGAACGGGCGCTCGGTGTAGTCGTCGTCGCCGAGCGCCAGCAGGTCGAACGCGACGAACCGGGCCGGCGTCTTCTCCGCCAGCATGTTCACCCGGCTCGCGGCCGGGTGGATCCGCTGCTGCAGCGCCTCGAAGTCCAGCCGGTCGCCGGACTCGCCGATGACGACGATCTCGCCGTCGACCGCGCAGCGTTCCGGCAGGTTCGCCTTCACCGCCTCGACCAGCTCGGGGAAGTACCGCGTCATCGGCTTCTCGTTCCGGCTGCCGATCTCCACCTCGTCCCCGTCGCGGAAGATGATGGAGCGGAACCCGTCCCACTTCGGCTCGTAGCTGAGCTCACCGCGGGGGATCTCCTTGACGGGCTTGGCCAGCATCGGTTTCACCGGCGGCATGATCGGCAGTCGCATCCCGCCATTCTGACCCACCGCCAGGCCGCCAACCAGAATCCCGCCCCGCAGTTGCATCTGGTACTTGGGTACAGGTTTACCGTCGAAGCATGAGTATGACGAACTGGGCCCCGGAGGCCTGCACCCTGCCGACTGCCGAGCAGCCGTTCCGTGTCGCGGAGTTCGACTCGCTCTTCGCTGAGCACCTCCAGCGGGTGACGCGGGTCGATCCGGCCACGCTGGACCTGACGCTGGCCGCCGAGGCGCACGACACGGCGGCCGACCTCACCGCGCGGGAGACCGAGTGCTGCTCGTTCTTCCGCTTCGAGCTGACCCCGGACGGCGAGCACCTCGGCTTGCGGATCACGGTCCCGCCGGCGCACGTCGACGTACTGGATGCTCTGAGCGCGCGGTATGGCTGACGGACTCCGCTCCGGACAGGTCGCTGCCGCCGCGGGCGTGAACCTGCAGACACTCCGGTACTACGAACGTCGCGGACTGCTCGAGGAACCGACGAGGAGTCTCGGCGGCCACCGGCTGTACCCGGACGAGGCGGTCACCACGTTGCGGGTGATCAAGGCCGCCCAGCGGCTCGGGTTCACGCTCACCGAGGTTGCGGAGCTGCTGGACGCGGCCAGGCACCGGCATCGTCTCGGCGAGGGAGCCGGACTGCAGGCCCGCGCCCGCCAGAAGCTGGCGGACGTGGAAGCCAAGATCGCCGACCTGACCGTGATCGCCGGCAGCCTGCGTGCCGGGATCGCGGCCGGCTGCGACGACCTCGAGACCTGTGCCGGCGATCCGGACTGTCCCTTGCCGTTCACCGAACTGGTCGCGCGCTCGTGACGGTCCTGCGCTCGGTGCTGCTGTTCGTGCTGGCGGCGCTCGCGGAGATCGGCGGTGCCTGGCTGGTCTGGCAGGGCTGGCGCGAGCACCGCGGCGCCTGGTGGATCGCCGGTGGCGTGATCGCGCTCGGTGCGTACGGTTTCGTGGCGACCTTCCAGCCGGATCCGCACTTCGGTCGCATCCTGGCCGCGTACGGCGGCGTGTTCGTCGCCGGGTCACTCGCCTGGGGAATGCTCGTGGACAAGTTCCGCCCGGACCGCTGGGACCTCCTCGGCGCCGCCACCTGCCTCGTCGGCGTCGCCGTCATCATGTACGCGCCCAGGGACTGACTCAGGACTGGCCCGGACCGCCAGGCGATCCGGGCCCACTTCTGTCAGCGGTCGGCGACGATCCGGCCGCCGTCGAGGAACGGGTCGAACGATCCGTGCGCGGTGGTTCCGTCCTTCGACGAGATGATCTCCCGGGAGTACTGCGCGATGTACACCCGCCGATTCCGGTCGGTCAGGTTGGCGCCGCTGCGGTGGATGACGACGCTGGAGAAGACCACGATCGAGCCCGCCGCAGCGGTCATCGAGAGGCCGGGATCGCTGCCGAAGTAGCAGACCATGTCGTTCAGCTCGGGGTCCCGGATGTGCTTGACGTACGACCTGATCCCGGAGCGCGAGTACGGCAGCAGGTAGACCGAGCCGTTCTCCTCGGTGACGTCGTCGAGGGCGATCCAGCAGGTGAGGTAGGGCTCGTGGTCCTCGTGCACGTACCCGGAGTCCTGGTGCCAGGCGAACGCCGTGTCCGGGTCCCCGGCCTTGATCACGTACTGCTCCCAGAACAGGTACGCCTGGTCGCCCAGGGTCGCCCGGCAGATCTCGGCCATCGTGTCGCTGAACAGGAACTGCCGCAGCTCCGGTCGGTCCTGGTAGATCATGCTGCTGAAGTAGCGCTTGCCGCGGTGGTTGATGCCGAGCGAGTCGGTGCCGGCCGCGTCCATCGCGGCGTCCAGCTTGTCGATCGAGTACTGCGCTCCGCCGCGCAGCAGCTCGAGTTGTTCGTCGGTGAGTACGCGGTCCAGCACGAAGTACCCCTCGTCGCGGAACTGGGCCAGGTGCTCGCGCGTGACCAGGCTGGTCGGTGTCATCGTGCAGTCCTCCGGTCGGTCGGCGTGTTGCTACCACCGGAACGCTAGGACGACGGCGACGGCCGGAGAATGTCTCCGCTCGGCCCGGACATGAACGTTCTGGCGCCTTGTGGGTAGTGTCCAGGCATGGGCGAGCGGACCGTAGTGGCGATCGCCGACGGGCCCGTGACCCGGCTGGGCCAGCTGGTGCTCGCGGGCGAGGTGATCGACGACGAGCCGATCATGTCACCGGCGCTGCGGGTGATGGACGCGTACGTGCTGTCGGTGCTGATCGATGGTGAGGGCAACTACCGCGACGCCGACGGGCGGGCCGAGCGGATCACGCCGGGCGCGCACACGATCGTGCCGCCGGGGTTCCCACACACCTACGGCACGGATCCGGGGGAGCGGTGGACGGAGCTGTTCGTGGTCTTCACCGGGCCGCTGTTCGACGCGCTCGCCCACCTGAGCGACCCCGGCCCGCGGTACCCGGTGCCGTTGCCGTCGATCGAGGTGTTGCGCACCGTACTGCGGTCGCCGCCGCGGACCCGCCGGGTCGCCGAGCATCAGTTGCTGGCGCTGGCCGACTGGCTGATCGACACCGACGACATCGTGGACAGTCCCGAGGTGACCACCGAGATCATGGACGCGATGGGCCGGCTCGCCGACGACCTGACGGCGAGCGCCGACCTGGGGGCCGTGGCGGCCGGGGCGGGCTTGAGCTACGACACGTTCCGGCGCCGGTTCGCGGCCCAGGTCGGCCAGACGCCGGCCGCGTTCCGGACCGGGCGCCGGCTGCAGGCGGCGGCCACGCTGCTGCGGCTGACCGACCTGACCCACCGGGAGATCGCCCGGACGCTCGGGTTCGCCGACGAGTTCCACCTGTCGCGCCGGTTCCGGGCCCACTTCGGCGTCTCGCCGCGGGAGTACCGCAAAGCGTGAGCCCGGCGCCGGCGCGCGGTCAGGTGAGTTGCCGTGCGCCCGGGCGGGGGATGGCCGCCAGCAGCGTGCGGGTGTACGGGTCCTTCGCCTGACCGATCACCTCGAGGGTCGGGCCCCGCTCGACCATCACACCATGGTTCAGCACCATCACCTCGTCGGCGAGCAGCCGCGCGCTGAGCAGGTCGTGGGTGATGTACAGCATGGCGATTCCGCGGTCGCGGACCAGCTTGTCGAGCAGTGCGACGATCTCGGCCCGGATGGACACGTCCAGCATCGAGATCGGTTCGTCCGCGACCAGCAGTTCGGGTTCGGGCGCCAGCGCCCGCGCGATGACCACCCGCTGACGCTGTCCGCCGGACAGCTGGTGCGGCAGCTTGTCGAGGTACTGCTCGGCCGGACTCAGCCCGACCGTTTCGAGCAGTTCGGCCGCCCGTGTCCGGGCTTGTGCGGCGTTCATGCCGAGGTGGTTGCGCAACGGCCGGCTGAGTGCGTAAGCCACTGTCCGGGTCGGGTTGAGCGCGGAGAACGGATCCTGGAAGACCAGCTGCACGTGCCGCCGGTACTTCCGTAGCGCGCGCCGTCCCAGCTGATCGACCGCCGTGTCCTTGAACCGGATCGTTCCGGACGTCGGACGCTCCACACCGGTGAGGAGGCGGGCGATGGTGGTCTTGCCGGAACCGCTTTGACCGACCAGCGCGGTGACCTGTCCCGGCCGCAGCGCGAACGAGACGCCGTCGACGGCTGTGGTCACGGTCGGGCTCAGCCCGCGCCTGGTCTTGTAGACCTTGCGGACACCGTCCATCACGAGCACCGGCTCCGCGGCGATCCTCGCCTCGGCGCCGGCCGCAAAGACCTGATCGCGACTGCGCAGGGCGGCGGCCTTGTCCAGTACGGCGCGGGGGTCGGTCGCCTGCTCGACCAGCAGACACCGGACCTCACCCAGGTGCGCGGGCAGCAGCTCCGGATGCACGGTCCGGCAGGTGTCCACCGCCACCGGGCAGCGTGGCTCGAACCGGCAGCCCTGCTGCGGCTGCGACAGGTCCGGCGGCCGGCCCGGGATGAACTCGACCTTGACGACTTCGTCCCTCGGGTCGGCGTACGAGCCGAGCAGGCCGGCGCTGTACGGGTGCAGGTGACGCGTGACCATCTCGGCGGCCGGCTGGTCCTCGACGATCTCCCCGGCGTACATCACCATCACCCGGTCGGCCAGTTCCATCACCGTGCCGAGGTCGTGGCTGATGAACAGCACGGCGAACCCGAGCCGCGCCTGCAGCTCGCGCAACCGGTCCAGGATGTCGCGCTGCACCACGACGTCGAGGCCGGTGGTCGGCTCGTCGAGCAGCACGAGCCGGGGTTCGAGCGCGAGCGCCAGGGCGAGCGCGACCCGCTGCTTCATCCCGCCCGAGAGCTCGTGCGGGTACCGGCGCAGCACGGACCGGTCGAGCGCCACCAGCTCCAGCAGCTCGCCGGCCCGCGCGCCGATGTCCAGGCCCTTGCCCTGCTTGTTGCCGAAGGCATCGGGATGGGCCTCGAACGTGTCGGCGAACTGGTGCCGGACGGTGATCACCGGGTTGAGCGAGTTCATGCTCGACTGGAACACCGTGGACAGGTCGACCCAGCGCAGTGATCGCAGCTCGTCCTCGGGCGTCGTGGTCACGTTCCGCCCGTCGAACCTGATCGAGCCGCCGGTGATCGCGGCCGGTCTGTCCAGCAGCCGCAGTACGGCGGTGCCAAGCGTCGACTTGCCGCAGCCGGACTCGCCGAGCAGACCGACGAACTCGCCCTCGTGCACGTCGAAGCTGACCCGGTCCACCGCCCGGACCGCGGCGGAGTCGCGCGGGCTGTAGGTGACACTCAGGTCGCGGACCTCGAGCAGCGCCATCTCAGTCCTCCCTCAGATGCGGGTTGCTCAGGGCGTCGATGCCGAAGTTGATCAGCGTGAACGAGGTGATCAGCAGGGCCAGCACGAGCCCGGGCGCGACCAGCCAGGCCCACTGGCCGGTGGTCAGCGCACCACCGAGACTGGCCTGGTTGAGCATCGTGCCCCAGCTGGTGGTCTGCGGGTCGCCGAGGCCGAGGAACGCCAGCCCCGCCTCCGCGCCGATCGCGCCGAGCGCGGAGCCCATGAAGCCGACGACGATCAGCGAGATCATGTTCGGCACGATCTCGAACGCGATGATCCGGGCCGTGCTGTCGCCGGCGAACTTCGCCGCGGTGATGTAGTCCCGGGTCCGCAGGGTGATGATCTGCGCGCGCTTGATCCGGGCGCCGAACGCCCAGCCGGTCACCGTGATCACGATGATGATCAGCCCGAGTCCCTTCACCGGCGCGTAGCCGGCGAGGACGATCATCAGCGGCAGCACCGGGATCACCAGTCCCAGGTTGATGAAGAACGACAGCACCTCGTCGACCACGCCCTGCAGGTAGCCCGCGGTCAGGCCGACAGCCACCGCGATCACGGTCGTCAGCAGGCCGGCCACCAGGCCCACCACGAGCGACGTGCGAGCGCCATACACGAGTTGGGAGAACACGTCCTCACCTCGCGCGGTGGTCCCCAGCCAGTGCGCGCCGGACGGGCCGGTGGACGCCGCGAACTCGTCGACCCGCGGTCCGTATGGCGCGACCACCGGGGCCAGCACAGCCACCGCGACGAACGCGGCGAGCATGACCAGGCCGATGCGGCACTTGCGGTTGCGCCAGAGGATGACGAACCACCCGGGCAGCCTGCTCACCCGCCCGGCGGCCAGCGCGGTGACCCGGACCCCTTCGGTGTCGATGCTCGTCATACTGCCTCCGCCCTTCGTACCCGGGGATCGAGGAATCCGTACGTGACGTCGGCGAGGAAGTTGGCGATCAGGACGCCGATCGTGGTGAACAGGAACAGCGCCTGCATCAGCGGGTAGTCCTTGTTCGACACGGCCTCCAGCAGCAGCCGGCCGAGACCGGGGTAGTTGAAGATGGTCTCGACCAGCACAGTGCCGCCGAGCAGTCCGCCGAGCGCGATCGCGAACCCGGTGACGTTCGGCAGGATCGCGATCCGCGCGCCGTAGGTGAGGGCGATCCGCCGCCGCGGCAACCCTCTCGCGCGGGCCAGCCGGGCGTAGTCCTCGCCGAGCGTCTGGACCATGTTGTTGCGCATGCCGATGATCCAGCCGATCGGTCCGGTGATCAGCAGCGCCACCGCCGGCAGCACGCTGTGCTGGAACGCGTCGGAGAAGAACAGCCACGACCAGCCCGGGCTGCTGCCGCCGCCGTACCCGCCGCCCTCGGGGAACCAGTTCAGCGTGATCGCGAACACGAAGATCAGCAGCAGCGCGATCCAGAAGAACGGCAGCGTGCCGACGAAGGTCGACCCGAGGGTGATGACCGAGTCGACCCGCGAGTTGCGCCGGTACGCCGCCCACGCGCCGAGCAGCGTGCCGACCGCGAACGACACGAGCTGGGTGACGCCGACCAGGATCAGCGTCCACGGCAGCGCGGTGCCGATCATCTCGGTCACCGTGTACGGGTAGTACGAGTACGAGACACCGAACTGGCCGGTGCAGATCGCGCCCAGGTAGTCCCAGTACTGCGCCAACAGGTTACCGTCCTGCGTGCCGAGCATCTTGCGGACGGCCTCGAGCTGAACCGGGTTGACCGCCTGGGTGTTGCCCTGCAGCCGGGCAAGCAGCGCCTGCGCGGGATCACCCGGCTGGATCCGCGGGATCAGGAAGTTGAGCGTCACCGCCGCCCACAGCGTGGCGACGAAGAAGCCGGCCCGGCGGACGAAGTACAGCATCGGTCAGCCCCCGGCCGGGACGAGGTGGGTCAGCACGACCAGTCCGTTCGCGCCGTCGGCGTACGGGTCCTGCTCGTTCGGCCAGCCCTCGGCCTTGGTCGTGTCGTACTGGAACCACTTGGCGCCGTACCAGATCGGGATCATCGGGACCTGGTTCATCATCACGTCGACGAGACCGGCGACGGCCTCCTTCTGCGCCTTCTCGTCCGGCGAGACCTGCAGCGTGCGGACCAGCTCGTCGGTCCTCGGGTCCTGCCAGCGGATCTCGTTGCTGGCCGCCTTCTTGCCGATCGGGGCGGTCCGGGCGCTGCTCAGCGGGTCGGCGAAGTTGGCGTACATGTTACAGCCGCCGCCGTGGACGCCGAACATCATGTCGTAGTTGCCGGTGGCCCGGTCCTGGTTGTGCGCGTCCGGCGTCGGTGTCTCCTTCTCGACGTCGAAGCCGAGCGCCTTCAGGTTCTTGATCAGGATGTCGGCCGCGGCCACCCAGTCGACGTACGAGCCGGGCACCTTGAAGGCGAACGAGATCGGTTTGCCGTCCTTGCCGAGCCGGCGACCCTGGCCGTCCTTGGTGTACCCGGCGTCGGTGAGCGCCTTGTCGGCCGCGGCGGCGTCGTACCCTATCCGGCCCTCGTCGGCGATGCCCGCCGGCAGCCAGTCCTTCTGGCCCGGGACCACCAGACCGCTCTGGCTGGCCTCGGTCACGTACCCGAGCTGGGCCTTGTCGATCACCTGCTGGTCGTCGAACGCCGTGGTGAGCGCCTTGCGGAACGCGACGTCGTCGAACGGCGCCTTGGTCAGGTTCATGTAGACGCTGATCACGCCGCCCGGCGCGTACCAGTAGTGGTGGTGCTCGGGGTCGCGGTCGACGTACGCCTTCTTGATGTCCTGGACGAACATACCGTTGGTGTCGTACTCGCCGCGGCTCAGCTTGAGCTGCTCGACCTGCCCGCCGGCGTCGGCCTTGTTGAACCGGATCTCGTTGACCTTGATCTTGTCGGCCTGCCAGTAGTCCGGGTTCCGCTCGACCACGAGCTGGCGCGGGTTGAACGCCTTGAGCTTCATCGGGCCGGTGCCCACCGGCGCGGTCGCGTTCACGAACGTGGTCGGGTCGGCGACCTTCGACCAGACGTGCTGCGGGACGATCTTCACGCCGCTCACCTGGGTGAACACCGAGGCACCGGGCTGCTTGAAGGTGAACGTCACCCTGTCCGCGCCGGTCGCCTCGACCGACGCCAGCGACGCCCACACGCCCTGGGTGTCCAGGACGTCGAACTTCTTCAGCATGGCGAAGGTGAACTCGACGTCGGCGGCGGTGAACGGCTTGCCGTCGTTCCACTTCACGCCGGGACGGATCTGGTAGACGAGCGTCTTCGGGTCGGACCACTCGTACGACGTCGCCAGCCACGGCAACGCCTTGCAGCTGTAGGTCTCGACGTACATCAGGCTCTCGTAGATGTAGTCGGCCGCGCTGAGCTTCGTGGCGTCGAGGTACGGGTTGTAGTTGGGCTTCGGCGTGGTGCCGCCGCCGAAGTCGCCGTAGTTGAGGAAGTCGATCATCCCGCTGTCGCTGCCGGACGACTTCTGGGCACCCTCGGTGCCGGTGCATCCGGCGAGCAGCAGCGCCACACTCGCCACTACGGCTGTCACTGTCCTGGGCCGTGGTCGTCTCGTCATCGGGAATCCTCCTCAGGATGTGTCCGGCCCGCGGCCGGACGTCGGCGGTATCCCCCCTTGCGGTCCCCGTAGCGATCCCCTCAGTGCGGCAGGGTCAGGGTGCACCCCCACATCCGCACGAGCCGCGCAGGACCAGCTCGGTCGGCAGGACGATGTCGCCGGCCGGCTGGCCGAGCGGGTCGGCGAGCAGGCGGGCCGTGGTGGCGGCCAGCTCGCGGATCGGCTGCCGGATGGTGGTGAGTGCAGGCCGCGCGAGCGCGGCCATGGGCATGTCGTCGAAGCCGGTGATCGCGACGTCCTGCGGGACACGCAGTCCGCGGCCGAGTGCGCTCAGCATCAGGCCGAGGGCAGTCTCGTCGTTCGCGCAGACCACGGCGTCCGGCCGGTCGTCGCCGTCCAGCAGTCGCTCCGCCGCGATCGCGCCGTCGGACTGCTGGAGCCCGACCCGGACCGGCTCAGCCGGGGGCTTGCGGCGGGCCGCCTTGTGCGCGGCCAGGAACGCCTGCCAGCGAGTGGTCACGTCGGGGGAGCCGTCCGGCGTACCGACGAAGGCCAGTTTGCGGTAGCCATGGTCGACCAGCAGGTGCCGCGTCAGTGCCTTCATCGAGTCGTTGGCGACACTGACCGACGCCTGCGCCGGCCCGGACTCGCTCGCCATCACCACCACGCGGATCTGGTCGGCGACCTTCGCGATCGCCTCGGTCGACACCGTCCCGCCGTGGATCGCCATCCCGTCCACGCGGTCGGCCAGGTCGATCACCGTGGCGTCGGTGTCGGCGCGGGAGTGCGAGGCCAGCACCAGCACGCTGTCGCCGGTCTCGAGCGCCTCGGCCTCGAAACCCTGGATCAGCTCGGAGAAGTACGGTCCGGACAGGCCCGGGAACACCAGCCCGAGAGCGCCGTGCCGCTGCTCGGCCAGCGCGCGGCCGAAGTGGCTGGGCTTGTAGCCGTGCTCCTCGATCACCCGGAGTACCCGCTCGCGGAGCTCGGGGGAGACCGGAACCGTGCCGCGCGTGACGCGTGAGACGGTCGCCGGCGAGACACCGGCCATCTCGGCGACCCGGCGGACGTTCACACGGCTGTTGCCCATCGGCTGAACTCCCGATATGTTGACTGAAACCGGTTTCATGAGACCGGTTTCACGACCATAACCACGACCGCGCCGACAGGGCAACACCTTCCGGCGCGGCGGCCCGGAACTGACGAGACCGGCGAGGACGTGACTGTGGCGACACCCGCGAAGCCCCGATCGATACGACTGGAACGGCGCCGGCTGCTGGTGGACGGCGTACCGAGGATCTTGATGGCCGGCGAGGTGCACTACTTCCGGCTGCACCGTGAGGACTGGGGCGACCGGCTCGACAAGCTGGCCGCAGCCGGCTGCGACGTGGTGGCCAGCTACATGCCGTGGATCGTGCACGAGACGGCCGACGGCAAGACCGACCTCACCGGCGGCACCAGCGAGTACCGCGACCTGGTCGGGTTCCTCGACCTGGCGGCCGAGCGGGGCCTGCTGGTGATCGCCCGGCCCGGCCCGTTCGTGATGGCCGAGCTGAAGAACGAGGGCGTGCCGTTCCGGATCTACCGCGACCACCCGGACGCCGTGCCGCTGGGATGGGACGGCGAGCCGGCCGCGTCCGCGACGCTGGACTACCTCGAGCCCGGGTACCTCGCCGACGCCGAGCGGTGGTACGCCGAGGTCATGCCGGTCCTCGCGGAACGCCTGGTCACGGTGGGCGGACCGGTCGCCGCGGTGCAGTTGGACAACGAGGTCGGCATGCTCTCGTGGGTCACGAACACGCCGGAGCTGACCGACCGGACCCTCGCCGACCTCGCCGCCTGGGCCGAACGGACGTGGGGTCGTGCCGGCAGCATCGAGCGGTACGGCGCCGACCCGGGCGACACCGAGCGTTGGGCCTCGCGATGGCGCGCCGGCGGGACGGACGGCGGCAGCGAACAGCAGCAGCTCGCGCTGCACCACGACATCGGTGCGCACCACCGCGACCGCTACGCGCGGTACCTGATGCGCCTTCGCGACGTCGCCATGCAGCATGGCGTCGACGGCGTACCGTTCCTGATCAACCTGCACGGGACCGACGCCGGCCGCGGCCGCACGTTCCCGGTCGGCATCAGCCAACTGTCCAAGGCGTACGCCGGCGTGCCGCAGACGACCTCCGGGTCCGACCACTACATCCGTGACCTGACGGTCGAGAACGTGCCCGACCTGTACCTGATGAACGCGTTCATGGCTGCCGTGCACGACGCCGACCAGCCGGTCACCTCGCTGGAGTTCGAGGCCGGCACCGGCGACTACGGCGAGGACCTGAGCTGGCTGACCAGTCCGGAGACCGCCGAGCTGAAGACCCGGCTGTGTGTTGCCCAAGGCAACCGATTGGTCAACTACTACCTGTTCGCCGGCGGCCACAACCCGCCGCTGGACGAGCCGGTCGGCGACGGCAACGACCGGATCGCGTTCACCGGCGAGCGGCACGGGTTCGCGGCACCGGTCGATCCCGAGGGCCGGCTGAGCTCGACGTATCCCGGGACGGTGAGTGCGGTCCGGGCGGTCCGTGGCGCCGAGCACCTTCTGGCCGGCATGGACGAGGAGTACGACGGCGTCGTTCTCGGCTACGTGCCGGACCACTACCTGACCGAGTACCACCACCCCGACTCGGCCGCTCGCCGGAGTCAGGTGGCCGAGCTGGAGCGGTATCGCGGGATGGGGCCGCGGGACATTCTCGTCCGGGCGATGCTGCTGGGCGGCTACTCCTTCGGTGCGGTGGACCTGTCGTCGGCCGAGCTGGATCCGGCCGGGCCGGCCGTCGCGCTGGCGACACCGCCGGTCCTCGGCCGATCCGTGCAGGATCGGCTGGCTGCTTTCGTTCGCGCGGGTGGGCGTCTGCTGCTCCACGGCCGGCTGCCGGTGGCCGACGACGACGGATCGCCGTACACGGTGCTCGCCGATGCGCTCGGTGTGCGATCCGCGGGGCTCGTCGAGGGCACGCCCCAGCTGTTTCCTTCGGTCCGCGCGACGGCCTGGGCGGGGGGCCAGCCGGAGGTCAGGGTCGGCATGCTCGAACGCCTGACGGGTGCAGGGAAGCCGCTCGCTGTCGACATCGCCGACGGCTCACCGGTCGCCGTCGAGGTTACGGTGCCCGGCGGTGGGCGGGCTGTCGTGGTCGCCTGCGACTACCCGTGCCACCTGGACTTCTGGCGTGTGCTGCTGGAGCGGCTGGCGGTCCGCCGGCGGATCATTGCCGAGGGCAACACACCGGGGCTGGTGAGCACCAGCACCGCCGATGCGGCCGGTCAGCGACTGCTGCACCTGATCAACGTCGCGCCGGTCGCGCAGGTCTTCACGCTGACCACGGACGGCATGACGCTCGAGCTGAGCCTCGGTGCGCGGGAGGGGCTGATGCTCCCGGTCCGGGTGCGGCTCGACGACGCGGTGCTGTGCTGGTCCACCGCCGAGCTGGACGGGCCCGGTGACGGTTCGACCCTCCTGCTGCGACGTGCCGCCGGGTCGGGCAGTGCGCTCATCGAAACCACCCGGAACGTGTCTGCTGACGGCGATGCCGGCGTGAGCCGGACCGACCAGGGCTGGCTGCTCAGATGGCCGGCCGGCGCGCCCGGCAGCCGGTTGACGGTCCGTCTCTCCTGACCCCGCATTCCGCCCTCCCAGGAAGGAACCCCCGGCGATGACTCTGTCTCTCGGCGTGCTCGGACTCGGAAGTGTGTTCAGCGGCCCCTACGCCGCTCTGATCGGCAAGCTTGAGCAGGAAGGCCGGGTGCGGCTGACCGCCGGCTACGATCCCGAACCCGGCAAACGGTCGGTCGCCGCCGACCGGTTCGGGATCGACACCTCCGCCGCTCAGCCCCAGGATGTGATCGGTCGCGGCGATGTCGACATCGTGCTGGTGCTGACCAGCATGAACCAGCACGGCTCGCTCGCCCGTGCGGCTCTCGAGGCCGGCAAGCACGTGCTGGTCGAGAAGCCGATGTCCACCACGCTGGCCGAGGGCCGCTCGCTGCTCGAGGCGGCCGCGTCCGCGCCGGGACAGTTGGTGTGCGCGCCGCACGTCGTGTTGTCACCGACGTACCGGGAGATGCATCGACGCGTCCGC
This sequence comes from Kribbella turkmenica, assembly GCF_004348725.1. Taxonomy (GTDB): domain Bacteria; phylum Actinomycetota; class Actinomycetes; order Propionibacteriales; family Kribbellaceae; genus Kribbella; species Kribbella turkmenica. Next base: position 21,736 of record NZ_SMKR01000089.1, read on the forward strand.
GACGGTGAGATCGGTGACCTCTACCTCGCCCGGGCGCGGTACGGCTGGTCCGGGCCCTGGTGGGGTCGTTGGTTCTACGAGTCCGGCGGGGGAGCGCTGTTCGACCTCGGTGTGTACAACCTGACCAGCCTGTGTGGGTTCTTCGGCTCGGTCCGCCGGGTCACGGCCATGGTCGGCACCGCCGTCCCGAAGCGTGAGGTCAACGGTGAGCTCGTGCCGGTCCGGGCCGACGACAACGCGCACATCGTGCTGGACTTCGGCCAGGCGCGGTTCGCATCGATCGCGACCGGGTTCACGATGCAGAAGTACCGGTCGCCGGCGATCGAGCTGTACGGCGCCACCGGGGTGCTGCAGTTGCTCGGCGACGACTGGGCTCCGGACGGGTTCGAGCAGTGGACCAACGAGCGCGGATCGTGGGAACTGTTCGGCGAACGCGACCCGAACTGGCCGTGGACCGACGGTCTGCGTCACCTCGTCGAGTCGATCGAGAACGGGACGCCGACCGTCACCCGGCCCGAGCATGCCTTCCACGCGCTCGAGGTGATGCTCGCCGCCAAGCAGTCCGCCGCCGAGGGGCGGGTGATCGAGGTGACGAGCAACTTCCCGGACCTCGACTACGGCGGGTCGGCCCGCGCCGAGGCCGAACCCCGCCCCGCGCACGACCCTCGCACGTCCTGACTCTCACGGGATCAGGACGACCTTGCCGGTGGTCGCACGGTTCTCGAGGGCGCGATGTGCAGCTGCGGCCTCCGACAGCGGGAAGGTCGTGGTGAGCGCCTGCCAGCGGCCGGAAATGGTCTCCTCCAGGGCGGTTCTCTCCAGGGAGCGAAGCAGCGGCATCAGCTTCGGGCCGATCGCCCAGGTCGCGGTGAGGCCGCGAGCGATCAGGTCCTCGGTGGTGAGCTCGATCGGGCCGCCGCCGGACCAGCCGAACATCAGCACCCGTCCACCAGTGCCGAGCAGCTCGAACGCCTGCTGACCGTTGGCGCCGCCGACCCCGTCCAGCAGGACCGTGGTCGCGCGGTCGCCCAGCTCGGCCGTCAGCGCCGACGGCCAGTGGGGCTCGCGGTAGTCGACGGCGAGGTGCGCACCGAGATCGCGGACCACCCGCACCTTCTCCGCGCCGCCGGCCAGGCCGATCACGGTCGCCCCGGCGTTGCGGGCGGACTGGACGAGGTAGCTGCCGATCCCGCCGGCGGCCGCGGTGACCAGTACGACGTCGGCGGCGGTCAGCTTGGCCTGCGCGAGGATTCCGGCGGTCGTCCGCCCGGTCCCGATCGCGGCCACGGCCTGGGCGCCGTCGACGTGGTCGGGAAGTTCGTGGACCGACTCGACGCTCGCCGCCGCGAGCTCGGCGTACCCACCTGGCACCATGCCCAGATGCACCACGACTCGTGTGCCGGTCCAGACCGGGTCGACCCCGGGTCCGACGGCTTCGACCCGGCCGGCGACCTCGCGGCCGGGTGTGGTCGGCAGGTCGGGTACGGGGATCGGTCCACCACCTGCGGCGCCGGAGCGCAGCGTCGTGTCGACCAGGTGGACGCCGGCCGCCTCGACGCGGAGCAGCACCTGCCCCGCCTCGGGCACCGGATCCGGTGCGTCCTCGAAGCGGAGGTTCTCCGGCGGTCCGAACGCGTGCAGCGTGATCGTCTTCACAGCCCGAACGCTAGGACCTCAATCTTGCTTGAGGTCAAACTGTCCCACTTTCTTAACTTGTGTACTAAAGTGCCGGACAAGCCGAGGGAGGGACGGTGACGTGGGGAAGATCCTGAAGGGCGCGACCGCGCAGGAGACACACAGCGCGATCCTGGACCTGATCCGGTCCAGCGGAACGGTCACCCGGGTCGACCTGGCCGAGCGCTCCGGGCTGACCGGCGCGTCGATCTCCCGGGTGGTGAAGCAGTTGCTCGCCGACGGCCTGATCGTCGAGACCGGCCTCGGCGACCCGACCGGCGGCAAGCGCGCCACCCTGCTGCAGTTCAACCCGCGCGCCCGGCACGCCGTCGGCATCTCGATCGACACCCCCAGCACGACGTACGTCGTCACCGACATGAGCGGCCGGGTGATCGAGCAGCTCTCCTCGCGCGGGACCGGCCGGGACGCCCCGGCGACCGCGGTCCGGCGGATCACCGCCGAGCTCGAGGACCTGATCGTCAAGGCGGACATCGAGCCGGCCACCCTGGTCGGGGTCGGCGTCGCGCTGGCCGGCCGGCAGGGCGGGGGAGGACTGCGCCTGCTGCGGACCGACTCGTCGAAGTACGCCTGGGAACCGTTCGCCGTCCGGGACACGCTGAGCGCCGCGATCGACCACCCGATCGTGGTCGAGAACGACTCGACCTGCGCCGCGATCGGGGAGTTCTGGGCCGGCCGGATCCCGTCCGCGAACGACTTCGCCACCGTGTACATGGCCACCGGCTTCGGTCTCGGCCTGGTGACCAACGGCGACGTCTACCGCGGCTCGTCCTCGAACGTCGGCGAGATCGGCCACATGGTCCTGGACGTCAACGGACCGCGGTGCTGGTGCGGCGGCCAGGGCTGCCTGGAGGCGCTCGCGGCACCGGCCGCGGTGGTCAAGCGCGCGGAGGGCGACCCGTCGCTGGCCGGCGACCTGGCCCTGCGCGGCCGCCGGACGGCGGTCCGCTCGGACTTCGCGAAGATCGCCCGGTCGGCGGCCGCCGGTGATCACCGGTGCGTGCGGCTGATCGAGGAGTCGGCGACATACCTGGCCAAGGCGCTGCTGTCGATCACCAACCTGCTCGACCTGGACCAGATCATCCTGGCCGGCCCCGGCTTCAGTGAGGCCGGCGACATCTACGTCCGGGTCGCCGTGGCCGAGCTCAACCGGCTCTCGTTCGTCCGGGCGATGCACCCGACCCGGGTCGAGCAGTCGAAGCTCGGGCCGAGTGCCGCCGCCCTCGGCGCCGCCTCCATGGTGCTGCACAGCCAGCTGACGCCACACCAGAAGTCGACCCGGGCCCTGACCCGCTAGCTGGTCAGGAACTGCTGCAGCCAGCGGCCGCTCTTCTTCACGATCCGTGCCTGTGTCTCGTAGTCGACGTACACGATCCCGAAGCGGCGGCTGAAGCCGTACGCCCACTCGAAGTTGTCCATCAGCGACCAGGCGAAGTAGCCCTTCAGCGGAAGCCCCTCGGACACGAGTTCCCGGCAGACCGCGAGGTGCTGCTCGAAGTAGGCCTGTCGCTCGTCGTCCTCGACGGTCCCGGCCGCGGTCAGTTCGTCCGGGTACGCCGCGCCGTTCTCGGTCACGTACAACGGCAGGTCCGGTGCGAGCTTGTTGATCGTCACCAGGATGTCGCGCAGCCCGCGGGCCTGGATCGGCCAGCCCATCTGGGTGCGCGGCAGGCCGGTGTCGACGGCGACGACGTTCTCGCTGCCGGGCTGTGTGGTCGGGCCGCCCGGTGACGAGACCGGTCCGTCCGGTGCGGCCACGGTCGTCGGGCAGTAGTAGTTCACGCCGATGAAGTCGAGCGGCGCACCGATCACCGGCAGATCCGCCTCGAACTGGCCGAACCAGTCCGTCGTCCCGGTGTCCTCGAGCACGTCGGCGGGGTACTTGCCGGCCAGCAGCGGCTCCAGGAAGAGCCGGTTCCGCAGGCCGTCGATCCGGCGCGCGGCGTCCCGGTCGGCGGCCGACTCCGACGCGGCGTGGATCGGCGCCGGGTTCAGCGCGATGCCGTACGAGCCCTCGTCGGAGCGGATCGCGTCCAGCGTGAGTCCGTGCCCGAGCAGCAGGTGGTGCACCGCCTTCAGCGCGTCCGTGCCCTCCGTCCGCCCGGGCGCGTGCTCGCCGCTGCCGTAGCCGAGGAAGGCCGAGCACCACGGCTCGTTCAGCGTCATCCAGTGCTTGATCACGTCCGACAACGCCGCGTGCGTGACGGCCGCGTAGTCGCGGTAATGCTCGGCGGTGTCGCGCACGAGCCAGCCGCCCGCGTCCTCGAGTGGCTGCGGCAGGTCCCAGTGGTAGAGCGTCGCGTACGGCGTGACGCCATTGTCCAGGCAGGTCTCGGCGAGCCGGCGGTAGAACGCCAGGCCCGCCGGGTTGGTGACCCCGGAGCCGGCCGGGACGATCCGCGGCCACGCGATCGAGAACCGGTACGCGGTCAGGCCGAGGTCGGCGAGCAGCCGGATGTCCTCGGAGAACCGGTGGTAGTGGTCGTCGGCGACGTCGCCGGTGGTGCCGTCCGAGATCCGGCCGGGCGTGTGGGCGAACGTGTCCCAGATGCTCGGACCGCGCCCGTCCGTCGAGACCGCGCCCTCCACCTGGTACGACGCCGTCGCCGCACCCCAGGTGAATCCTGGCGGGAAGCCGTTCGTCACGTTGTCTCCTGACCTTCGACCCAGTACCGCTGCTCCGGAAGGAGGCTACCTAACCGGTTAAGGAGTTCGCCAGGCAGGTCCGCCTCGAGCGCGGCAAGGAGGGCATCGACGCGGGCCGGCTTGCTGATGCCGGCCACGGTCGCAGCGATGTCCGGATTGTCGGTCGAGTGCCGCAGCGCGGCGGTCGCCAGGTCCGTGCCGTACTCCCGGCACGCCTTGTCCATCTCCGCGACCGCCTCCAGTACGGCGGCCGGAGCCTCGCGGTAGGCGTACTTCGTGGCGCCCTGGGGGTTGGCCAGGATGCCACCGCCGTAGACGGCCGCGTTGACCACGCCGAGCCCGTCGTCGACCGCGCGCCGGATCAGCTCGCCGGCGGAGTGGTCGACCAGGCTCCATCGGTTGTGCACGAGCAGCACCTCGAAGCCCCCGAGGCCGAGGTAGCGGGCGAGCTCGCGAGTGTTGCCGCCGGCGAGGCCGACGTGTCCGATCTCGCCGTCGGCGCGCAACTGCATCAAGGTGTCGACGGCATCGCGCATCGTGTCGAAGTCGTGGGCCTCGGGGTCGTGCAGGTAGACCAGCGGCAGGTCGTCCAGGCCGAGCCGCTCCTTGCTCTCGGCGACGCTGGCCCGGACCCGCGCACCCGAGTAGTCATTGCCGCGGGCGTCCACCTTCGTCGCGACCAGGAAGCCGTCCGGCAGGCCGCCGTACTCCTTGATGGCCTGGCCGATCCGCAGTTCGCTCTCACCGTCGCCGTACCCGTTGGAGGTGTCGATCCACGTCAGTGGGCTGTCAAGGACGCGCAGGACGAGGTCCATGGCCTCTCGCCGGGTGACGTCGTACCCGAAGACCGCGGGCATGCCCGCGATCCCGCTGCCGCCGGCGCAGACGGCGGAGACGGTGAGGCCGGTGGAACCGAGTGGGCGAAGCCAGTCCTCATTCATGCGCCGGAGCCTACGGCGAAGACGAAGCCGTCCGGGTCGACGTACACGGTCGTGCCGTCAGGTGAGACGAGCTTGCCGAAGGCGGTCGGCGGCTTGCCTTCCAGCTCCGCATAGGCAAAGCCGGCCACGTCGAGCTGCGGCGCGCGGGCCGACTTCTCGGTCTCGTACGTGAAGATCTCGAGCACCGTGTCGCCGCCCTTGAGGTAGCCGATGCTGAAACCGCGCTGGTCGTGCGGCTGCTCGATCGTGCCGATGAACGAGAAGCCGTGGTGCTCGGCGTAGTACGCGCTGGTCCGCTCGCGGTCCTCGACGGTCACCGCGACATGGTCGAACCGCGGCCGCCGCGGTACGCCGAGTGCCCGCTCGCGGGCGACCCCGTCCTGGTCCAGGACGGCGGCGTACTGCAGGTCGCCCTGGATCATCTCGAGCAGCGTGCCGTCGGGGTCGTAGAAGAAGCAGATCCGGACCGCGCCCTCGGCGTCGAGCGGGTCGAGCGTGAACTCGACGCCGGCCGCCTTCAGCACCTCGGCCCGCTCGTCCAGCCGGTCGACCTTGAACCCGATGTGCCGGAAACCCTTCTGCAGGTCGTCGCCGACCCAGGTGCTCTGTTCCCGGCCGCGGGCGACGGCCCGCAGCTCGATCGTCGTGCTGACCGCGTCCAGCACGGCCCGGTCCGGCGTTGGCTCGCTGACGACCGGGAGCTCCAGGAACTTGGTGTAGTACTCGACCGAGCGCTGCACGTCCGTGCAGTTGACGACGACGTTCTTGATCGGCATCTGACCTCTTTCAGCTAGTTCTTGACGGCGCCGAGCATCATCCCGGCGACGAACTGCCGCTGCATCCGGACGTAGACGATGACGACCGGTACGACGGACAGCGTGAGACCGGCGGTGAGCGCCGGCCAGTTGGTGGAGTACTGGCCCATCAGCGTGAACAGCACCGGTTGCAGCGGCAGCGAGTCGGTGGTGCGCAGGACCGTGTTGGCGATCAGGAACTCGTTCCAGGTGGACAGGAACTGGAAGATCACCACGGTCGCGATCCCCGGCCGGGTCAGCGGCAGGATCACCCGCCGGAAGATGGTGAACTCACTGCCGCCGTCCACCCGGGCGGCCTCGATCAGCTCGTCCGGCAGGGTCTGGAAGAACGCCCGCATCAGGAACATCGCGAACGGCGCCGACCCGGAGACGTAGAGCACCAGCAGCCCGGTCTGGGTGTCGAGCAGGCCGAGCGACTTGAGCTCGAGGTAGAGCGGGATGATCAGCGCCGTCGAGGGCATCATCAGGGTTGTCAGCAACAGCACGAACACCGTGTTGCGGAAGGGGAAGTCGAGCTTGGCGAAGGCGTAACCGCTCAGGGTGGCGAAGACGAGCACGCCGGCCACGGTGACCGAGGTGATCCAGACGCTGTTCCAGAAGTGCAGCGGGAACTCGATCGACGTCCAGGCCTCCTGGTACGCGGCGCCGGTGAAGCTGCGGGGCAGGAACGGCCCGTTGAAGATCGTGTTCTGCTCACGCAGCGAGGTCAGCAGCATCCAGACGAACGGGAACGCCATCAGCACGCAGAACGGCGCGAGCACGAAGGTCGCGAACGATCTCCCGAGCCAGGGCCGGCGAGTCATCGGTTCGCCCTCCTCGTGAGCCAGAGCTGGGCGATGACCGCCAGCGTGCAGAGCACCATCGTCACCACGCTGAACGCGCTCGCGTAGCCGAGTTGCGGGATCGACCCGGACGTCGAGCCGAACGCGAGGGAGTACAGGTACGTGCCGAGCACCTCGCTGGCGTGGTTCGGCCCGCCGCCGGTCATCACGAAGATGACGTCGAAGGCCTTGAACCCGTTGAGCAGGCCGAGACTGACGACCAGCCCGGTGACCACCCGCAAGCTCGGCACGGTGACGTGCCGGAACTGCTGGACGGTGTTGGCGCCGTCGACCGCCGCCGCCTCGTACAGGCTCGGGTCGATGCCCTGCAGGCCGGCGTAGAAGATCAGCATCGTGAAGCCGATGCCGCCCCAGACGGTCACCACCACGACGGCCGGCAGCACGGTCTTCTGGTCGGCCAGCCACGGGTGCTGCAGGCTGTCGACACCGATTGCCCCCAGCAACCGGTTGAGCGTGCCGATGTTCGGGTCGTAGATCAGCTTCCACAGCACCGCGGACACGACGAACGAGACGATGCCCGGGACGAACAGGATCGTCCGGACCAGGACGCCGACCCGCGGCCAGACCGCGTTCACGAGAACGGCGGTGACCAGGCCGAGGAACGTGAGCAGCACCGTGGTGACACCGGTCAGCACCAGGGTGATGACGAGCGCCCGGCGGGCGACCGGGTCGGACAGCATCCGGCTGTAGTTGTCGAAGCTCACGAACCTCGGCGTACCGAAGCCTCCCCACGAGGTGAGGCTCAGGTACGCCGTGTACAGGATCGGCCAGAGCACGAACGCCAGGAAGAGCGCGAACGTCGGCAGCACGAACAGGTAGCCGGCCACCCGCTGCGACTTCCGCAACGGCGACCCGAACCGGTACGGCGTCCGGCGGGGGAGCGCCCTGGTGGCCGGTTCCGGCGGGGACAGGGCCGTCGCCATCCGATCAGCCGCCCTTGGCGTTCAGTACGGCCTGCTGCATCTCCTTCGCCACCGCCGCCGGTTCGCCCTTGCCGTCGAAGATCTTGGCGAGCGGGTCGCCGGCCGCGACCGAACCGGGGCCGAACGGGATGTGCGGGCAGCCGTCGCCGTCCAGCAGCCAGGACGTCATCTGCTTCATGATCGGCAGCTCGATCCGGGTCGCCGCGCTCTTGGTGGCCGGCATCGAGTTGGACTCGTTCATGGTGGGGGAGTACTCGTCGGCGGAGTACAGGAAGCGGAGGAACTCCAGGGCCGCGTCCTTGTTCTTGCTGTTCGCCGAGACCGCCCAGCCGGCCCCCGCCTGGTTCGCGGTCCAGTGCCGTTTGCCGGGGGCGATGGCCGGGGTCTTCATCACCTTGTACTTCTTCACGAAGGCCGGCGGTGCGTCCTGGGTCAGCCCCTGCGGTGTCCAGGACCCGTTGAACAGCATGGCGGCCTTCTCGGTGTAGAACAGCTGCGGCGCCTGGTCGCCGCTGGTGCCGGTCGTCCCGGGCTGGAACACCCCGCCGTTGACGATCTTCTGCTGCAGCGCGATCGCCGCGACCACCTTCGGGTCCTCGTACGTCGCGCCGTCCTTCAGCTGGTCGAGCTCGAGGTAGAAGGTCGGGTCGTCGGCGACCTGGGTGATCAGCGGCAGGAAGAAGTCCAGCGAACTGGTCGTCGGGTTGCAGCTGAGCGCGACCGGATGCTTGCCGATGGCCCGGATCTTGGCCGCGGCCGCGATCAGGTCGTCCCAGGTCTCGATCTGGTCCTCGCCGACCCCGGCCCGCTGGAGCAGGTCCGGGTTGTAGAACAGCCCGAAGGTCTGCGCCATCCAGCCGACCGCGTACTGCTTGCCGTCCAGGGTGTACTCCTGGTTCGCGGAGTCGAAGAAGTCCTTGAGGAAGTCGTCGCCCAGCTCCTGCTTCAGGTCGGCGGAGACGCCGCCGGTGCCGTAGGTCAGCGCCCGCGTGTGCGGCGCGAAGATCTCCGGGACGTCGCCGCCGGCCACCGCCGCCTGCAGGGCGGGCAGGTACTGGTCCGGGGTGCCGAAGATCCTGTTCTCGATCGTGATGTTGCTGTGTGCCGCCTGGAACTTCTCGATCAGCTTCGGGAACTGCGCCTCCTGGTCGTTGTACCAGGACCACATCCGGACCACGGCCTTCCCGCCGCTCGTGGAGCCGCCGCTGTCACTCCCACCGCACGCGGCCAGCCCGGAGCCGAGTCCCAGCGCCGCCGCCCCGCCCAGTGCTCCCTTGAGAAC
>NZ_SMKR01000008.1 GCF_004348725.1 Kribbella turkmenica
CACCGTTCTTCACCGCGCTGGACAGCTGGGTGAACCTGAACCTGGTGGAGACGCGGACGTTTCCCGGCGGCGTGGTCCTGACCAGGTACGAGACAAGACCAGCGGCAAGATGCTTCGGCTCCGGGAGCCCTTGCGCGAGTCCGGTGGACGGGTGAGGTGGCGGCCGAAAGTCTCGCTGCCCCTGGACGCCGACGGCGGCTCGGCGCACACTCCCTGGCATCGTGTAAGGGGTCGACGCGGGCATCGACCTCAGGCTCCCGAGGCCTCGACGCCCGCGTCACGACACCCGACAGCGCCGCGCAGATGGCAGCTGCATGGTTCCGCGCTCGATTCGTTGCCACGGTCGTGCCCATATCGGCCAGCGGGCGCTCTTTGGCATGAGCGCGCGGAATGCGGCAAGTGCGTGCGGTTACCCCGCTGCCGTCGAGAGAGCTGGCATGGTCAGGGCACCATTCCGAGCCGGGCGGCGACCCCGGTCGCGTCGAAGTACGACCGCTCCTCGATGATCAGACCGTCGGGTGCGAGCCGCCAGAAGGTGCCCGACTCGAAGGAAATTGCTTGAGCCGTCGCGGGCAGCTCACCGCCCGGCATCTCCAGTGGCCCGGCATTGACCCCGCTCACTCCCAGCTCGACGGCGACCCGGTCGCCGACCGCGATGGCAGGGCGAAGCTGCCGCCACTGCATGTCGGGGAACGCACGCAGGACGCTCTTCTGCACGTTCTCGATGGCCCCCCGGCCCTTCGAGGGTTCCGGAAAGAACGGGTCGTAGATCACGCCGTCCTCGGCGAAGAGTGCGACCCACGCGTCCATGTCGCGGGCGTTGAAGGTGTCCACGTATCGGCGTGCCAGTTCCTCTCCCGTGGCTGCCAGGTGATCCTGCGTCATGATCGGCTCCGCTCGTTCGTTGTGGTTGGTTCCTGATGGCCAGCGAACTCCAGCGCCGAGCGGTCCGCCATGCCATGATTCTGGTATCGGGGAGAGGAGGCGGCGTGCCACAGGTCAGGATCACAGCCGCCGGACGCCACGCAGAACAGGCGGCGCTGGCACGCATCCGTCGGTTGTCGTGTGCCGGCCTCGATGTCGCCGCGTTCGTCAACCAGATGAACCCGATTGTGACCCAACGGGTCAGCAATGGAACGGCGACCATCGACAGCCCGTTCTGGTTCACGATCGACCCCGAGTCGCACCTCGTCACGAGCATCTACGGCGAGGGCTGTGACATCGATCCGGGCGACTACATGCGGTGGGAGCTTCTCACCGACGACTTCATCAAGACCGCGGACGTCGTGCACAGCCCGCGCGGCGTCCTGACGTTGCACGAAGCCACGGGTGGCCATCCCGAGCGCAGCCCGATCTACGTCGAAGTCATGATTCCCCATGGCATGGCGCAAGAGCTCCTTGTCGCGCTGCGATCCGCCAACGGTGAGAACTGGGGTACGACGCGCCTGAATCGTGCACCGGGTGACCCGATGTTCTCGGAGCACGAAATCAGCTTCATGGCGGCCGCCGCGCCCTTGATCGCCGAGGGGGTCCGTCGGGGGCTGCTCGTCGGGGAGGCCACCGAACCGGAGCGACTGGACGCACCCGGACTGGTCGTCCTGACGGTCGGCGGCGAAGTGGAGTCAATGAGCCCTGGTGCGGAGGAATGGTTCTCGTTCCTGCCTGACGACGACGGCTGCCAGGACGGTGTGCCAACGAGTGTTCTCGCGGCCGCGGCCGCGGCGCTGCGAGAGGCCGAGGGCAGCGGCGCCGGGGGCGTCTCGGCGGTTCGGGTACCGATGACGAACGGACGCTGGGCCGACGTCCAGGGTGCGGTCACAGGCGCAAACAAGGACTCGAAAGTCACGGTGATCATCCAGCAGGCTCACCCCAACCGCATCGCTCCACTGCTGATGTCGATCTACGGCCTGACCGTGAGGGAACAGGAGGTGACCCAGCTAATCCTGCGGGGAGGATCCACCACCGATCTCGCTCACGCACTGTCGCTGTCCCCGCACACTGTGCAGCAGCACCTCAAGAGCATCTTCGAGAAGACCGCCGTCAACAGCCGCGGCGAACTGATCGCCAAGATCTACTTCGACTGCTACGACCTGCGCACCCACGACAACCGTGACCGGATACAGGCCGAGCAGCCCATCCGCGGTGGCCCGAAGGTTTCCGCCTGAAGCACCGCGCGCGACCATCGGCACGAACGCGCGGAACGCGGCAGATCCGTGCGAACCGGGCGGGCCGCTCGGGTCAGTCAGCCGAGCGCCGCCGACGTACGCCCTGTGGAGTGGCAAACGGGGCACTGGAAGATGCCGAAAAGGTCCAGCAGCTGTTTGGCAACCTGCGGTCGCCGGTGGGTGGTTGCAAGGTCGTAGGCACGTGCCTCGCTACCTGTGAGCTGGCCTGGGTCGCATGGCGCAACCGTCGTCTGTCCCACGGAACCGTCGCCGAACTGCTTGACGTGCGCGGCCGAGGTTTCGAAGCCGATGACGAGTTGCTCGTCGCAGCCGGGGCACGCGAATTCCAGCTCCTGATCCGCTAGGGCGTCTAGGCGCGTCGCCCATACAGAACCGCTTTCGGTTGCGAGGACGGCTTGTGCTCGGTAGATGAAGTCGGTGTCGTCGGCGGCAAGCGGCACCAGTCCCTCGGCCACTTCACGCAGCGTCCGGATCGTGTCGGCGTACCGGGTCCGAACGGCCGCTGGCTCCTCTGGGCCGTCGGTTGATGCCACGATGCAGGTGGCCAGAAAGAGGGGCTCGACGAAGCCGGACGGATCCTGGCGTGCCGCCAAGTCTGCCAGCCGGGGCAGCGCGGCGTAGCTGGCGCTGTAAACCGTGCCTTGGTGACAAAGCCGCGACCATAGTTCGTCCCAGATGGTGCGATCTTGCGTGTCGCCACGTCTAAGGAGCGCTTCGACGGGCCCGGCCGTGCCGTAGGCATCTCGAAGTGAGGTCCAACTCGTCATGCGGATCATCCTGACAGCGACTCGCCTCGCCCGACACCACACGCCGGCGAGGAGACGTCCTGAATTCGGCAGTTGACAGCGCGGATCGCGGCATGAGCGGACGGATACTCCACGGGAAAAGCGGTGGTGACTGATTTGCCCTACTGATGTACTGGCGTGCCACCGTGGGTCTGCCAAGTTGACGGAGGTGGTCGTTGTGACGGGCTATGACGCGCTTGCCGAGGTGTACGAGTGGCTTATCTCGGACGCGAAGTTGACTCCCGCCGAGTTCGCGGCGGCGTTCGATGACGTCATCGGTCTGCTTCCGCCAAACGCTCACGTTCTCGATAGCTCATGCGGTACCGGGCAACTGGCTGTAGGTCTCGCTGGTCTCGGCATGCAGGTTGTCGCGAGCGACGCCAGCGCAGTGATGATTCGTCGGACTGAAAAGCTGGCTGTGGAGCTAGCTGCATCTTTACGGACAGTTCGAGCCGGCTGGCACGAGTTGCCCGACCATTTCGACGACGCCAGCTTCGACATGGTGTTCTGCGTCGGCAACTCCTTGCACCATGCCGAGGGCGCGAGCGGCAGGTTGGCCGCACTGGAGTCGATGTCACGCCTACTGCGTCCTGGAGGACGCTTGGTTCTCACCTCCCGGACTTGGGAACTCGTGCGCGCTGGCGGCTCCCGGCTGGACATCCGTGACCAACTGGTCCGCCGAAATGGCCGCGATGCCCTCGTCATATATCGCTGGGAGATTGCGCCGCACTGGGAGCAGGAGCACCACATCGAGATTGCTGTCGCGCGAGTCGACGCGGATGGGTCGGTCCTTGTCCGCTCGGAACTGTTGTCGTGCTGGCCCTACCGATACGACGAACTCGGTTCTGAGTTGCACAGCGTCGGACTAAGGGTCGAGAAGAGCACGTTCGACCCGGAGGTCGAGGGTTACATGGTGATCGCGACCAAGGCGTAGGCACCGGCATGTAGTTACGCCAGGCCAGGCCGCGGTCACCGCCACCTTCGCGCACGCTCATCGGCTGAGCGGACGAGCGGACGAGCGGACGAGCGCCGTACCCTCGGTTTCCTAGACGAGGGTGTCAACCATCAGGTGGCACCGAACCGTCAAGCATCAACTGGCAGACGACATGACACGGTGCGAGGAGCAAGTGTCCTCCGACGGTTGATGCGTGACACTCGTCCGCCACGTGATGTGCGACAGTCGGAAGCCCGGATCGCGGCAGATCCGGAAGTTGCTGCCTTGGTCCGATGGGTTGAGGTTCGGTCTTGGATCTTGTAAATCATCGGCGTGCCTGTCATGCCAGGCTGGACAGTCCGGGAGCGTTGAGAACGGGAGCGACATGCTGGAAGATCTGCACGCGGAGATTGCCCGACAGGGCGGGTATGACGATGGATCTGGACCGGAGCCTGTTGTCAGTCTGGAGCTGTTCTTCGACGGGAACGAAGATCCTGCATCGATTGGTTGCAACCTGTCGGACCACCCTGGCCCTGCGCGGTTCTACGAGGTTCTGAGCGCGATGCGGGACCGCCCCGAGGTTCACAGCGTCTGGGTAGGTGTCTCCGAGGTGATGGACCCAGACGATTGGCCCTTCAGCGATCACGTGTACGTCGTCACCACGGCCTCGCCGACCGATGTCGGGTCGTGGGCAGTCGCGCTCAGTCCGAACGCGCCAGGGGACGATTGGTGGAACGGTGCACCTCCGCTACAGCAGGTCGAAGTCCCACCTGACTCCCGCCTCGTTACTCTCTGGTGGGATTGAGCCAAGGTATGAGGTGCTCGCTGACCTCGGCGTGATCGTGCGCGTCGCAGCAGATCCTGCAGAACGAACCACGATTCTCGCGGCCAGCTCGCCGAAACGATCGAAGGAGTCGACACTCGCCCCGGAGCACTGACATCGGCAGTTGAGCGCACTGTCGGCGGCAAATCCAGACGTGACGCGTGCACCGATTGGGCAGGATCGGCTAGGTGCTGATCAAGGTACTGACGGTTCATGACGACGAACCGGCGATCGTGGAATGTGAGACGCCGGTGGGCAATCTGACAGCGCGGTGGCGGGGTGAGGAGCTTCCAAGCGCTGACGAGACCCACGATGTGGAGGTGGAGACTGTCGGCCCCCTGGTCTGGGGCGAGAACCTTAAGGTCTCCGCCGGATTTGCGCGAACAGAGGATGAGACGTCATTGATCGGCCTGGTCGAGGACGTCGAGGGTGCTGTAGTCACGCTACGAGTGAGCGACTCCATCCTTCTTCTTGAGGCAGATGGGGAACCGCCCCTTGGCGTTCTCGGCAAGATGGCCTCGGTGCGACCGCGTGAGTTCGAACTTTGGCCAACAGGTATCTGAGCACGCCCTGACATCGGCATGAGCGCGCGCGGACAGCGGCATGAGAGGACGTGACGGATCGCCCCCGGGGTGGTTGTGCCAACGTCAGCCAATCCATGATGCTTCCGGCATGAGCGACGAACTACCGCGGTTTCCATACCACCCCGACCCTGTCGCCACGGGATCTGTTGTTGAATCTGCGGAGGTGTGCGAGCGATGCGGTAAGGCTCGTGGGTTCGTGTACGCCGGCCCGGTGTACGCCGTCGAGGAGGTCGAGTTCCTCTGTCCGTGGTGCATTGCGGATGGGAGCGCTGCCGATCAGTTCGATGCGGACTTCACGACGGCGGATGGCGCGCCGAGTGACGTACCGGCGGCGGTCCTGGAGGAGATCGTGCGTCGGACTCCGGGCTTCGCGGGGTGGCAGCAGGAACGCTGGATGTTCCACTGCGCCGACGGCGCGGAGTTCCTCGGTCGAGCTGGCTGGGAAGAGGTGTCAGCGTTGCCTGGCGCGGTGGAGTCGCTCCGCTTGGACGGAGGTTGGGACGACGCGGCGATGCGGAACCTTAGTGCTGACGGAGACCTGACGGGTTACCTCTTCCGTTGTCGCCATTGCGGGCTTGGGCTGGCGTACGCGGACTGCACGTAGTGCAGCCTGCTCCCCTGAGCTGGCTTGCCGTCGGCTTCGACGGTGGCTCCGGTGGGCAGCGCATCCAAGCGTCACCTCACATCGGCAGTTCCGAGCTTCACGATCAGCGGCAGATGAGGGCGTTGGATCTACGCTTCCCGCGCAGGGAAGGCTTCCATCAGAGAGACCGCAAGCCAGTGGCCACCGAGCAAAGCCATGTGGAGAGCAGAGCCCACCCCGCCGCCTACAGGCGATGCAAGTGGATCTGCGCCTCGGGCGAGGAGGTACGCCGTGACGTCGACGTGAAGCGGTTCGCCGGTCTGAGTGTGTCCATCGATTTCGACATCGACCGCGTGCTGGAGCAAGGTCAGACCGCCATCGATCTCTTCGACGTCGACACCGCCATCGAGCAGCTCCCGCAGCCTCGGCAGGTCCTCGTTCTCGACGGCAAGATGTGCAGGTGTCATAACCCTTCCTCAGGTTGGCGCCGAAGTGGTATCTGCCTAACACACTTGGACGACGTTCGCCGCGGTAGTCGCGGCCTTGTCGGACGCCTCTGTCCCGATCGCGGCAGATCCGTGCGTCGCACTGGCAAAGGCCTACCTGCGACGGAAGAACCATCGTCGGGGCGAGGACGCATGAGCCGGCGCTGAGACTACTGCTGGGATGCCTGCCGGTGAGTAGACCTCTTCCTGCTCCTGGTCGTACAGGACGATTCCGCGACGTCTGGCGACCTCGGTGCAGTACGGGATCGACTCGCTCAGCGAACGTAGGCCAAGCGAGAAGACAAACAGCGGCCCGGAGGCGTTGGCGATCAGCGGACCATCCGCCCACGGAGAGTCCTCGCTCCGGTCTTCTGTGATGTCGGGCCACCGAGCAAGCAACTCCTCGACGTAGCCACGGATCGCGTCTGTCGGTGGGTCGTCCTCGCTAACCGAGGACTCCAACTCCTCGAAAATCCGCGCAGCGTCGTCGGCGCTGGCCGGCACCGGCCCATCCCAAGCCACCAGAACCCATGACATGACCAAGCATGCTAGAGCATCCATCGTGAACCGGCCTCGACCCGGTATGAGCGCGCGGAACGCGGCAGAAGCGGGCGTTCTGAGCGTCGTAGCATCGGGCCATGAGCGATGATCGTGAGCGGCCCACGCTCCTCTTGGTCGACCTCGATAAGTCACTTGCCGACACTGGCGAACAGCCTTCGCTGAGTGGTCCGCGCGTGTGAAGGTCAGCACTGCACCCATCGACTCGGTCCTTGGTGAAGTCGACGCCGTCATCACCGCCGGCAACAGCTACGGCGAGATGAGCGGAGGGGTCGATCGCGCGGTCGCCGCAGCACTCCCCGGGGTCCAGCGCGCCGTCTGGGCACACATGGCAGAGCGCCACCTCGGCTACCAGCCGGTCGGAACCGCTGATGTGGTGCCGACGGGATACGACAAATGTCGTTGGCTCGTGTACGCGCCGACCATGCGCGTCCCAAGGCCGTTAACGCATGGTCGCGATATCGCCGTGCACGACGCGTTCTGGGCGGAGTTGGTGGCGATCAGCAGACACAACGCGAACAGTGAGGCCGACCGGATCTCCGCCGTGGCCTGCCCGGGCTTCGGCACTGGTTACGGTTAAGTTCGCCCGGAGCGTGCAGCGGAACTGATGGCGACCGCCTACCGCTTCTGGCTTGCCCCGGCCGGAGTCCGGATCGCAGCACGAGAAGCACTCCTGCAGAGCTGAGGACCTGCCAACACACAACCGCTGATCGGCTGACAGCACCGGATCGCGGCAGATCCGGTAAACGGCTGATTCACCCGACACTGTGGCACTTCCGTCAACGCGTGCCGCAGTACCGACGCTCCTACTCGCCGCCATCGCAACGACCCACACCCCTCGCGGCGTAACAGCAAATTGCCGTCCGCGGCGTGCTCGACAGGTGCCGCCCACAGTCAAACTCCCCGCGAACCATTGCTGATCTGGTCGCATGGCCCACGGGTGAGCTCGTCGATCACCGCGACCCCGGCAGAATCGACTTCGAGCCGTCCATCACCACCGCTTTCGGGAAGCTGGGCCTCGACCGCAGCGACGATGTCGGGGAACCGGTCGCTGATGTCGTTGCGGTTGCGGGTCCACAGCCGCGCCTTCGCACCGCGCACCACGGCGACGCGCTAGTTGACTGAACTCTTCAGCGGTGTTCACCCGCTGCTGCAGCGGTCCGAAGTCCATCCGCTCATCGGCGGCAGCAAGGGGCATGGGTACCACTCCGAGGACCAAATCCTCGGCCAGCTGATCGAGGACGGGATCGAATCCTGCCGGATCACGGATCTCAGAACGGTCCCCTTGCACGTTTGCGCCAGAAGGCTTGGCTCGGAAGCGCCGCAAGCCCGACTCAGTTGGTCGGTTCCCTATGGCGGTGCAGGCAGAATCGGTGGGCTGGCAACGCGGTCAGTCTCGACAGCGCGCTATGTCGAGAGACGGAGTCTGGCGATCGTCGCCCGCGGCGGGCCAAGTATCTGTCGATCGAGTCTGAATCGATGCCGTGGGGTCGAGGCGAGCGTCACTCGCCTCGGACGCCGTCGATGCGTTCACGGATGATGTCTGCGTGGCCGTTGTGGCGGGCGTATTCCTGGAGCACCTTGAGCACGTAAACCCGCACCGGGTACTTCCCGGACGGCCCGAGTGCCGACAGGTCGTCGTACCGGCCGAGGATGGCGTCGGCCTCGGCCCGCTCGTCGCCCCAGCGTGCCATTGAGTCGCCCACCATCGAGGCGTCGAGACGCTCGATGTCGGCATCCTCGTCATCATCTGTGTAGACGAAACCAGTGTTTCGTCCGCTCAGTTCGTTGACGAGGTAGTCCCGCTCGATCTCGGTGAGGTGCCGGACCAATCCGAGCAGCGTCAGGGACGACGGTGGAGCCGACGCCGTAACAAGCTGTGCCGCGGTCAGGCCCTCGCACTTGGCGGCCAGCGCATCCCGGTGGAACGCCAGCCAGCCGAGCACAGCTCCGGTCTCATCAAGCGCCTCAGGCTCCGGTGACCTCTCCATCGGCCCATTGTGTACGCCACCCGGGTACGAAGCCATCAGTCGAGCGAATCTGGCCAATCCGCCGACCACCCCGACTCCGAGGCCGCGCGCTTGCCCGCGCCGAGCCGTTCCATACAACGACGCATCCTGCCGAAATTCATGGTCGTCGCGCGATTTCTGCTGCGTACACGGTTCTGACGACGGCTGGCTGCCCCCTGAGATGGTGTAAGTCCGTGGCCTACTCGACGCGCTCAGGGGTGGTGATGTCGAAGAACGGATCCGGCAAGCGGCCGACTCTCGACCTCCACGTCCACCGCGTCGTCGGCGAAGGCGACGGCTTCCGAGTGATGCCCTGCTCTGGCAACCCTACGACGAACTGCCTGACGTCGTAAGCGCCAACATCTGGACTCCGAACACCAAGAAGGGACGAACAAAACTCGACGACGCCTACCGGTGGTCAGGTCGTGATCGAGACCCTCTTAGACGCGCGTTCTTCCTGCGTTGCGACCTCAGCCTTGCCCGGCGGGTTCCAGGCACGGACGACCTGGCGTACTTCCCGCTGCCGGCCTACACCATGAACGACTACGAGCGCCGCCTTCGAGGACTATCCCTTCCCGCGCGCGACCGGGAGCCGCTCCCTCATACTTGGCTGAGGGACACAGTGGGTGTTCGCGGCGTGCGTGAGCCGGCACCCCGGGGCGCTCTGAGGTAGGCGTTGACCTCGGGGAGGAGTTCGGTCAGTGGGCGGTGCATGTCGAGTTGGAGGTAATTGTCCGCGGGACGTTGGATACTGTCCCAGGCTTCGCGGTACAGCGCCTCCCCGTCCGTCGGCTGGTCGCCGAGGTCGGGCGGGGGGAGGTTCACGCTGCGGCGGTGGGTTCTGAGGCGTGGGCGGTGGGCGAGCCGCTCGTCGAGGAGTCCCAGGTCATGGATCCGGCACTCGATGTACCGGTAGCTCGCGTCGTACGCCCGGGCGATTTCCATGCCCTCGTTGAGGATCCTCGGCCAGAAGCACGGGCTGTCCATGACCACGGGACGGCCTTGGCCGAGGATTTGACGAGCCAGCGCGTACATGACCTCGTACGCCGCCTTGGCGCTGCCGGCGAGGTCGACACCCGCGTCGAGGACGGCGGACTTGATGACGTCGTAGTCGACGGCCACCGCACCGAAGTTGTCGACGACGTGGGCGGCGACGGTCGACTTTCCAGACCCTGGAACACCCGACATCTGCAGCAGGAACATCGATTCACCACCCTAACAGCGCGATAGCGGTCAACGGCCGGCGTCTAGTGCGAGGCCGGTGTGTGGAGCGACTTGCGACCGTACTTCTGCATCGTGATCCCGGAGATCACCTCGGCGACGAGGCGCGGGCGCACCAGCTGCGGCGCCGGTACCTCACCCTGATCCCGGAGGCGATGCCGGCCCGCGGAACAGCCGGACGGCGGCCCCGAACTTCCGGACCGCCGCCCAGGGCCGACGAGCTGACCGGCCGCTGCCGCGCCTGAGTCGCAGGCGCAGGCGGCCGGCTCAGGTCAGTGGCGGGTCACCGCCGCGTACGCGTCGACGATGCCGTGACCGTAGAAACCGTTGAAGTTCCGCGTGCCCTCGCAGAGCGCGTTGAACTCCTCCGACCGCCCTTCGTTGGTGTAGGTCTGCAGCGGCGGGTTCGGGCATGCCCGGGGCTGCGCGGTGTCCATCAGGATCCGGCCGACCTTGTCCGGGTTCATCCCGAAATCGCGACCCTTCTTCTTGCCGTACTCGCTCACGATGAGCGCGGCCACACCGGTCGCGTGCGGCGAGGCCATCGACGTACCTTGCAGCACGTAGTAGTACCCGCACTTGGTGAAGTCCGTGACGCCCGCCGGGCACGCCTTCTGCGCACCGGCCGCGAGCCCGGACGGGGTGATGTTGCCGGCCGCATCGACCAGACCGGCGGCCTGCAGGGCGTTCACCGGGTACGTCGACAGGATCAGGTTCTCGTTCGTCCGGAACTGCGGCGTACCGAAGTAGTCGCGGAACCAGCCACCCGGTGCGGACACCTCGATCTGCTCGAGGCCGTAGTTCGAGTAGTCGGCCTTCTTCGTCGACGGACCGAGCGCCGACACCCCGATCACGTGCGGGCCCTCGATCGGCAGGTCGAAGCAGGTCGCGTTGTCGATCTCCCGCGGGTACGCCGTGTTCGGCGGGAAGTCGGGGCTGCTGACGTCGGTCCGCGGCTTGCCGAGGTCCTCGTGGTTGTTGCCGAGCGAACCGACGAGCGTGACGCCCTTCTTGTGCGCGTAGTTCAGCGCCCGGGTCATCGCCCGGATGATGGTGCGCTGCTCGGCCTGCGCCTCCGGGCTGTCGGCCGGGTTGTTGATGCAGTTGTACAGCCACGGGTCGACGTAGAAGGACATGTTGACCACGTCGAGCCCGACGTCACCGGCGTACGTCAGGGCGTCCGTGACCGGGCCGAGGAACACGTAGCCGCTGTCCTGGCCGCCGCGAATCTGCACCAGCGTCACGTTCGGCGCGACACCGGAGACACCGAGGCCGTTGACCGCGGCACCGATCGTGCCGGCCACGTGGGTGCCGTGGCCGCTGTCGTCCCAGCCGACCGGGTCGACACAACCGCGGAACTCGCAGACACCGTCGATCTCCGGGATGTCCGGGGCGAAGTTGCGGGACAGCTTCCAGTCGAAGTTCGGCGCGATGTCCGGGTTGCGGGCGTCGATGCCGGAGTCGAGCACGCCGACCTTCACCGACTTCTTGCCCGGCTGGACCGTCCGTGCGAGGTCGGAGCGGACCATCCGCAGACCCCACAGCTGCGCGTCGAGCGGGTCCATGCCGACGGACTTCTTCGCGGCCCGGCCCTTGCCGGTGCCACCGTTCTCGTGCTCGACGGTCTTACGCTGCTTCAGTTGCGGTACGGCGCCGATCGGCCGGCTGCGCGCCGCACCCTCGACCGCGCTGGACGCCGACACGCGGGTGACGAAACCGGACGCGGCCGCGCGCACGGTCAGCGTGCCCAGGTGTGCGTTCTCCTTGACCACTTCACCGCCGGCGGCCTTGACCGCTGCGATGGCCTGGTTGCGGTCCGCGCCTACCTCGAGCAGAACGAGGTACTCGGTGTTTCCCCCAGTAACTGCCGTAGCCCCGGCACCGGCTGTGGCCGGCACCGCGAGCGTCGCGGCGATCAGGGCGAACGCCCCGGTCACCGCGAACAGACTTCTCCGAACGTCTCTCACGAGCGGATCCCCTCCTGGAGAGTGAGTGTGACGGGCTCACGGTAGGTCCGGGCGCGCCGACCGAGAAGGGGACGACGTTGTCAGGTTTCCCCGGAGGACTCGCGGTCGGTGTGTGCTTGGTCAGCACAACCGGTCTCCGGTGCGGGCTCTCGCGGGGGTGGAGGCGCGGCCTTGGGTCGGGCTCGAGGTGGCCGCGGGTGCGGGCAGTGGTGGCGATCGACTCGAGGCGCTGCTTCGACCCGAAAATGCGCGTACAGCCCGTCCTTGCTCACGCCGGCCTCGTCCGCGAGCCGACCGTTGGTGACGGCACGGTCGTGCGAACAAGGGGGAGGGTCACAGGTGCGTCAGTGATAGCTGAGGTTGGTGACCAGGGCGGCCACCGAGGCGGTGAAGAACAGCGTCCAGGCGGCCAGCTGGAAGTCGTGGGCCCTGAGGTGCGCGAACAGCGCGCCGACGAAGTAGAGGACCAGGCCGGCCGCGGCGAGGACGCCGAGCGGCGGAGCGACCAGTCCCGCGAGCAGGCCGGTGGCGCCGGCGCCGAGGAGGGCACCCAGCGGACGCATCCAGGAGTGCGGCACCTTGAGGCGGTCGGCCTCGGACTTGGGGTAGCTGTGGCCGACGAAGTTCGCGATGGCCGCCGCACCGGTGAGGGTCGCGGCGAGGAGCGTGGCTGTCAGGTACGCGGCGTACATCGGGCTCCGATCCGTGAGTGATTGTTGGCGCCTCACGGACGAGACAGCTCGAGGAAGCGTGACAGCCGGGTGGAGTGAGTCAGGTCACGGCAGTACGCCGTTGAGCTTCGCTGGGTTGCTGACGACATGGATCGTGGCGACCGCGCCGTCGACCAGATGAAGCGTGGCCGCGATGACCGGCATGGTGCCCGAGTAGATGACGACGCCGGGGGCTCCGTTGAGCAGACGCAGTACGACGTGTGAGCCGGCAGGGCGGCGTTGGGAGAGCAGGAGGATCGCCTGGGCGACGTACTGCGGGCCGCGGATGGGCCTGCGGGGAGCGCCGGTGAGGCCGCCGCCGTCGCTGATCAGGGTGACGTCCGGAGCGAGGATCTCCATCAACGCCTTCAGGTCTCCGCCCAGGCAGGCTTCGAGGAAGCGCTCGGTGGCTTGTCGCTGCGTCGCCGGATCCGTGTCGTACTTGCGCCGCCGGCCGGCGACCGCGGTCCGGGCTCGACGCGCCACCTGACGGACGTCGTCGTCGCGCCGGCCGAGGATGCTCGCGATCTCGGTGAGGTGGTAGCCGAAGGCCTCGTTGAGGACGAACACCGCGCGCTCGATGGGCGCCAACGCCTCCAGAACCAGGAGCATCGCGGTCGAGACGGAGTCCGCGCGGACGACGTCGTCGGCTGCGTCGGCGGTGGTGAGCATCGGCTCCGGCAGCCACGGTCCGACGTAGGACTCGCGTCGTACCGCGGCGCTGCGAAGGCGGTCGATCGCCAAGCGGGTGGCGACCTTGACGAGGTAGGCCTCCGGGTCCTCGACCGTGGCGGTGTCGACGCGGCTCCAGCGGACCCAGGTGTCCTGGACGACGTCCTCCGCGTCGGTGACGCTGCCGAGGATGCGATAGGCGACGCCGTACAGGAGGCCGCGGTGTTCGGTGAACTGGGCGAGGGTCACCGCGGCAGACCGTTGAGGTCGGCCATCAGGGCCATGTGGTGGTCGAAGTAGTCAGCGCGGTCCGCGATCAGGTCGTCGAGACGGCCGAACACCTCGAAGTTCAGCAACCCGTAAAGCTGCGTCCAGGCGACCAGGACGCGGTCCAGTCGTTCCTCCGCGAGATCGCCCGAACGCTGGTCGATCAGGCGACGCAGGTCGGCACGCACCGGTGCAGGCAGCGGATGTGGCCGGACCGGTTCGTTGCTGTCGACAACGATGTCGACGAGCAGGAGGATGACCTTGGCCGCCGGCTCGACCGTGTCCTGCGGGGCGGCATAGCCGGGAACGGGCGCGCCGTAGAGCAGGCCGTACTCGGCGGGATGCGCGAGCGCCCAGCTGCGTACGCCGCGGCAGACGGCCAGCCAGCGCCCGCGCAGGTCGTCCCGCGGGACGGCGGCTTCCGCCACGGTGGCCGCGTCGGCGAGGGCGTCGTACGCGTCGATGATCAGCGCGGTCAGCAAGGCGTCGCGGCTCGGGAAGTAGCGGTAGAGCGCCGAGGCGACGATGTCCAGGTCGCGGGCCACCGCGCGCAGAGAGAGGTTGGCGCCGTCCGTGGCGAGGTGCCGGCGGGCGACGTCCTTGATCTCCTGGCTCATCTCCGAGCGGACCCGGGCGCGCAGGGACGGTGCGGACATAGCGTCAGTGTACAGTGAACTCATCCGAGAACACTGTTCTCCCGAAGGGGTGTCCACATGTCCCTGCACGTCATCGTCGGAGCCGGTCCGGTCGGATCGGCCACAGCGCGTCCCCTCGCCGCCCGCGGTGAGCAGGTCCGCCTCGTCACGCGCTCCGGCCGTCCGCCGCTGTCCACGAGCGGGAATGGCATCGAGTGTGTCGCGGCGGATGCGAGTGACGGCGAGGAGCTGGCCCGGCTGACGGCAGGGGCGGTGGCGTTGTACTCGTGCGCGGGCCCCGCCTACCACCGGTGGGTCACGGATTGGCCGCCGTTGGGTGCGGGACTGGTCCGCGCCGCCGAGGTCAGCGGAGCGGTGCTGGTGACGACCGGCAACCTCTACGGGTACGGCGAGGTGGACGGCCCGATCACCGAGGTCGCGCCGCTGCGGCCGAACTCGGTCAAGGGACGAGTACGGGCGAAGCTGTGGGAGGACGCGCTCGCGGCGCACGAGGCCGGGCGGATCAGGACGGCCGAGGTGCGCGGTTCGGACTACCTGGGCGCGCACGCGGTGTCGCCGTTCAGTGTGATGGTGTTGCCGAAGGTGATCGCCGGCGGTCGCGGGACGGCGCCGGCCGACCTGGACGCGCCGCACAGCTGGACGTACGTCGGTGACGTCGCCCGCACGCTGGTCGCGGTCGCGGCGGACGAGACGGCCTGGGGCCGGCCTTGGCATGTGCCCACTCCCCCGCCGGTCGCGATCCGCGAACTCGCCACCCGGGCAGCTCGACTGGCCGGAGCGCCGGCCGCCAGGGTCGCCAGCATGCCGCGGTTCGCGCTGCGGCTGGCGGGGTTGGTCAATCCGGCGGCCCGCGAGATGGTCGAGACGCAGTACCAGTGGCAGCGGCCGTTCGTGGTCGACTCGAAGGCGGCGACAGTTGCCTTTGGCATCGATCCGGTGGCGACCGAGGACGCGCTGAGCGAGACCGTCGAGGGAGTACGCGCCGGGACAGCCGGGTGACCGGTCGCCTTGGCGGTGTGCCCTAGGCTGTGCGTCTCGACGGGGTGCCGCCGATGGGAAGGGCTGGGATGGGTTCGAAGAGACCGCGGCGCTGGTTGCGGCGGCTGGTGGTCACAGTGGTGATCCTGGGGTGCCTGGCCGTGGCCGCCGACCGGGCGGCCGCGTGGGTGGCCGAGGACCGGCTGGCGACGATGGCGGCCGACGAGGCGGCGGAGTACGACGTCCGGGCCGCGGACACCAGCGTGGAGATCGGCGGGTTCGGGTTCCTGCCGCAGGTGGCCCGGGAGGAGTTCTCGACGGTCACGCTGACGATGCTTCGGCCGACGTTCTCGTCGGTCCCGGCCGAGGACCTCGTCGTCACGATGAACCGGGTGCACGTCCCGCGCGCGCTGATGACGGGCGGCTCCGGTGCGGCGGTCACGATCGAGGCGACCGAGCTGAAGCTCCGGTTGTCGCCGGCCGAGTTGACCAAGCTCGCGGCGCGGGCGACGAATCTGGACGACCTCCACCTGAGCATCGTCGACGGCCGGTTGCATGCGAAGCTGTCGGTCCGCGGCCAGGAAGTCGACGCGACGCTCAGCCCGACGGTCGAGGAGGGCCGTATCGTCCTCGCGGTCGACCAACTCTCCGACTCGATCCCGTCCGTCGTCCGCACGACCGTCTCCCGGCTGCTCGCCCGCGGAATCACTCTCCCGGAGATGCCGTTCGGCGCCTCGCTCAAGCAGGTCGCGGTCGAGGGCAGCTCCGTCGTCCTGGTGGCGACCGCCGACGATCTCACCTTCGCCGGCTGAGGGTACTGCGCAGTTCGACCGGCGGCACGCCGTACGCCGCGCGGAAGAGGCGGCTGAAGTGGGCCGGCGTGGTGAAACCCCACCGGGCGGCGACGGCCCCGACCGGAACGGCGGCCAGCGACGGATCGAGCAGATCGCGACGGCAGCGTTCCAGCCGCCGTCGACGGATCGACTCCACGACGGTCGTCTGCTCGCCCTCGAACAGCTTGTGCAGGTAGCGCACGGAGATGTACATCGCCGCGGCAATGCTGCGCGGTGACAGGGCCGGATCGCCGAGGTGCGCATCGATGAAGGCGTGGATCCGGAGCAGCAGCGCCCGCCGGCGCGACTCGGGCGGAACGACAGCACCTCCCCCCGCCCGGTCGGCCAGCAGGACCGACAGCAGATCCACCAACGCCGTGCCGAGCCGTGCACCGTCACCGGAGTCGAGGCGGCCCGGAAGCTGCAGCGCCAGCGAGGACACGAGTCCAGCGAGACCGTCGTCACCAGGCTGGCGGACACCGGTCAGTGCGGCGAGCTCGTCCGCCGGCAACGGCAGCACCGTCCGCGGGAACGCCACCGCAACCAGACCGGCGGCCGGGGTGTTCGCCCAAACACAAGGGCGGGACAGGTCGACCAGAGTGAAATCGCCGGGTGCGCAGAGGGCCTCGCGACCACGGTGCGCGATCAGCCCGTGGCCACGCGCCTGGACGTCGATCTTGTACAGCTCCGGATCCGAGGTGCTGATGTGCGTGTGCCGACGCGTCGCCCGCATCGTCGCACCGGTCGACAACTCGACCACCCGCACCGGACCCAGGTCGCCGACGCGCAGTCGGTCGCGGCCGTCCAGCGGCGTCGGCGGCAACGCCAGCTCGAGGCGCGTGAGTTTGTCGGCGACCACCTGGTGCCAGTAGTCGGCCCGAGCGTTCACCGGCTGGTCGTCAGCCCTGAACACGTCGCTCATCCGGTCACGGTAACCAAGCGCCCCGACGGAGTACACGGATTCTCACCAGCTGTGCACTCGTAGTCATGTCGCGCCCGCGTCACCCCGTGTCAGCGTCGGCGGATGACCATCAGAGACGAACTGCTCTTCGGCGCGACCGTGACCAAGGTCGTCACCGCGGCCGCCGAGCTCAACCTGGCCGACCGCCTGGCCGACGGACCCAGGTCGAGCGCCGACCTGTCCCGGCAGACCGCGACCGACCACAAGTCGCTCTACCGGCTCCTCCGGACCTTGGCCGGACTCGGCTTCGTCCAGCAGAGCGACACCGACGAGTTCAAGCTGACCGAGGCGGGCGAGAGCCTCCGCAGCGACACCGACGACTCGATCCACGCGCTGGCCACCATGCTGTGGGGCAAGGAGGCGTGGGTGAGCTGGGGTGAACTCGTCGCCGCGGTCCGCACCGGCGAGGCCGGCTGGAGCCAGGCCCACGGGATGTCGTGGATCGACTTCTACAGCCGCCACCCGGAGGCGTCGGCCACCTTCAACAAGGCGATGTCGCACCATTCCCGCGACGCTGCCCCCGGCCTGGTCGAGGCCGTCCGGCCGGCACGCTTCGACAGCATCGTGGACGTCGGCGGCGGCGACGGCACGCTGATGGCGGAGCTGCTGCACGTCGAACCCACGCTGCAGGGCATCGTGTTCGACCTGCCTTCGGGGCTCGACGACGCTGCGGCGACGCTGACGGCACGAGGTGTAGCCGATCGATGCCACCTGCAGCCGGGCGACTTCTTCGACGCCGTGCCCGCGGACGCTGACGCCTACCTGCTCAAGCAGATCCTGCACGACTGGGACGACGACGCCGCCGTCCAAATCCTCACCAGCTGCCGAACGGCGATGGCATCGGACGCCCGCCTGCTGATCCTCGAGCGCATGCTCTCCGAGGTCGTCGGCCGCGAGGACACGCCGACGCTCTTGATCGACATGCACATGCTGGTCGTGACGGGCGGGCGCGAGCGCACCGAGGCCGAGTTCCGGCACCTCCTCGGGCGGGCCGGCTTGACGATGACCGAGGTGAGCAAGGCGCTGCCGCCGTACGGCTACCACCTCATCGAAGCGGCGCCCGCGCAGTAGGTGGACCAGCGATGCCTGCCTCAGTTCGTGGTGGAGCCTTGGGTTGCGATGGCTCGCGATATATCGTCGACGTATCGCATCTTCACCTGAGGGACGGTGGTCGGGATGACCGGATCGACGTACGCCGCGGGGTGGCCCTGGCAGCACCTCGCACGGCACTGTTCAGCCTTCGACGACATCAAGGAAGAGTTGCGCGCCGCGATGTCCGGCGGCCGCCGGACCCACCACGGGCAGCACCCGTTCGGGGCGCACTGGGGGATGTTCGGCGGGCAGATGTTCGGGCCGCCGTGGGGAGCGCCGCCGCGCTGGCGCGGCCCGAAGGCACGCCGCGGCGACGTCCGCGCGGCGATCCTGGCCGTGCTCGCCGAGCAGCCGATGAACGGGTACCAGATCATCCAGGAGATCGCCGAGCGCAGCGGCGGCGTGTGGAAACCGAGCCCGGGCTCGATCTACCCGACCCTGCAGCAGCTCGAGGACGAGGGCCTGGTCACCGCCGACGCCGCGGTCGGCCGCCGGACGTTCACGCTGACCGACGAGGGCCGTACGTACGTCGCCGAGCACGCCGACGAGGTGTCCGCGCCGTGGGCGGCGATGAGCGCGCCGGCCGACGACGACGAGAACGGGCTGAAGCCGCTGCTCGGGCAGGTCGCGACGGCGATGTGGCAGATCCTCGCGACCGGTACGCCGGAGCAGCAGGCGCGAGCCAAGGACGCGGTCGCCGACCTCCGCCGCAGGCTGTACGGCATCCTCGCCGACGACGACCAGCAGGACCGGTCATGAGCTCGAACCTCCCGGAGCGCCACGGCCCGGTCCGGATCGGCGACGCCGAACGCGACCAGGCCGTGGCGATGCTCAGCGACCACTTCGTCGCCGGCCGGCTGACCCAGGACGAGTTCGAGGACCGCAGCGACCAGGCCACCCGGGCCCGGTACGCCGGTGACCTCGACCTGCTGTTCGACGACCTCCCGGACCCGGCCGAGCTGCAACTCGCCCGGAGCCCGTGGTCGCCGCCCGGCAAGGCCGCCGGCAGGCCGCCGCGGCAACGGCAGCGGCAGGGTCCGCCGCCGTTCGTGATGCTGGCGCCGATCCTGATGATCGGACTCGTCGTCACGTCGATCGCGCTGACCGCGCCGTGGCTGCTGTGGGGGCTGTTCTGGATCGCGCTGTTCAGCGGGGCGCACCGCCACCACCACGGCTGGCAGCACCATCACCGCCGCTGACGTCCTCGCTGCCGCGGGATCTCCTGCGCGAACTCCACCACGAACCCGTCGGGGTCGGCCACATGCACCGTCCGGTGTCCCCACGGACGGTCGGCCGGCCCGCTGAGCACGGTCACGCCCTGGGCCGCGAGGCGCTCGGCGCACGCGTCGACGTCCTCGACGACCAGCACGATCTCCGCCGCCGGCCCGGGCGTGACCGGCCGCCCGGTCAGCCACTCGGCCCGTCGCCGCTCGTACAGCGCGAACCGCGTCCCGGCCGTCCCGAATTCCGCGTAGCCCGCGTCGGTGAACTTGTACGGCAGCCCGAGCACGTCCCGGTAGAACCCGACCGACGCGTCGAGGTCGTCGACGTACAAGATCACGTAACCGATCTCCACGATCCCCATTGTCGGTGCGGCGCCCTAGTCTCGGCGGTGAGGGAGAGGAGAACGGGGTGTACGAGGGCGCAGTGATCCTGGAAAGCCTCCGGGTGGGCACCGAGCTGACCAGGATTCCGCTCGTGGTGCGCAAGATCAGCCGCTACGACGTCAGCAGTGCGACGACCGGCCGGCCGCAGGTGTGGTCGGTGCTGGAATTCGAGGTCGAGGACTGGCACGCCGAGACGCTGTCCAGGGAGCTGGCCTCCACGCTGGACGCGCCGGGGTGGTACGCCGACTTCCACAACGCCATGGAGATCTTCGTGGTGTTCCCGGGGCGCGTGTTCCGGTACGCCCGCGGCGACGCGGCGGCCAGGGCGGACGCCCAGGCGTTCGGGCGGGAACTGGGCATCCCCGAGCCGCAACTGGATTGGACCGAGTAGCCATGTCAAGGCCGGTGCCACGGCTCCGACCGACAGGTGCGAGCACAATCTGAGGAGACGATCATGGCGAAGGTTCGGGTCCACAACTACACGATCACGCTGGACGGTTTCGGTGCCGGCGTGAACCAGCGAGCGGACGCGCCGTTCGGGGACAACGTGGACGGTCTGCACGACTGGATGTTCGCGGCGCAGGAGGACAAGGCCGCCGGCGGGGGCGGGATCGACGCGGAGCGGGTCGGCCGGTGGGAGGAGGGCATCGGCGCGACGATCATGGGGCGGAACATGTTCGGCCCGGTGCGCGGCCCCTGGGAGGACGAGTCGTGGTCCGGCTGGTGGGGTGACAACCCGCCGTACCACCACGACGTCTTCGTGCACACCCACTATCCGCGGGCGCCGATCCCGCTGGAGGGCGGGACGACGTTCCACCTCACCGACGAGCCGGTCGAGACCGTGCTCGACCGGGCGATGAAGGCCGCCAACGGCCAGGACGTGATCATCGCCGGTGGCGCCGCGACCATCCAGCAGTACCTGCGGGCCGGCCTGATCGACGAGCTGTACCTCGTCCAGGTCCCGCTGCTGGCCGGCGCCGGCGAGCGACTGTTCGACAACGTCGCCGACGCCCTGCTGAACTACCAGGTGACCGAGATGGTCAGCTCCCCCACCGCCACCCACCTCACCTTGAGGCGCCGATGACCGAGATCCTGCGCTACACCGCCTTCACCACCGACCCGGCCGGCGGCAACCCGGCCGGGGTCGTGCTCGACGCGACCGGCCTGGACGACGCCGCGATGCAGGCGATCACCGCCGAGCTCGGCTACTCGGAAACCGCGTTCGTGACCGGGAAGTACGCGGTGCGGTACTTCTCCCCCAGGGCAGAGGTCCCGTTCTGCGGGCACGCCACCGTGGCCACCGCGGTGGCGCTCGCGGAGCGGATCGGCCCGGGCGAGCTGGTCTTCTCCACCCAGGCCGGGGAGGTGCCGGTCTCTGTGGACGAAGAGCTGCGGGCGACGCTGACCAGCGTCGAGCCGTACGTCGAGGAGGTTACCGACGTCAGCCAGGTGCTCGACATCCTCGGCTGGCGCGCCGACCAGCTCGATCCCGCCCTGCCACCGGCGATCGCGTACGCCGGTGCACGCCACCTCGTCCTGAGTACGTCGACCCGGCAACGGCTCGCGGACCTCGAGTACGACTTCGACCGCCTGCTGGCGTACATGCTCGAGCGCGATCTCACCACGTTGCAACTGGTCTGGCGTGAGTCCGCGACCACGTTCCACGTCCGGGACCCGTTCCCGGTCGGCGGCGTGGTCGAGGATCCGGCGACCGGTGCGGCGGCGGCCGCGTTCGGCGCCTACCTGCGGGAGCTCGGCGCCGTCGACGCCCCGGTCACGCTCACGCTGCACCAGGGTCACGACCTCGGCCGGCCGAGCCTGATCCGGGTCGAGCTGCGCGCCGAGGACACCAGGGTCCGGGTGAGCGGTCACGCCGTACCGATCACGGAACCCGGGTGAGCCAGTCCTCGGTGCCGAACTTCGTGCGCACGCGGTCCTCGGCCAGGTCGACGGTCGCCGGGTCGATCGTGCCGGGCTTGAGGCCGTAGCGGTTCGCGAACGAGCCGACCATCCGGTCGATCACCTCGGCCCGGTCGAGACCGGTCTGGCTGCGGAGCGGGTCCACCCGCTTGTTGGCGCTCGTCGTGCCCTTGTCGGACAGCTTCTCGCGGCCGATCCGCAGGACCTCGACCATCTTCGCGGCGTCCATGTCGTAGGCCATCGTGACGTGGTGCAGGACGGCACCGCCGGCCAGCCGCTTCTGCGCGGCGCCGGCGATCTTGCCCGCCGGCGAGGTGATGTCGTTGATCGGCTGGTACGTCGCCGCGATCCCGAGATCGTTGAGCGCGCCGATCACCCAGTCGTCGAGGAACGCGTACGACTCGACGAACGACAACCCGGAGACCAGTGACTCGGGCACGTAGAGCGAGTACGTGATGGTGTTCCCCGGCTCGACGAACATGGCTCCGCCGCCGCTGATCCGGCGGACCACGGTGACGTCGTTCCTGGCGGCACCGGCCAGGTCGACCTCGTTGCTCAGCGACTGGAAGCTGCCGATGATGACCGAGTTCGACGCCCACTCCCAGACGCGCAGCGTCGGCGGCCGCTCACCGGTCCCGACCTGCTCGGTCAGCACCTCGTCGAGCGCCATCTGCACTGCCGGCTCCCGCGGTACGTCGTGCACGAACTCCCACTCGTGGTCGCGCCAGCCGGTCGCTCCGGTCAACGCCCGGCGGACGGCGACCGCCACCGCGTCGGGCGAGAACCCGAGCATCTCGACGCCGTCACCCAGTACGCCGCGGACCCGAGCGGCCACCTGGGCCGCCGCGGTCGCCACCGGCAGTCCCGCGAGCGCACCGTTGATCCGCTCGAGCGCGTCGTCCGGCTCCAGGAAGAAGTCCCCGCTGATCTGCGCCCGGCGGACGTGCTCGCCGACGACGTCCAGGTCCGCGACGACCAGCTTCCCACCGGGCACCTTGTACTCACCATGCATGGTCATTGACAACTCGATCGGCGCGGCCGATGTTCCCGGTGCTTCCCTCGGCGAAGTGATCCGCCTACCCTCACGCTCATGGGGGAAATGAGTATGAACAAGGCGATCCACGCCGCCTTCCGGCGGGATCTGCAGCGATTCGTCGACGCATTCGAGCGGTTTCCGGCGGGGGATCGGCGGCGGGCCGCGCAACTGGCGACGGCCTGGGCCAACTTCGACGCGCAACTGACGAACCATCACGAAGGTGAGCACGAGATCGCCTGGCCGGCGTTGCAGTCGGTCGGTGTCGGTCCCGACGTTCTCACCCAGATGGATGCCGAGCACGACACCATGGCCGCGGCTCTGACGGCGGCCCGGAGTGCACTCGCGACCCTGAGCCGGACAGCGAGTGCGGAGGACGCGGCGGCCGCGCTGACCGCGATGCGGGAGCTGCAGCGGGTCACGGTGCTGCACCTGGATCACGAGGAGGCCGAGATCGAGCCGTTGTACCTGGAGAACAAGGACTCCGACGCGATGAAGGCGATGGGCAGGCAGTTCGCCAAGGTCAGCCCGGCGCAGGGCGGCACGTTCTTCGCCTGGGTCACCGACGGCGCCGGCCCGGAGGAGCTGACCGCGGTCACCAGCACCGTCCCGAAGCCGGTCTTCACCGTGATCACCGGGCTGTTCGGCCGCACCTACCGCAAGACGGTCGCGCCGGTCTGGCGCTCCTGATCACTCGGCCGGGGTGAGCGCGCCGGCGACGTGCAGGAGGCGGTGGCGGACCTCGTGGATCTCGCCGTTGCCGTCGACCTCGCGGAGCAGGCCGCGTTCGTCGTACACGCTGATCAGCGGGACGGTCTGGTCGGAGTACACCTGCAGCCGGCGCCGGATCACGTCCTCGGTGTCGTCGGAGCGGTGCTCGGTCTCGGCCCGGCGGAGCAGCCGCCGGACCAGGTGCTCGTGGTCGACGCGGAGGACGACGACCGCGTCGACGCCGCGGATCTCGTCCAGCACGGCGACCTGGTCGAGGGTGCGCGGGTAGCCGTCCAGGAGGAAGCCCGGGCGGCAGTCGTCGGCGGCCAGGCGCTCGCGGACCATCGCGTTGGTGACCTCGTCCGGGACGTACTCGCCGGCGTCCAGGTAGCGCTGGGCGGTCCGTCCCAGGTCGGTCCCGGCGGCGACCTGGGCCCGGAAGATGTCGCCGGTCGAGATGACCGGCACGCCGAGACGGCCGGCGAGGTGCTCGGCGTGGGTTCCCTTGCCGGCACCGGGTGGGCCCATCAGGACGACGGTCGTCACGGTCTGAGCTCCTGACTCTCGGTAAGTTTCAACAGAGTAGGAGAACTTCCGCGCCGGCGGTACGGCGTACATCACCTCATCGCCGGGGCTTCGGTCACATCACTGGGTACGTCTCTGATTCCCTGCGTGCTGCGGATCGGAGACGTGCCGCTGGTCGACCGGATCCCAGGTGGACAGGCAGAACGGGTGCCCGGCCGGGTCCGCGAAGACCAGGCAGTGGTCGTCGTTCGGCTGGTGGGCGTACCGGGTGGCACCCGCGGCGAGCACCCGCGCCCCGGTCGCGGCGAGGTCGTCGACGGTGAAGTCGAGGTGCATCTGGATCGGTGTCGCCGGATCCGGCCAGGTCGGCGGGACGTAGGCCGGATCGGTCTGGAAGTCGATCCGCCCGTTCGGCCCGGTGACGGTCGCCCAGACCGGGTCGACGTACACGATCGTCCCGCCGGTGATTTCGGCGTAGAACCGCGCCAGCTCGGTGGCGTCGGGGCAGTTGAGCGTCGGCGAGGCGAGCCGGATCCGGTCGGACACGTCTACGCCACCGGCCGGAGCTCGATCGTGTCACCCGGACCGGCGAACTTGGCCGCGATCTCCTCGGCGCGCTCCCGGGTGGCGAAGTCGAACACGAAGAACCCGGCCAACTGCTCCTTCGCCTCGGCATACAGGCCGTCCGTGCCTACCAGCCGCCCGCCCGGCCACTTCCCTCCCCAGCGGTAGACGCGCGACGAGGCCGGGTCGTCCAAAGCCTCCGCGGTCAGGAACTCCCCCGACGCCTGCAGCTCGGCGAGCAGCTCGTCGAACTCCTTGTACATCTGCTGCCGCTGGTCGACCGGAATCGTCCGCCCCACCTCGGTGTGGTCGACCGTTGGGTGGCCCCACGGCCGCGGGTTCGAGTGGATCAAGATCACGTACTTCACAACGTCCTCCTGTGCTGTGTGCCGCTCTAGGCA
The DNA here is from genome assembly GCF_004348725.1 of Kribbella turkmenica. Lineage (GTDB taxonomy): Bacteria > Actinomycetota > Actinomycetes > Propionibacteriales > Kribbellaceae > Kribbella > Kribbella turkmenica. The sequence continues at coordinate 25,066 of NZ_SMKR01000008.1, forward strand.
GGAGACGTCGGACTCCCGGCGTCACGCTCGACATTCTGCCGCGAGGTGACCCCGGACACACCGGTCACACCGCCCCCTCGGGGTCCGTCAGAGGAATGAGGGTCCGGGGAGAAGGGGCCCCGCGGACGAGTGGAGGACGTTGTGAGCACCATGCTGGTGACTGGCGGGACCGGAACGCTCGGGCGACAGGTCGTGCCCTTGGTGCGGGCGGCCGGTTGGAAGGTCCGGGTGCTGAGCCGGCACGCGAAGGACCGCGGCGACGGGGTCGAGTACGTCGCGGCGGACCTGTTGCAGGATGACAGACTCGACGCCGCGGTGGCAGGTGTCGACGTGATGATGCATCTGGCCGGCGGCCCCAAGGGCGACGACGTCGGAACGCGGAATCTGGTCCGGGCGGCGGAGCGGGCCGGGGTCAAGCACCTGGTGCACATCTCCGTGACCGCGGTGGACCAGTTGCCGCTCGGCTACTTCAAGGCGAAGCTCGGCGCCGAGCAGGCCGTACGGGCGTCGTCGGTGCCGTGGACCGTCGTCCGGGCGGCGCAGTTCCACGACTTCACGTTGAAGACCGTGCAGGCGATGGCGAAGCTGCCGGTGCTGCCCGTTCCCGGCGGGCTGCGGCTCCAGCCGGTGGACGCCCGCGACGTGGCCGAGCGGTTGGTCGAGCTCGCGCTGGGAGAGCCGGCCGGTCTGGTGCCGGACCTGGTCGGACCGAAGGTCTACAGCCTCGGCGAACTGGCCCGCGGCTACCTGCAGGCGACCGGCAAGCGCCGGCTGTCGATCCCGGTCCGGGTGCCCGGCAAGGCCGGCAAGGTGTACCGGGCCGGTGGCAACCTGACGCTCAGCGGCGCCGACGTCGGCACCCGCACCTGGGAGGCCTTCCTGGCGGCGCAGACCGAGAGGGCTTCCGCCACGGCGCTCGAGAGGTGATGCTTGCCTCATGGCGATGGTGGGGCGCCGGGGGGAACTGCGAGCGCTGCGCAGGTGGGTGGACCAGGCTCGTGCGGGGCGCGGGCGGCTGGTCCTGTGCACCGGCGAGGCAGGAATCGGCAAGACCCGGCTGGCGCAAGAGGCCGCCGGTGTCGCCCTCGCGCAGGGAGCAGCCGTCGCCTGGGGCCGCTGCGTCGAGACCGACGGTGCGCCGGCCTACTGGCCGTGGCGGCAGGTACTGCGCTCCCTCGACCTCGACGCTGACCGGGTGCTCGCCGGCGACGACCGCTTCACGCTCTTCGAGGAAGTCACCGACCAGGTACGCCGGGCAGCCGGCGACCGTGGCCTGGTCGTCGTCCTGGACGACGTCCACCGTGGTGACGACCCGTCCCTCCTGGTCCTGCGCCACCTCGCCGGTCACCTCACCACCCTGCCGGTCCTGATCCTCGCCACCGCCCGCGACACCACCCGCCTGGGCGACCTGTCCGCGGCCGAACGCCTCGAACTGCCCGCCCTGACCGCGGCGCAGGTCGCCGAACAGTTGTCATTAGCAACCAATGATCCGGGGCTGACGGCAACCGTCCACGACGTCACCGGCGGCAATCCGCTGTTCGTCCGTGAACTGACCCGGGCGATCGCCGACGGATCCTGGCGGCCCGACCAGCCGCCGCCGCGCTCGGTCCGGGACATCGTCCGCGGCCGGCTCGACCGGGCCTCGGACGGCTGCCGCCGGCTGGTCCAGGCGGCGGCGATCGTCGGCCGCGACTTCCGCCTCCGGACGGTGGCCGCAACGCTGGACCGATCGGTCGAGGACTGCCTGCCCCTGGTGGACGAGGCGGCCGACCTGGGCTTCGTCGAGCGTGTCGAGGACTTCCGGTTCGTGCACGCGCTCACCCGGGACGCCGTCGAAGCCTCGCTGACGACGGCGGAGCGGACCAGACTCCATCAGGCGGTGGCGACCGCGCTCGAGGACGAGCCGGACGAGCAACTGGCCACGATCGCCGGTCACCACGCGTTCCTCGCGCAGCACGGCGACGGTACGACGGCCCGGACGTGGATGGTCCGGGCTGCCGAGGACGCCGTCCGGCGACTGGCGTACGAGGAAGGGGTCCGGCTGTACCGGCAGGCGCTGACGACACGGCCGATCGCCGCGCGGGAGTGGTGCGAGATCTCGATCGCGCTGGGCAGGGCGGCGTACCTGGCGGGAGATCTGCACGGATGTTGTGCCGCGGCCGTCGAGGCGGCCGCGGCGGCGCAGAGTCCCGGGCAGGCGGCCGAGGCGGCGCTGATCCTCGAGGCGATGCCCGACCCGACGATCAACGCGACGGCGAAGCGTCTGTGTGAAGACGCGCTTGCCCAGGAGCTCGAACCCGCGCTGCGCGCGCGATTGCTCGCCTTGCGCAGCCATCTCGCCTTCTACGACGGGGAACAGTCGAGGCTGGACGCACTCAGTTCCGAGGCGCTGACACTGGCGCGGGACTCAGCGGACGACCGCGCCCTCGCTGACGCCCTGCGGGCTCGGCAGGAGGCTTGTCCGGGCCCCGCCGGTCGCGCCGAGCGGCTGGAGCTCGCCGCCGAGATGCTGGAGCTCGCCAGGCGGACCAGCGATCCGCGCGCGGAGATGTGGGGCGAGATCTGGCGGCTCGACGCACTGATCGAGAGCGGTCGCCTGGCTGCGGCGGCCGAGGAACTTCCCCGCCTCCACGTCGCCGTCGACCGGCTCGGCGGACCGGTCGCCGCCTGGCACCACGACCGGATCGCCGCCTGTGTCGCCCAGGCCCGCGGCCTGTACGCCGAGGCCGCGGCGCTCGGCCGGCGCGGATTCGACCGGATGCGGCCGATCGAGCAGGCACCGGCGACCGGGGCGTACTTCGCGCTGCAGCTCGCCCTGGCCGGACATGCCGGCGTCACCGACGAGATGCGGCAGTTCGCCGAGCAGCCGTTCCAGCCACCGCCGCGGTTCGTCACGCTGTCGCTGCTGTCCCGGGCCCAGCTGCAGCTCTGTACGAACTCACCCGAGCTCGCGGCGGCGTCGTACCGGCAGGCGGGTCCGATCGACTCGTGGTCGTTGCCGGCGTTCTTCGTGCTGCCGGCCTATGTCTACGCGGCCCTGGCGTGCTGCGGCCTCGGCCGGTACGACGACCTCGCCGTCCTGCTGGAACGGCTGCAACCGTTCCGTGGAGAGCATGCCGTCGGCAACGGTGTCGCCTACATGGGCCCGGCCGAGCTGGCGATCGGCCGGACCGCGGCGGCGCTTGGCCGGCTGGACACTGCGGTCGAGGACCTGTCGACGGCGGTCGGCCAGGCCGAGAGCGCCGGAGCTACCGGATTCGTCGCCGAGGCGCAGTATCACCTGGCCTGCACTCTGTTCACCCGCGACCGACCGGGTGACCGCGACCGGGCCGGACCGCTCGCGACCGAGGCCGCGCGGTTGGCCGACGCCCTCGGCATGACCGCGTACACCGAACGCACAGGCCTGCTGGCGGCCCGGTTGAACGGCGGCGAGACGCACGGGTTGAGCACCCGCGAACTGGAGGTCGCCGGGCTGGTCGCCGAAGGACTGACCAACCGGCAGATCGCCGGCCGGCTGGTGATCTCGGAGCGCACCGCGCAGAACCACGTCCAGCACATCCTCACCAAGCTCGGCTTCACCACCCGCAGCCAGATCGCGGCCTGGTCCAGTCGCCGATGAGTACCCCGGATGAGTGATCTGGCGGATTCCGGGTCGCCGCCCGATCCCTAGCGTGACGGCTGAAGGCACTCATCGAAGGAGGAATCATGCAGTGGATCGCAGTCGCCACCCCGCCGTTCGCGGCGATCGAGCAGTTCGACCAGGTGCTGGACCAACTCGGCGAGACACAGGTCGAGGGCTTGCAGGCGCGGTACCTCGGGACGACGGCCGACGGGCTCCGCGTGGTCACGCTCTGGGAGACCAAGGAGCACGCCGACCGGTTCTTCGCCGACCGCCTCGGCCCGGTGCTGGCCAAGGTTCTCGGCCCTGAACCGGCCGGCCGGCCGGAGATCCTCGGCATCGAGGTCGCCCGGAGCTACACCCGCCAACCGGCCGGCTGATCACATCCGGTGGGCGGGTCGAGGGAGGGTGGCCCGCCCACCAGGTACGGCCGGAGCAAGCGGCTCGGTCGCTTGTGCAGCCGACGCGCGATACCGGCCAGCAGATCGGCCACCTGCACGCGCGGATCGTGTCGCGAGTCGACCTGAGTCACGGTCAGCAGCGGCGGGGGCGCCGGGAACGCTGCCCCGGCCAGGTACGTGCGCAGTCTGGCGAGCCGGTGCCGGGTCAGCGCACTCTGCTCGTCGTGCACGACCGCCACCGACCGGTGGCCGGCGCTCCAGAACAACGCGGTCTCGGCCAGTGCGGGCACCATCGGCTCGAGCGGGGGCGGAATCGCCGGATCGTCGTCGATCAACCGCAGCAGGACGGCTTCCACGTGTGCACGCGTCACCTCCCGCAGTGCGGGGACGCCGGCCGGCACCGTCTCGAAGAAGCGGTCGATCGATCCGTTGTCGAGCAGTTTGAGCCGCTTGGTCCGCGTCATCGCGACGAACGCGTCCAGGAACGCCGTCCGGCCCGGTGCCCGGTACACGTCGAGCGCGGCGGCGTAGTGATCGCGGTCCAGGCTGAGGCCGGCGCCGTACGACGGTTCGGCGACGAGCAACTCGATCACCCGGCGGGCGAGGTACCAGGTCTTGTCGATGACGTGGACGTGCGCCCGGCCGCATAGGGCGGTCAGGAACCACTCGAGCTCGAGCCGCTGCTCGGGCCGCAGCAGCAGGTTGGACTTGTACTCGGTGGATCCGCGGCGCCGCAACGACGACCGGAGGACGGCGACCACCTCGGCGGCCTCCGGTACGGCGAGATCCACGCCCGCGTGGGTGATCACCGGCGATCCGGGGTCCAGGAGGTTGCTCCCGGAGAATCCCGACTCGTCACAGGCGATCTCGATCCACGCCCGCGTCGGCAGGGTGTGCATGATGAGCTCCAAAGGCCGAAAGGGCTGCACGCTGACGAGGCCCGTCGGGGGTGACGGGCGTGATCCGGCGAGGTGTCGCGGACTCAGTGAGCGGCAGCGGCCTTCGGAGACATGCGTCCCATGATCGGCGATCCGGGGGCGGACGCACCAGGGATTTGTGGGCCACCGACCGGCCGCGGAACTGCCGGCGGCTCCGTCCCGCCTGGCGGGACATCAGGCCCGGTTCCTCGGTAAGCGCTTGCCCGACGGTAGTTGCCCGCCCAGACTGAGCGACACATTCCGGACCACCGCCCCGATCTGGAGGACAACATGCATCGCCGAACCTTCCTGACCACCGTCGGCGTCGGCCTCGCCACCACCGGCGTCGTCGTCCCACCCGCCCACTCGTCCGCCACCAACCGTGCCCGGGCCGTCCGGGCACGCACGCTCGACGAGCTCCGGCGCGCGATCGCGGCCGCCGGACCGGGTGACGAGATCGTGCTCGCCAACGGGACGTACGCCGTACCGGACGGCCGGACGATCGCGATCCAGGGCAAGCGCGGTACCGCCGACGCACCGATCACCGTGCGCGCCGAGTCGATCGGCGGGGTGACGCTGACCGGCAGCCGAGGGTTCGTGTTCGGCGACTCGTCGTACGTGACGGTGAGCGGGTTCGACCTGCGGCAGCGGACGACGTTCGAGGTACCGACGAGCTGCCACCACGTCCGGATCAGCCGGAACGACTTCCAGCTGGCCGATGTCGAAGGGCTGCACTGGCTGATGATCCGCGGCGACCACGCGACCGTCGAACGCAACCACTTCCACGGCAGGTCCACCCTCGGCGTCTTCCTCGGCGTGGAGGGACCCAGGTCCGACACGATGGCGCGCGGCGTCCGGATCAGCCGGAACCACTTCTCCGACCACACCTTCGCCGGCGACAACGGCGGCGAGCCGATCCGGCTCGGTCTGAGCGGCCGGTCGCTCAGCGACGCGGGCGCGATCGTCGAGTACAACCTGTTCGAACGCGTCGACGGCGACCCGGAGGCGATCTCGGTGAAGTCGTCCGGCAACACCATCCGGTACAACACCATTCGCGACAGCCTCGGCGGGATCGTGCTGCGGCACGGCAACCGGTCCCGGGTCGAGGGCAACCACCTCCTTGCCGGAAGCAACGGAATCCGGATTTACGGCAACGACCATATGATCGTCAACAACTACCTCGAGCGGATCGGCGGCTCGGGGGTCGTGCTCGGCAGCGGGAACGTGCAGGACCACAAGCCCGAGGACTCGCCGGAGAGCCGCCGCGGCAACGACGCGCCGGACCGGGTGACGATCGCGCTGAACACGATCCTGTCCTGCGGTACGGCGATCAGCGGGGAGTCCCAGCGGACGCTGCCTCCCCGCGAGTGCACGATCGCCGACAACCTTCTGGTCGGCGACGCGGGCAGGGTCCTGGTGTCGATGCCGTACCTGCAGGGCATCAGCTGGTCCGGCAACCTCTGCTGGGGCGCCGCCGCCGACGGCAACATCCCCGGTGGGTTCAGCCGGAAGGACCCGCAGCTCACCACCGGCTCCGACGGCGTCCGTCGGCTCAGCTCCGGCAGCCCGGCGATCAACGCGGCGAGCAGGACCTATGCGAACGTCACCCGCGACGTCGACGGACACCCGCGCACCGGCCGGGCGGACGTCGGCGCCGACGAGTACAGCCCGTCCGCCCCGCTCAACCGCCCCCTCACCCCGGCGGACGTCGGGCCGCGATGAGTTTTCCCCGGCCCGCTCGTCTCATCCTGGGTAAGGTCGAGCGAGCCGGAGGTTTCTGATGGCGAAAGTGCTGTACTCGGTGACGATGTCGGTGGACGGGTTCATCACCGGACCGGACGGCGACATGCAGTGGATGCGGCCGTACCTGGGCCCGAACCCGGAGATCGAGGAGCTGGTCCCGCGGATCGGGTCGCTGCTGATCGGCCGCCGGTCGCACGACGGCGACGACCCGCACAAGGGCGACGAAGGCGAGGGCAAGGCGTTCGGCGGCGGCTGGGACGGACCGATGTTCGTGGTCACCCACCGCCCGCCGACGGATCCCGAACCTGGAGTCACGTACGTCGACGACTTCGCCGAGGCGCTCGCGCTGGCGAAGGAGGCGGCCGGTGACAACTACGTCAACGTGATCGGCGCCAGCATCGCCAAGCAGTGCGTCGAAGCGGGCCAGCTCGACGAGGTCCTGCTCTGCTACGCACCGGTCATGCTCGGCGACGGCACCAGGCTCTTCGATCATCCGGGCGGCCGCACGGTCCGCCTCGAGCGCTTGAGCCTGACGGAGAACCCGCTGGCCTCGAACCTGCGGTTCGCGGTCACCCGTTAGAGATCGAACGCGGTCGTGCGCATGACCGCGCGGATCTCCACCGATCGGCCGGGCGTGCGGGTGTCCGGGAGGAGGTACGCCAGCTCGATCGCGCGGGCCGGCGTTTCCACGTCGATCAGGTAGTAGGCGTCGATCGGGGTTGCGCGGACACGGCCGGGAACCGTGACCGCCAGCTCCGGATCGGCCAGCAGCTCACCGCCGACCAGCTCGCCGGCCTCGTGGGCCGTGTGCTCGAACACGTCGCGGCTCAGGTCGGCGTACGGTTCGCCCCGGCCGGTGTCGTCACCCTGCAGGATCAGCAAGAACTTCATGGCGCGCTCCTCTCACTGGTACGACGGAGCAAGGGCCGTGGTTTTGACATGGTGAGCGAATGTTCGCGCGAACCGAGCGGCTGGGCCTGCGCCGCTTCACCGTCGCGGATGCCGAGGAGATCAGCCAGCACGAGAACCTCAGGCAGCCCGAGGCCGGGTTCACGGGGTCACCGGCGTTCCAAGACGAGGGAAACGCGACCGAGGCCGTCCGCGGGCTCCTCGAACGCGTCGGCTTCCGCCGGGAGGGGCTGCGGCCGGCCACCTCGTGGTTCAGGGGCGAGTGGACCGACGACCTTCTGTCCGGCCGGCGCCGCACCGACTACCTCAGCTGACCGCCTTCGCGGCCCACGCTCTCGCCGTCAGCCGGATCGAGCCGTCAGCCTCGATCGGCAGCCGTGCCCGGACCGCCTCCCGCAGGACCTCCTGATCCGGCTCGGGCAGGCTGCGCAGGTACGCCGGCGCGACCCCCTGCCCGCCGAGGAACGGCCCCCAGTAGTCGTCGAACGAGGCGAACTCCGTCGGTACGACGATCTCGCGCGTGCCGGCCGCGGTGAATCCGGCCTCGGCGAACAGCTCCTCGAGACCCTCCGCCGTGCAGAACGCGAACCGCCTTCCCTCGTCGTGCTCGCGGTCCTGCGGCCGCACCTCGATCATCGCGTCGAAGAAGTGCCGCATCAGGTGCATGCCGTCGGCGTAGTCCCAGACGTAGACCGCGACCGTCGAACCGATCTCACGCATCCGGCGCAGCGCCTCGACCCGTTCCGGGACGAAGTTGAGCACCAGGCCGGCGACGACCGCGTCGTACGGGCCGTCCGGAAGCTCGGCCGCGGACCTGACCTCGAAGCTCGCGCGGTCGTCGTCGACCGTCCGGCGGGCGTAGCCCACGAACCCCTCCGACGGGTCCACACCGAGCACCGACGCCGGGTCCGCCGTACGCAGGATCGTGCTGGTCAGAGCACCCGTACCGCAGCCGACGTCGAGCCAGCGCAGACCGGGCGGCCGGTCCAGCCAGCCGACGAACTCCGCCGCGACCAGCCGGCTCCACCGCCCCACGTACGACTCGTAGATCTCACCGGTCGACCATTCGCTCATGCCCGCAGACTAGACGTGAGTGGGCAGGAAGACACCTGTCAGTTCCTCGGCCGTCCGCCACAGCCGGGCGTTGGCCTCGGGGTCCAGGGAGCGCTTGGGCGGGTCGGCGTCGAGATCGCCTCCCGCTTCATCTCCAACGCCAGCATGCTCGCCGGCGCCATCTGGACCCACTCACACCCCACCCCCGCCATCCAGGCCGCCTACGAAGCCGACCCCACGCTCACCGCCATCCGGCTCGACTTCGAACCCTCCTTCCGCGACTCCCTCACCACCCTCCTCCACGGGCTTCTCCCGCGCCGAAATCAGACCTGCTTGGTGTAGCGGTGGCAGGGGACCGGGAGGGTGCCGTGGTCGGCGGAGGCCGGGTAGTCGAAGGCGCCGGTGTCGGTCCAGCCGCTGCGTTCGTAGAAGCGGCGGGCCCGGGCGTTGCCGGTGGCGACCGCGAGCCAGGCCTCGGCGTGGCCGTTCGCCTTCACCTGGCGCTCGGCCTCGGCGAGGAGCACGCCGGCGATCCCAGAGCCACGGTGGTCGCGGGAGACATACACCTGCTCGACCTCGTCCCCGACCACCATCACGAAGCCGGCAACCTCGTCACCGACGACCGCCACGGTGGTGTCGCCGACGCGCTCGGCGGCCCGGGTCCAGAACGACTCCTTGGTCCGGATCGCGACCAGTTCGTCCGGCACGTGACCGAGGTGCCCGTCGCCCCACCCGGCGTACCAGATGGCGGCGACGGCCTCGGCGTCCGCGGGCACGGCTGGGCGGGAGGAAGCTGTCATGCAGTCAGGGTAAGCACCAAGGAGGCACTCGCCGCCCCGAGGAACACGATGGCGAGCCCGAACTGCGCCGTGTAGTCGGACGCTCGGACATGCGTGAACAAAGCGCAGACGAAGAACAGCACCAGCCCGGTCGCGGCAGCGGCCACCAGCCACGGCACGCCGAGCAGCAACCCCGCCAGGAGACCGGCCGCCCCGGCCGTCTTCAGCGTGCCAATGGGGAACGTCAGCCAGGACTCCGGGACGTCGGCCTTCGCCATCCCCGGCAGGATCGCCTTCCAGTGCAGCAGGGCGGCGATCCCGGAGAACGCGTTCATGGCGACGGTCACCGCCACGACGACAACGACGGTGGTGGTCATCTCAGTCCACCTCGACGCGCGCCAGTTTGTCCGGGTTGGTGATCGCGTAGATGCCGGTCACCTGGTCGTCCTCGACGTCCAGCACGATCACGGCGAACGGTGTCTCACCCGACAGCAGCAGCGCGGACGGGTCGCCGTTGACGGTTCGGTAGCGGATGCCGAGGGACGCCACCGGGTGGCGGAGGCGGTCGCCGATGATCAGCCGCCCGATCCGGTCGCGCCCCAGGATCGGGTGCAGGCCGGCGGCCCGCGCCTTCCCACCACCGTCGGCCCAGAGCGTGACGTCCGGCGCGAGCACGTCCATCAACGCGTTCAGATCCCCGCCCACCACGGCATCGATGAACCGCTGGGTCACCTCCTGCTGCACGCCCGGATCCGCGGGGAAACGTGGTCGCCGCGCCCGGACGTGTTCCCGCGCCCGGTGGGCCAGCTGCCGCACCGCGGCGGGCGTGCGGCCGACGATCTCGGCGATCTCCGGATGCGCGTACCCGAACACCTCGTGCAGCACGAAGACTGCCCGCTCCAACGGCGTCAACGTCTCCAGAACGACGAGGACGGCGAGCGACACCGCCTCCGCCCGCTCGACCGGGTCGGCCGGCGTGATCACCGGTTCCGGCAGCCACGGACCGACGTACTCCTCCTTGCGCCGGTTGATCGTCGTCCGCCGGGCCACCGCCGCGTTCACCGCGATGCGCACGACGTACGCCCGTGGATTCTCGACTCCGGACCGGTTCGACCAGGCCAGCCAGGTCTCCTGCAGGACGTCTTCGGTGTCCGCGACGCTGCCGAGGATGTTGTAGACGATCGAGAACAGCAGTTCCCGATGCCCGACGAACACCTCGGTCGCCGCGTCCGGACTCATCTCATCGTGTGCTCCCACACCCGCTAGGAGTCGTTCGGGCGCCGAAGTGTGACATCTCAGTCCGGGTCGTAGGCCAGGTTCGGCCGCAGCCAGCGCTCGACCTCGCCGACCGGGAGCCCCCGCCGGGCGGCGTAGTCCTCGATCTGGTCACGGCCGAGGCGGCCGACGCTGAAGTACCGGGACGCCGGGTGCTGGAAGATCAGGCCGCTGACCGCCGCGGCCGGGGTCATCGCGTAGGACTCGGTCAGGCCGAGGCCGATCTTCTCCGCCTCCAGCAGGTCGAACAGCTCCTTCTTCTCGCTGTGGTCCGGGCTGGCCGGGTACCCGAGGGCGGGCCGGATTCCGCGGAACCGCTCGGCGTGCAGGTCCGCCAGCACCGGCTCGGCGTCCGGCTCGAACCAGGCCCGCCGGGCCTCCAGGTGGATCCACTCGGCGAACGCCTCCGCCAGCCGGTCGGCCAGCGCCTTCACCATGATCGCCCGGTAGTCGTCGTCGCGCGCCTCGTACGACGCCGCGAGTGGCTCGGCACCGTGGATCGCCACGCCGAAGCCGCCGAGGTGGTCACCGGCCGGTGCGACGTAGTCCGCCAGGCACCGGTTGGCCCGCCCGGCCGGCTTCTCGGTCTGCTGCCGCAGCATCGGGAACGACACGTCATGACCGTCGAGGACGATGTCGTCGCCCTCGCTGTGGGCCGGCCAGAAGCCGTACACGCCCTCGGCGGTGAACGAGCCGTCGGCAATGATCTCGTCGAGCAGCGTGTTCGCGTCGTCGAACAGCTCGCGGGCGACCGGCTGGTCCAGGATCGCCGGGTACTTGCCCTTCAGCTCCCAGGCCAGGAACAGGAACTGCCAGTCGATCATCGCCCGCAGCATGTCGATCGACGGCGACACCTGCCGCAGCCCGGTGAACGCCGGCACCGGCGGTTCGTCGTGGTCGACCGGCTCAGCGTTGGCGCGCGCCGCGGCCAGCGACAGCAACGGGCTGCGCTGCTTGTTCGCGTGCTGCTCACGCAGCCGCTCCTGCTCGACGGCGTTGCGCTTGGCAAGTTCCTCGGAGCGTTCGTCGTCGAGCAGATCCGACACCACGCCGACCACCCGGGACGCGTCCAGCACGTGCACCGTCGTACTGTCGTACGCCGGGGCGATCCGGACCGCGGTGTGCTGCTTCGACGTGGTCGCGCCGCCGATCAGCAACGGCAGCCTCAGACCGCGGCGCTGCATCTCGGTGGCGACGCCGACCATCTCGTCGAGTGACGGCGTGATCAGTCCGGACAGCCCGATCGCGTCGGCGCCCTCGGCCGCGGCGGTGTCCAGGATCCTTGCCGCCGGCACCATCACGCCGAGGTCGATCACCTCGTAGTTGTTGCAGCCGAGGACGACACCGACGATGTTCTTGCCGATGTCGTGGACGTCGCCCTTGACGGTGGCGAGCACGATCTTGCCCTGGCCGCGGACCGTCTCGGCGCGGCCCTCCAGCCGGGCCTGCTCCTTCTCGGCCTCCATGAACGGCTCCAGGTAGGCGACCGAGCGCTTCATCACCCGGGCGCTCTTCACCACCTGCGGCAGGAACATCTTGCCGGCGCCGAACAGGTCGCCGACGATCTTCATCCCGTCCATCAACGGGCCCTCGATCACCTCCAGCGGCCGCGGCAGCTTCTGCCGGGCCTCCTCGGTGTCGTCCTCGATGAAGTCGACGATGCCGTGCACGAGCGCGTGCGACAGCCGCTCCTCGACGGTCCCTTCACGCCAGGACAGGTCGACCTCGCGCTTCGTCCCGCGACCGCTGACGGTCTCGGCGAAGGACACCAGCCGGTCGGTGGCATCCGGCCGGCGGTCGAACAGCACGTCCTCGACCAGCTCCAGCAGGTCCGCAGGGATGTCGGCGTACACCGCGAGCTGGCCGGCGTTCACGATGCCCATGTCCAGCCCGGCCCTGCCGGCGTGGAACAGGAACGCCGAGTGCATCGCCTCCCGGACGACGTCGTTGCCGCGGAACGAGAACGACAGGTTCGAGATGCCGCCGCTCAGGTGCACGCCGGGACAGCGTTCCTTGATCAGCGGCAGCGCGTCGATGAACGACTTCGCGTAGCCGTTGTGCTCGGCGATCCCGGTCGCCACGGCGAGCACGTTCGGGTCGAAGATGATGTCCTCGGGCGGGAAGCCGGCCTTCCGGGTGAGCAGGTCGTAGGCCCGCGCGCAGATCTCGACCTTGCGCTCGGTGGTGTCCGCCTGGCCCTGCTCGTCGAAGGCCATCACCACCACGCCGGCGCCGTAGTCGCGGATCCGCCGCGCCTGGTCGAGGAACTGCTCCTCGCCCTCCTTCAGGCTGATCGAGTTGACCACGCCCTTGCCCTGCACGCATTTCAGCCCGGCCTGCAGCACCGACCACTTCGAGCTGTCGATCATGATCGGGATCCGGGCCACCTCGGGCTCGGTCGCGATCAGGTTCAGGAAGGTGGTCATCGCCTGCTCGCTGTCGAGCAGGTCGGCGTCCATGTTCACGTCCAGCAGGTTGGCGCCGCCGCGCACCTGCTCCAGCGCCACGTCCACCGCGGCCTGGTAGTCGTTGCCCTCGATCAGCCGGCGGAACCGGGCCGACCCGGTCACGTTGGTCCGCTCGCCGATCATCACGAACCCGGTGTCCGGGCCGATCCTGAACGGTTCCAGCCCGGAGAACCGGGTGGTCTCGTTCGGCGGTACGACGTTCCGCGGTTCAAGGCCGGCCACGTTCGCCGCGATCTGCTCGATGTGGGCCGGCGTCGTGCCGCAGCAGCCGCCGACGATGTTGACCAGGCCGGACTCGGCGAACTCCCGGAGCATGCCGGCGGTCTGCTCGGGCGTCTCGTCGTAGCCGCCGAAGGCGTTCGGCAGGCCGGCGTTCGGGTGGGAGGCGACGTAGGTGTCGGCGAACCGGGCCAGGTCGGCGACGTGCGGGCGCATCTCGGCGGCACCGAGGGAGCAGTTGACGCCGACGACCAGCGGGCGGGCGTGCTCGACCGAGCTCCAGAACGCCTCGACGGTCTGGCCCGACAGCGTCCGCCCGCTGAGGTCGACGATGGTGACCGAGATCCACAGCGGCAGGTGCGGCGCGACCTCGCGGGCCGCCATGATCGCGGCCTTCACGTTCAGCGTGTCGAAGATGGTCTCGATCAGCAGCAGGTCGACGCCGCCCTCGGCCAGCGCCGCGATCTGCTCGGCGTACGCCGCCCGCACCTGCTCGAACGTCACCGCCCGGTACGCCGGGTCCTCGACCCGCGGCGACAACGACAGGGTCACGTTGAGCGGGCCGATGGAACCGGCTACGAATCGGTTGCCGAACTCGCCGGCGGCCTGCCGGGCCAGTCGTGCTCCGGCGACATTCATCTCCCGGACGTACTCCTGCAGACCGTAGTCGGCCTGCCCGATGCTGGTCGCGGTGAAGGTGTTCGTGGTGGTGATGTCCGCGCCGGCCGCCAGATACTGCCGGTGGACGTCGAGGATGACGTCGGGCCGGGTGAGGTTGAGCAGGTCGGGGTCGCCGGTGACATCGTGGGTGTGGTCGCCGAACCGGTCGCCCTGGTAGTCGGCGGTCGTCAGCTTCGCCGACTGCAGCATCGTCCCCCAGGCGCCGTCGAGGACCGCGACCCGCTGATCCAGCAGCTCCCGTAGAGCGGATTCACTCATCTGCCGTCACCTCCAGAAAATCTCCGGAGGCGCCCTTGCAGTCGGAACCCGGGTCGAGCGTGGCGGACCAGAGAGTCCGTTGCAGCGCCTCTCGACCTGGCCGCACCATGTTAGCGGCGTCACACGCCGATCACCGGGGCAGCGCCCACTTACTGAGACAGCTGTTCAGTAGGTGGACGAAATGGCCCATGAGATCACCTGCCGAATGGACCACCGTCGAGGTGGCGAGGATCACCTAGCCTGAGCGCTGTGAGGATCTTTGTCGCCGGCGTTTCCGGTGCGATCGGGCGCCTGCTCGTGCCACTCCTGCTCGCCGCCGGTCACGAGGTCACCGCGCTCACCAGACGTGACCCGGCAGCCCTGCGCGACCGCGGCGTGACAGCGGTCGCCGGGGACGTGTACGACGCGGACTCGCTGCGCGGCGTGGTCGCGGCGGCCCGGCCGGACATCGTGATGCACCAGCTGACCGACCTGAGTACGCGCGACTTCGCAGGCAACCTGCGGATCCGCCGGGTGGGCACCCGGAACCTGGTCGACGCCGCTCTCGCCGCCGGCGTACGCCGGGTGATCTCACAGAGCATCTCGTGGGCCTACGAGCCGGGCGACGAACCGGCCGACGAGGTGACGCCGCTGGATCTTGCCGCACCCGACGACAACCGCCGTGCGTCGGTCGAGGCGGTGGCGCGGCTCGAGGAGATCACCGCGGAGGCCCCGGAGTGGGTGGTGCTGCGGTACGGGATGCTCTACGGCCCGGGCACCTGGTACACCAGAGGCGGGCTGATGGCCGAGGCCGGCAACCTGCCGTCCGGGCCGGACCTCACCAGCTTCCTCCACGTCGAGGACGCCGCGATCGCCGCGGTCCAGGCGCTCGGCTGGCCGACCGGACCGGTCAACGTCGTCGACGACGATCCGGCGCCGGCTGCCACCTGGGCACCCGTCTTCGCCGAGTCCGTCGGCGCCGCCACTCCCCCGCCGGCCGGATCCGCTCGCACGGCGTGGGCTCGTGGCGCCTCGAACGACTACGCCCGTACCCGGCTAGCGTGGATGCCGACCTACCCCAGTTGGCGTACCGGCTTCTTCGGTCGCCCGGGCTGACAGGAGAGCGCAGGCGACGACGCCGAGCACGATGGTCGCGAGGCGGGACGCGCCGAGCGTCGCACGCGGACCGAGGGCTGTGGTCAGCGGTCCGCCGAGGGCGGCGCCGAGCGGGGAAGCCGTCAGCCGAACCGAACTGCGGGCGGCGAGGACGGCGGCCAGGTGCTGCGCTCACGCTAGGCGCGGCGTACGTCCTGGGGTTCTTCTCCTGACCGAAGACAGCGATCGGGCCCGGGCGCTCCGGAGGGGGTAGGAGGCGCCGGGCCCGATCGGTTTCGGTCCGCTGCAGCGGGGGTGGCGCCGGGTGTCAGCGGACCGGGCCGGTGATGAGTTCGATGGTTGCCTTGTGCTGCTGTCCTGATTGGTCGGCCCAGCCCACCTCGACCTTGTCGCCGGGGTGCTGCTCGTCCAGCAGTTGCGACAGGGTGCCGGGCGAGTCGACCGGCTCGCCGGCGAAGGAGGTGATCACGTCCCCGGCCTCGATGCCGGCGTCGTCGGCCTTGCCGTTGCCGAGGACGTCGCCGACGACCGCGCCGGTCGTGCCCGCGTTCGGCAGGACCGAGACTCCGAGCATCGCCGACTCGCCGATGTGTACGGTGTCGGAGGCCTTGCCGGCCTCGATCTGGTCGGCGATCTTCATCGCCTGGTTGATCGGGATCGCGAAACCTTGCGGGTCGGCCTGTCCCTGGCCGTTCCCCGACCCGCCACCGTTGCCGAAGCCCGGTCCGAACCCGGGACCACCGTTCTGCCCGTTCCCGTCGCCGTACGCCGTGCCGGCCGCCGGCGACGCCGTGGCCGACGCCGAGGCGAGCGCCGTGGTCGCCGAGGTGGCCGTGCTCGCGGCCGCCGAGGTGGCCGTGCTCGCCGCCGCTGATATGGGCGCGCTCGCGGCCGCCTGCCCCGGCCGTCCGCTGCCGCCGTTGTTGCCGGCAGACCCGGCCGTGTCGACGGCGATCACCTCGCCGGACGCGTTCGCCAGCGGCCCGCCGGAGTCACCGGCCCGGATGTCGGCGCTGGTCGCGATCAGGTTGCTCAGGTTCTCCGGGTTCTGCCCGTTCGCGTCGGTCGCGGTGATCGACTGGTTCAGCGCGGTCACCTCACCGGGCGCGTAGCTCGGCGTCCCGCCGACCCCGCCGGCGTTGCCGATCCCGACCACCTGGTCGCCGACCGCGACCTTGTCCGATTCGCCGATCTTCGCGGTCTGCAACCCGGACGCGTCCGTCAGCTTGAGGACGGCGATGTCGTGGTCCTTGTTGTACCCGACCACACTCGCGGTGTACGTCCTGCCGTTGCCGACGTCCGTCACCGAGATCGAGGTCGCCCCCTCGATCACGTGGTGGTTCGTCAGCACCTCACCGTCGGAGGTCAGCACGATCCCGGTGCCGGCGGCTTTCGCGCCCTCGTACCCGAGCACGGTGTTCACGTTCACCAGCCCGGGTGACACCTCGGCCGCCACGGCCGCCGGGTCGAACGCGTGCTGGGCGAGCTGCGACCCGTTGGCCGCCCGCTGATCGATGCCCCAGGCAAGCGAACCGGCGACCAGCGCGGCCGCGAGGCCGAGCGCGCCGGCACCGAGCAGCCGGTTACGCTTCCGCGGCGGCTTCTGCGGTCCGCCGTACGGCGGATACCCCGGGTGGTGAGGCATCTGCGGGTACTGCTGCGGGCCGGTGGGGTACCAGTACCCCGGGTGCTGCTGCGGATTAGGCCCCTGGTTCCCGAAGCCCTGCTGACCGGCGCCCTGCTGCTCCGCGCCGCCGCTCTGTCCAGCTCCCTGCCGTCCCGCGTCGTCGTTCATCCCGGTGCCCTCCTCGGCCAGACCCGGCCTCAGCCTGTTCCTTCTGGCTTCGAGTAGAGCGCGCGAGACTGAGAACTCCTTCGGGTGAACCAATGAGTTGGCTGAGAATCGATCGTGTCCTGCGCCACACCGGTCAGCCGGCCAGCAGCCGCCGGACCGCCTCGACGACCGCGTGGCGACGGGCCGCGCGGCCCGGCACGGCGGCGCCGTACTCCGGGTTCATCGAGGACCAGCTGGTGGCGACACTCTGGAGCAGTGCGAGCAGCTCGGCCGGGCTGAAATCTCCCGGTACGACGCCGGACCGCTGAGCCCGCCGCAGGTCGGCGAGCCGGCTCTCGTTGACCGCGACGATCGCCGCCAGCGCGGCACCCTCGGGCCGCTCCAGGCGGTACCAGACGTTGAGCCGCTGGTGCTCGGGATGCTTCTCGAAGTAGTCGAAGACCCGGGCCGCGTACTCGGGGAGGTCGGTGGTGTCGAAGCCGACGTCGGCCAGGTACCGCTCGACGGCGGCCGTGTAGACCGCGTCGAACAGTCCGTCCTTGCTGCCGAAGTACGCGTACAGCATCGCCTTGTTGCAGCCCGCCAGGTCGGCGATCCGGGCGCTGGCCTACGGGCTGGTCGACTCGCCGGCCGGGCAACTCGCCTGGATCATGGACAAGTTCCGCGCCTGGACCTACCCGGCCGAGACCCTGCCCGAGGAACTCATCGGCCGGGACCGGCTGCTCACCAACGCGATGATCTACTGGCTCACCGGGACGGCGGGTTCGGCGGCGTAGGCCGGGTACGCGCAGCAGCCGGCGTGGGGCGAGACCACGGAGAACTCCGGTGTGCCGACGGCCGCGCTGATCCTGGCCCACGACGTCAGCATCCGCCGGTACGCCGAGCGCGAGCACACCATCACCCGCTGGACCGACGTGGACCACGGCGGTCACTTCGCGGCGCTCGAGGAGCCGGAGCTGCTGGTCGGCGACGTCCGCGAGTTCTTCCGGACGCTGCGCTGAGGTCAGCGGCGGGGTGGGATCCGGGTGCGGGTGAGGTCGGCGGCGACGACGATCTCCCCGGCGAACTCCTCGGCCGCCTCGTCGTGGAACGCCTGCGGATCCAGGTACCGCTGGGAGAAGTGCGTGAGCACCAGTTTGCGAACGCCGCACTCTCGGGCCACTCGGGCGGCCTGGCGAGCGGTCAGATGGCCGAAGCGGCCGGCCAGCTCGGTCTCGGTCGAGAGGTAGGTGGACTCGATCACCAGCAGGTCGGCCTGGTCGGCGAGCCGCAGGACGTTCTCGCAGAGCCGGGTGTCCATCACGAACGCGAAGCGCTGACCCGGCCGGGGTTCGCTGACCTGCTCGATGGTCACGGCCCGGCCGTCGATCTCGATCACGCCCGCCTGTTGGAGTTTCCCGATCGCCGGCCCGGCCACGCCGTACTCCGAGAGCTCGTCCGGGAGCATCCGGCGGCCGTCCGGCTCGATCAGTTGGTAGCCGAAGGACTCGATCGGGTGCTCGAGGCGA
Organism: Kribbella turkmenica; assembly: GCF_004348725.1. Classification (GTDB taxonomy): domain Bacteria; phylum Actinomycetota; class Actinomycetes; order Propionibacteriales; family Kribbellaceae; genus Kribbella; species Kribbella turkmenica. The sequence goes on from NZ_SMKR01000008.1 coordinate 43,786, forward strand.
CGGGCCCACAGCTGGCCGAACGACCCGACCGACAGCAAGCCGTCGTCCTCGACCGGCTCCTCCAGCAACGTGGCCCGCTCGTAGAACGAAGCGGCGTGCCGCAGGCGGGTGAAGTAGGTCTGCCCGGACGCCGGGTAGTGCGCCCGGACCGGATGCGGTACGTCGTCCAGCGACAGCCGCTGCACGATCCCCGGGACACCGAGGCAGTGGTCGCCGTGGAAGTGCGTGACGCAGAGCCGGGTGATCGCGCCGGCCGGGACACCGGCGTACAGCATCTGCCGCTGGGTGCCTTCGCCCGGATCGAAGAGGAACCCTTCGGTGTCCCAGCGCAGGAAGTAGCCGTTCTGGGTGCGCTCGCGCGACGGGACCTGGCTTCCGGTGCCCAGCACAACCAGTTCGCGCACCCGCCAACAGTAGCTAACGCAGTGCGTTCCGGAACGCGGACAGAAACCGCCCGACCTCCGCGGACTCCCAGATCAGGGGCGGCCGGATCTTGAGGACTCCCCCGCTCGGCCCGGTCGTTCCGACGAGGACGCCGTGCTCCCGCAACCGCTCGGCAAAACCACCGGCGTCCGGCAACTCGACGCCGACCATGAGTCCCTGTCCACGGACCTCTGGAACGAGTTCCTGCAGACCGGCTCGCAACTCGGCCCCCACCTGGCCGCAGCGCTCGACCAGGCCGGTCTGCTCGATCACGTCCAGCACGGTCAGCGCCGCGACGCACGAGACCGGGTTGCCGCCGAACGTGCTGAAGTACTCGTCCACCTCGACGAATGCCTCGGCGATCTCCCGCCGGGTGACCAGTGCCGCCACCGGATGACCGTTGCCCATCGGCTTGCCCAGGGTGACGAAGTCCGGCGTCAGCCCGAAGTCCTGGAACCGCCACAGGTTCCGCCCGCCGCGCCCGAACCCGGCCTGCACCTCGTCCGCCAGGAACAGCCCGCCCGCGGCCCGCGCCTCCTCCTGCAGACCGAGCATGAACGCGTCGGTCGGCGTGAGGATGCCCGCACTGCTGAAGATCGTGTCGACCGCGAGCAACGCCAGGTCGTGCCCGGCCCGCCGCAGGACGGCCCGTGCGGCCCGGACCCGTTCCATCGCGGCGATTCCGTCGTCGCTCGCGGACCGCGGTGCCTCGAAGACTGCGACATGCGCCGGGCGCCTGTCGGCCGGATAGTGTTCGTCGAGAACGCCGCGGTCGCCTCGCTCACGCCGTGGTACGAGAGGTCGGCGACGATCGCTCCGCCGCGCCCGGCGACGACTCGCGCCATCCGCCAGGCCAGGTCGTTGGCCTCACTCCCGGAGTTGGCGAACACGCACGTGTCCAGCCCGTCCGGCATCGACGCCGTCAGCCGTTCCGCCAGCTCGACGACGTTCGGATGCAGGTAGCGCGAGTTCAGGTTGAGTACGGCGGCCTGCCGCGAGATCGCCTGGACGACGGCCGGATGCGCGTGCCCGACGACCGGAACGTTGTTGTAGGCATCGAGGTACCGGCGACCGTCCGCGGTGTGGATCCAGGCACCTTCGGCCCGGACCACCTGCAGCGGCGACCGGTAGAACAGCGGTGACAGCTGCCCGCCGAGCGCGGACTGCCGCCGAGGCAGCAGCGTGGGATCGGCCGTCTGCGCGGAGTCGACGCGGGAGGTGCCGCACAGCCGGTGGAAACGCTCGGCGAGGTCGGCCGGCGGGAGCTCCGCGAGTGCGTCCAGGATGAGCCAACTACCGGCCACAAGGCTGGTCAGGTACTCCTCGTTGTCCGGGTAGAGCGGCGCCCGCCAGGCCGAGATGAGCACGCTCGCCGTGGACCGGGCGAGGACGAGCTCGCCGATCAGCGCGACCTCCGCGGGCTCGAGCGGGAGCACCCGCTGGTACCCGTCGAGGAACCGGCCGGCGTCACCCCAGAGGTCGTCCGACGCACGCAGCAGCGAGGTCAGGCTGATCGCGAGCTCGGCGACCCGGGCGGTGTGGTGCATGTCGCCGAAGTCGATCACTCCGGTGATGCCGCCGTCCCGCAGCAGCACGTTGCTCAACGTCACGTCGCCGTGCAGCACGTACCCGGGCAGCTCGCGGGTCGCGGCGTCGAGGCCTTCGAAGCGATCCAGGAGCCGGCGCATGGGTCCGCGGCGATGCTCGTCCGGCAGCCGGTCGGCGTACGGCCGGAGGGTGGCGACGATCCGAGGATCCCAGTCGAGCCGGCGGTACGCCGCTGAATGGCCGAATCCCTGCAGCGCACGCGTCATCCGCGCGCTCACCGCGCCGAAGCCGGCCGCGAACCAGTCCGGGAGCGGGGTCAGGTCGGCGACGTCGCCGGGCATCACCGTCATCACCCGGACCAGGTGCGTACGCCCGTCCTCCGCCGCGACCGTGACGACGGACCGCCCGTCGAGGCTGGTCAGCACGCGAGGGATCGGGAGCTCCGGGTCGACCGCCTCGACGTGGTGCATCGCGGCGCTCTCCATCGCGATCTGCTCCGGGTCGTCACCTGAGTTCGACACCTTGACCACGAGTCGCCGGCCGTCCGGCGCGACCGCGAGGAAGTTCCGGTCCCGTTCGCTGCGCAGGTCCGAGACGTCGGCGTCGATCCCGTATTCCGCCCGCAGCAGCCGGGTGGCCGCGACCAGGCCGACCGCGGGCGGATCCTCCAGCATGCTCGGCGTCCGCTCGGGGGTGGTGTGCACCGCAACTCCTCTGCTCAAGGCGCTCCGAACTCCAACGGCGCCGCTTCCCCGGTGTACTCCGACGCGCGAATCGGGCGGTCACGGCCTGGATGGACGACATCGGCGAGGTTACGCAGCTCCGCCGGGCGGCTCCAGATCGCGAGCTGCCGACACCTCCAGCAGCTTCCGGCGGCGGCCGACATGGCCGAAGCCGAACAGCACCCGGTCGACGCCGCGCTCCACGAGCAGCACGGAGCAGAACGCCGGATTCCCTGGCTCGACGCCAGCGAGCAGTCGTTCGACAGGGGTATGACCGAGGGCATGCGGTCTCCAGAGGAGGTGGAACAGCAGTGCCCCGCGGATCTATGAGCACGCCTCGCGCGGGGCACTGCTGGATCAGGGGAGGACGAGCGGACCGGCGTCGATCAGCAACGACGGCACGACCACGCTGTCCATGAAGGTGGTGTCGCCGCATTCCCGGGTGTTGCCGACGGCAAGAACCGCGTTGAGCACGTCGTCCATCCGGAAGGTGAAGCGGACCTGCGGGTGCCAGGCGACGAGCTCGCCGCTGTCCGCCCAGTAGGTGCCGTCCCGGGTCGTTCCGGTGACCAGGGTCTGCTTCGGGTGCAGCGAGCGCAGGTAGTCGAGCCGGTTCACCACCAGTCCGCTGCCGCACTCGGCGAGCAGGTCCTCGTCGGAGATGTCACCCGGAGCGAGCAGCAGGTTCGACGGACTCGGGTCGCCGCCGAATCGCCAGCCGTCCGGGGCCGCGTGGCCGGTCGGCACGCCGCCGGTGACGGCCGCGCGGCGACGGTCGGAGACGACGCCGGTGAGCACACCACGGTCGATCAGCCGGGTGTGCCGGCGTACGTTGCCCTCGGCATCGAAACCGCTCGGGAGCCCGGCCGCGTCGGCACCGTCGTCGACCAGGGTGATCAGGTCGCTGACGACCTTCTCCCCGAGCTGTCCGGCCACCGCCGACCGCCCGGTGGCGTAGCCGGTCGCGCCGAGGACGAAGTGCCCGTAGGTCGCCATCAGCGTGACGACGGCCTGTGGTCTGAGCAGCACCCGGCAGGGACCGTGGTGCGCCTCGCGGGCGGGCAACGGCGTCAACGCCGCACGGAGCTTCGCCGGGATGTCGTCGACCGGAACCTTGTCCGCGTCCCGGTGCATGTGCCGCACGCTGACCGAGTTGTCCCCCTTCTTGGCGATCGCCTGGATGGCCGCCTTCGTCAGCGTCTCCGCCCGGAACAACCCGTGAGAGTCCGCGACCACACGATCCAGTACGTCGTACCTGATCGCCCCACCCACCGTGGTCGACGAGTCGAGCCCGTCCCGAACGGTCCTGAACCACCGATGCCGATCCCCCGGCCCGGCTTCGAGCACCGAGGTGGCCGCCGCGACCTGTGGTGTCTCCGCGCAGTGATCCACGGGTGCCGGGGAGGTGGCTGCGGGCCCCGGTGGAAGGTCGGCGAGGGCGGCGTCGAGACGGTCGGCCAACGCCTGCACCGCGGCGGGTTCCAGGGTTTCCAGGGAGCCGGCGACGGAGCGGCCGTTGCGGGTGGTGCGGACGCGCACGCGGAGGCGGCGTTCGCTGTGCTGCGCTGTGACCTCGGACTCGGCGAAGCGGAGCAGATCGGCCTGCTCGCCGAGGACGTCGAGCCGGGTGCCGGCGCCGAGAATCTCCAGCGCCCGCTCGACCTGCGACTGTTCGATGCTCATCGCCCCACCTGCACGTTCTGGAAGCGACCGGGGACGGTCCCGTGACCGACGTGGGCGACCTGCAGCGGCTCACCCTTGTTGCAGGACGGGACGCCGTGCACCTTCCACTCGTCCGGTCCACCGAGGGCGTCGAGGCTGGCCCAGAACTGCGGCGTGACACTTTGGTACGTGCAGTTCTTCAGCAGCCGCCCGACCTTGCCGTCGCGGATCTCCCAGCCGACCTCGGTGCCGAAGCGGAAGTTCATCCGCTGGTCGTCGATCGAGAAGCCGCGGTTGGTGTCGACCAGGATGCCGCGCTTGGTGCCGGCGATCATCTCGGCCAGCGACGAGTCGCCGGGCTCCAGGCAGATGTTCGTCATCCGCACCAGCGGCAGCCGCTGCCAGCCGTCGGCCTTGGCCTGGCCGGTCGATTCGAGCCCCAGCGCACCGGCGGACTCGCGACCGGACATGTAGCCGAGGAAGATGCCGTCCTTGACCAGTTGCGTCCGCTGCGCCGGCACGCCCTCGTCGTCGTACCCGAAGGATCCGAGGGCGCCGGGGATGGTGGCGTCGGCGTACGCCGAGACGAGGTCCGAGCCCCAGCGGAAGGTGCCCCGGCGTTCCGGGGTGGCGTAGGTGCCGCCGGCCAGGCTGACCTCGGTGCCGAGGGCCCGGTCGGCCTCCATCGGGTGGCCGGCGCACTCGTGCAGCACCATCGCCAATTGGTTGCTCCCGGCAATCAGTGTGGTGATTTCGTCCGGGCACTGCGGCGCGGACAGCAGGGCGACCGCCTCGGCGGCGATCCGGGCCGCCTCGCGGTCCAGCCCGAGGGAGATCACGTGCTCGTAGCCCGCGGAGGCGAAATCGCCGCGCTGGCCGCGGATCTGCCGCGGCACGCCCTGCGGGAAGGACCGGCGCTGCAGGTCGTCACCGTCGCCGGCGTTGACCATCAGGCCGCCGCCGCTCTCGGTCAGGGTCTGCTCGATCAGCGCGCCCTCGGTGTTCGCGAACACCTTCTCGTCGCGGTAGAAGTCCATCGACGCCTCGATCTGCTGGACCAGCGGACCGGCGGTGGACGCTTCCTTGACGGTGGCGGCGAGCAGGTCGACCTTGCTGGACAGCGGCACCGTGAACGGGTCGACCTGCATCGGTGAGCACCAGGTGTCGCGGGTGGTCACCGGCGAGCCGAGTGAGACCCGGCCGCCGCCTCCGGCCGCGCGGGCCTGGCCGACCGCCTGGGCGACCACCGCGTCGAGCCCGCGCCGGTCCAGCCGGTGGGTGGCGGCGAAACCCCACTGGCCTCCGATCAGCACCCGCAGTCCGAGGCCGGTCGAGTCGTCGTACCCGACCTCGCCGGGGCCGTCGAGCTCGACCAGCACCTGCTCGTGCGTCCGCCGGACGACCCGGACGTCGCCGTACTGCACCTGCGTGGGCAGGAGGCCGAGCACCGCCTCGGCGGTATCGCGCATCGCCGGTGAACCAGACACTTCAGGACCTCCGATACAGAAGGGAACGGGCGCCTCGGTGCAGTACTGTAGCAGATACTACGAGATATTGAGAAGACGTCACGTTTGCTACAAACAACTCCGGCCCCACGCAACGCCGTGGGGCCGGAGGTCAAGCAGGGAAAAGATTCAGCGGCGCTTGGGACGGACGTCGATCGCCAGGCTGATCGCGAACCCGACCACGATCGCGACCCCGCCGAGCAGGGTCAGCGCGGTGTCGCCGAGCGCGCCGGTGGCCATCGCCACCAACGTGACACAGAGTGCGAGCACGACCGCGACGGCGATCTTCCAGTCGTCGCCGATGATGAAGTCGTACCAGAACTGCGCGAAGGCCTTGAGGAACTTCACTTCTTCACCTCCACCGCAACCTCGGGGGCGGTCGCTGCGGACGCCGGCGTCCGCAGCACCGCGACGAAGATCCGGCTGAGCACGAGCCACGCGACCAGCAGGACCAGGATCATCAGGTCGTGACCCGGCCAGTCGATGCTCTCCCGGCCCGCGCGGAAGATGCCCAGACCCTCCACCGCCCAGTAGGTGCCGAACGACGCGAGCAGCAGGCCGACGCCGTACTTGAGCAGGTTCTCGTTGATCATCGACAGCGGGCGGCGCAGGGCGATTGCGACCCCGAGGACGATCACCACGGCCGCGATCGCGCCCATCGCCGCGCCGGGGATGTTGCCCGCGTTCAGGCCGAAGGTCAGCACGATGAACACGACCTCCATGCCTTCGAGGAACACGCCCTTGAAGGACACCATGAAGGCGAACAGATCCAGGCCGGTCTTCGTCTCGCCGGCGGCCTTGGCGGCCGCGACCTCCTCCCGGTAGATCGCGTCCTCGTCGTGGATCGCCTTGCGTCCCGACGATCTGAGGATCGCCTTGCGCAACCACTGCAGGCCGAAGATCAGCAGCAGGCCGCCGATCGCGAGTTGCAGCGCCGACTCCGGCAGCCAGTTCGCCAGTGCGTACCCGGCCGCCACGGTGACCACCGCGAGCGCGCCGAGCGCCGCGAAGGTACCGGCCAGCGCCGACCGCCAGCTCCGGGTGTACCCCATCGCCATCACGATCGTGGTCGCTTCCACCATCTCCACGAAACACGCGACGAACGTCGCGATGATCAACCCCCAGGTTGCCGCATCCATCAGTCACTTCCTCATCTTGGATGAAACATATGCTGCACGAAACGATAGTTACTACGTCACGATGGTGTCAACGGCGTCCACGAACGGCTGCGGACGCCCGGGTGAGGGCATGCGGGAGCACCCGAGGTGGTCGCCTCGGGTGCTCCGGCGCAGGGGTCAGCTCAGCGCGGCCACCAGCGTGCTCGCGGAGATGTTGCCGCCGCAGGACACCACCGCGACGCGTTCGCCTTCCAGCTCGGTACGCCGGGCCCGCGCCGCGGCGAACGCCATCGCGGCGGATCCTTCGATCAACTGGTGCTCGGTGTCGATCACCATCCGCAGCGCGGCGCTGATCGCGTCCTCACTCACCAGCACCCAGTCGTCCACCAGTTCCCGGCACAGGTCGAAGGTGATGCTGCCCGGCTCGACACTGCCCGCCGTACCGTCGGACAACGTGTCCTGCGCGTCGACCAGGACGATCTCGCCGGAGCGCACGGACGCGGCCATCGCGTCGTCGCGGACCGGCGAGGCGCCGTACACGCGGATGCCGGGCAGGTGCCTCTTGAGCACCGCCGCGATCCCGCTGACCAGCCCACCGCCGCCGACCGCGACGACGACAGCGTCGAGCGGCTCGGCCAGTTGCTCGAGGATCTCCACCGCCACCGTGCCCTGCCCGGCGATGACGTCCGGGTCGTTGTACGGCGGCACGTAGGTCAGGTCGTGCTCGGCGGCGTACGCCCGGGCCTTCGGTTCGAGCACGCCGGAATCGTTGCCCTCGGCATGAAGATCGAGGCCGAGCCGGCGGAGCGCGGCGACCTTGCTCGGCGACGCGTTCTCCGGCAGGTAGATCAGCCCGCGGCCGCCGAGGGTCGCCAGCGCGTTGCCGACGCCGAGACCGTGGTTGCCGGTCGAGGCCGTGACCACGCCGCGCTCGCGCTGCTCGTCGGTCAGCGTCAGGATCTTCGCCATCGAACCACGGGCCTTGAACGAGCCGGTGCGCTGGAGGTGCTCGGACTTCACCAGCACCTCCGCCCCGAGCTCGTCGCTGAACGCGCCGAACCGGACGAGCGGCGTCGGCGGCAAGTGCTCGCGCAGCTTCGGTGCGACCTGTTCGGACCGCTCGGCGACTTCCGCTGGGGTCAAGGTCATGCAGTACTCCCTATCCGGCTGCGACCGCGAGCTGGGTCCGGAGCCCGGCGCGCAGTGGGATACACATCGGTTTGCCGCTGACCGGGTGCGGGACGACCTTCGACTCCACCCCGAACACGTCGCGGATGATGTCGCAGGTGAACACATCCTCCGGCGTGCCCTGGGTGACCAGGCTGCCGGACCTCATCACGAACACGTGGTCGGCGTACTCCGCGGCCATGTTGAAGTCGTGCAGCACCATCGCGACCGTCTTGCCCTGCTCCTGGTTGAGCTGGTGCAGCAGGTCGAGCACCTCGAGCTGGTACGCGACGTCCAGGTACGTCGTCGGCTCGTCGAGCAGGATCAGGTCCGTGCCCTGGGCCAGGCACAGCGCGATCCACACCCGCTGGCGCTGGCCGCCGGAGAGCTGATCCACGTGCTGGTGCCGCAGTTCCGCCGTACTGGTGACCTCCATCGCCCACTCGACGGCCTCCTTGTCGGCCGCGCTGGGCACCTTGAGCGAGGCGCGGTGCGGGTGCCGGCCGAACCAGACCAGGTCCTCGACCGAGATCGACTCGGGCGTGACCAGGACCTGCGGCAGGATCGCGAGCAGCCGGGCCACCTCCTTGGTCGGGGTCTCCTGGATCGACTTCCCGTCCAGGATCACACTTCCCTGCTGCGGGGGCAGCAACCGGGCCAGGGCCCGCAGCGCGGTGCTCTTGCCCGAACCGTTGGGACCGATCAGCACGCTGACCTTCCCGTCCGGGATGGTCAGGGTGAGATCCCTGGCGATGACGCGCTGGTCATAGGCGAGCTGGACGCCCTGTGCCTGCAGACGCATGGCGGTTCTCCTACTTTCCGGTCTTCACGAGCAGGTAGAGGAAGTACGGTCCGCCGACGACCGCTGTCACCAGCCCGGCGGGAATCTCGAGCGGCGGGGCGAGGCCGCGGCCGAGCATGTCGGCGAAGATCATCAGCAGGACGCCGAACAGCGCGGCGGCCGGGATCGACGCGACGTGCTTGCCGCCGAACACCCGGCGGGCCATGTGCGGGGCGATCAGGCCGACGAAGCCGATCGTGCCGGACACCGCGACCGCCGCCGCGGCCAGCGCGACCGCGAAGAGGAGCAGCAGCCGCCGGGTCCGCTCGACCGGCTCGCCCAGCCCGGCGGCGAGATCGTCACCGAGCCCGAGGACGTCGAGCCTGCGGCTCCAGACCACGATCAGCGGGACCAGGACGAGCACCCACGGCAGGATCTCCAGCACCGAGCTCATCGACCGGCCGAACAGGCTGCCGGTCAACCAGATCAGTGCCGCGCTGACGTCGAGCGGATTGCGGACGAGCAGGAACCGGATGCCCGCCTCGAAGGCCGCGCTCACCGCGATTCCGACGAGCGCGATCCGGACCGGGGTGGCACCGCGGCGGTAGGCGAGCAGGTAGACCAGCGCGGCGGCCGCCAGACCGCCGGCGAACGCCGCGGGTACGACGGCGACCACCGGCATCCCGGGGATCGCGAGCAGCAACAGCATGCCCGCGAACCCGGCGCCCTTGGTGACCCCGACGACGTCGGGTGCGGCCAGCGGGTTGCGGATCACCCCCTGCATCACCGCGCCGGACACTCCCAGCGCGATCCCGACCAGCCAGGCCAGCAGGACCCGCGGCAGCTGGAACTGCACGACGATCTGCGCGGCCTGGTCGCCGGTGTTGCCGATCACGGCGTTGAACACGTCGGTCATCGACACGTCGGTCGCGCCGACGCTGAGACTGTAGAAGCTCAGCACGACCGCGAGCACGCCGAGCGACCCCATCAGGATTCCGGGATACCGCTGCGCCAACGACGTACGCCGTACATGCTGAGCCACGATCGCCGCACTCATCGCAGTCCTCGCTTCGCTGCGGGCGCCGATGAGCAGGACTCACTGTGCTCGTTCATGAGGTCACCTTCTGTCGACGGGCCAGGTAGACGAAGATCGGCGCTCCGATCAGCGCGGTGACCACACCGGCGGGTACTTCGAACGGCGGTTTGACGTACCGGGACGAGATGTCGGCGTACAGCACCAGCGCGCCACCGCCGATCGAGCACAGCGGCAGCAGCACCGTGTAGCTGGAGCCGACCAGCCGGCGCAGGATGTGCGGCACGACCAGCCCGATGAACGCGACCGGACCGGCCACCGACACGGCCGCGCCGCACAGCACGATCACCAGCGCGGAGCCCGTCATCCGGGTCCGTTCGACGTTCTGGCCGAGACCGCGGGCCATGTCGTCACCGAGGGCCAGCAGATTCAGCGACCGGGCCATCGCGAACGCGCCGATCAACCCCAGCACCAGCCACGGCAGCAGGTTGCGGATGTCCTGCCAGCCGGCGAAGTTCACCCCGCCGACCAGCCAGAACAGCACGCTGTCGGTCGAGTTCTCGTCGAAGATGATCAGCACCTGGGTCAGCGAGATCAGCAGGCTGCTCGCCGTCACGCCGGCCAGCGCGAGCCGGACCGGACTGACCCGGCCCCGGCCGGACCCGGCGAGCAGCATCACCGAGACCCCCGCCGCGGCCGCGCCGCCGAAGGCGAGCAGGATCGTCGGCGCCCCCGACAGCGACGGCACCACGGTGATCGCCAGAACGACGACGAAGACCGCGCCGGCATTCACGCCCATGATCTCCGGCGCAGCCAGCGGGTTCGCGGCGACCGCCTGCATCAGCGCCCCGGCCACCGCCAGGGCGGCGCCGACGCACAGCGCCAGCACCACCCGCGGCAGCCGGATCGACTGGATGATCAGCTCGTCGGGTTCATCGGCCCGGACGATTGCCCCCGGCAACCGGGAGAGCGAGATCTGCTGACTCCCGATCGACAGGCCCCACACCACGCCGGCGACGACCAGGACCAGCAGCGCCAGGCTCACCCAGGTGACCCGCTGCTTGCTGGTGACGATCTTCGGGCGCTGGTGGACGGCCTCCTGGGCCGGCTGGGCCGCAGTGTCCACGGACATGCTCGGGTCACTTCCCGTAGAGGAGCTCGACGGCTTCCTGGGCGACGACCTCGGCGGCGATCAGGCCTCGCGACCGGGACCACTCGTTCGGGTCGACGTCGAAGGTCGTGTTGTTCTTCACCGCCGGGATCTCCCTCCACAGCGGGCTCTTCGCCCAGGTGTCGCGCAGCGTCGGACCCTCGTTCGGGGCGATGAACATGACGTCCGGCTTGGTGGCGACCAGGGTCTCCAGGGTCAGCGAGACCGAGGCCTCCCCGGAGTCGTCCGGCAGCGGCGACCGGATGCCGATGACCTCCAGGACACCCGGGGTGTAGGCCTTGGCCGGGAAGCCGGTGAAGCCCTTGTCCGAGGCGCGCACGAACAGCGCCGTGCGGCTCTCGTCCGCGGGCGCCTTGGCCTTCAGGTCCGCCATCACCTTCGCGTGCTCGGTCAGCCGGGTCTTCATCTCGTCGCACTTGTCCAACGCGATGGCGGTGGACATCTCACTGTCCAGCACCTGCTGGTAGTTGCCGTTCAGACTGGCGAACGCGATCGTCGGCGCGATCTTCGACAGCTGGGCGTAGATCGCCTTGTGCCGGCCGCTGTCGGCGACGATCAGGTCCGGCTTGAGCGCGGTGATCACCTGGATGTTCGGGGTGGCCCGCAGGCCGACCGACTTGTACTCGCCGACCTTGTCGCGCAGGGCGGGGATGATCCGCTCCGGCTGGCCGTCGTCGGCGACCCCGACCGGCGACATGCCCACCGCGACCAGGGCGTCGACGAAGGAGTACTCCAGCGCCACCACCTTGGCCGGGCTGCCGCTGATCGTGGTGGTGCCCAGGTCGTGCTTCACGGTGCGGGCCGGTTTGCCGCACTGGTCGAGGTTGACGTCCGGGCTGACGCCTTCGGCGGCCGCGGCGCGGTCGGCGTTCGGCGCCGCACCGGTCGACGGCGAGGAGGCGGCACCGCAGCCGGCCAGGACGGCCGCGGTGACGGTCAGGGCGAGGACGGCGACAGCACGCCGTACCTTCGTGGCGGAGTGGGACATGGCACGTGCTCCTCGGAATGAAGCTGGGTCATCGGATACCGGCGAGTGCTTGCGCCGGGCCGGGGACGTCGGGACGGTCGTCCGGACCGGGACCGTCGTACAGGTTCCAGGGCGCCAGTTGGTAGCTGTTCGCACACGGCAGGCCCGGGGTGAGGCGGTACGTGCCAGTGGTCAGATCGACCAGGCTGGACACGATGGTGGCGTAGCGGTCGAGCTCGTGCCGGCGCGGGTCGACGTGCTGGCAGACGGCGTCGGGGTGGCCGAAGTGGTCGCTCATCGTGTCCTGCACGATCTTCGCGACCGCCTCGTCGGAGGTACCGTCGCGGCGGACCCGGTGGAGGCCCTCCTCGACGCGCGGCACCCGGTAGAGCGAGTCCACCGAGAACGGCTGATAGCTGTCCTCGATTTGTGGGGGGACGAAGGCCTGGAAGTGGTTGCCGTGCACCAGCAACCCGTCGGTCGGGTACATCCAGGCGTTCCGCCCGGGGGTGGTCTCGACGTCGATGGCGACACCGTCCCGGTGGGTGAGCAGAAGATTGCTGGACAGCGACTGCCGGGCGCCGAAGATCGCCTTCAGGGCCTCGTGGAAGTCCCAGCTCTCCAGCACCTTGCGGCGGACGAACGCGCCGGGAACACCGAGCCCGGTGCCGAAACCGGCGCCGAGGCCGTTCGCGCCGTAGTGGTCCCGGCAGAGCTGGATCTTGGTGAAGGTGTCCTCGTACCCGGTCTGGTTGCCGTCGTCGTCGACGTAGATCATCGCGCCGGAGATGTTGAAGAACGTGATCATCTCGGTGCAGTCCTCCGGCACCCGCAGGGTGTGGATCTCCCCCGGCGGCTCGTACACGAACGATCCGGTCTCGGCCACCCAGTCGTGCTCGTCGTACTGCCACTTGCCCTTGATCACGTAGCCGAACACCGCGCTCGGGTGGCGATGCCGGGACACGATGCCGGACCGGGTCACCTTGAGCAGGTTGCACCACTGCCCGGTGATCGTGTTCAGCATCAGCGGCCGGAACCACACGTCCGGCGCCTGCGGCACCCACAACCGGTCGTCCTCGGGGACCGCCGGTACGGCGATCTCCGCGGGCACTCCTGCCGAAACCGGGATCATCGAAGCTCCTTCACATGCTCTGGTAGCCGCCGTCCACGGGCAGGACGGCGCCGGTGACGAACCCGGCGTCCGGGCCGGCCAGGAAGGCGATCGCACCGGCGACCTCCTCGGCCGTGCCCCAGCGGGCCATCGGTGTACGGGACAGGATCCGGCCGGCGGCGACCGGATCGGCTTGCAGCGCGGCCGTGAGCTCGGTGGCGATCCAGCCGGGCGCGACCGCGTTCACCCGGATGCCGTCGGCCGCCCAGGCGACCGCGAGCGACTTGGTGAGCTGGACGACGCCGCCCTTGCTGGCGCTGTAGGCCGGGACGAGCGGACCACCGAAGTAGCTCAGCATCGAGGCCAGGTTGACGACGCAGCCGCGGCTGGCGGCGAGCAGGTCGTGCGCCGCCTCGGCCGCGCGCATCGCGCCGGTCAGGCTGATCTCGACGACCTCCCGGAACACCTCGGTCCGGTGCTCGTCGCCCCGCCGGATGACGCCGGCGGCGTTCACCAGGACGTCGAGGCGGTCGAGCGAGCCGATCAGGTCCTCGAGGGCGTTCGGTTCCCGGAGGTCGAGCTCGTGCACCCGTGCGGACCGCCTGAGCTCGGGTGCGGCGGTCGAGGAGCCCAGGCCGGCCGCGACCACCGAAGCGCCGTCGGTGACGAGCCGGAGGGCGGTGGCCGCGCCGATACCGCTCGTACCTCCGACGACGAGCGCGGTCCGGCCGGGGTCCGGAGTCATGTCCGGCATCCTGCACCGGCGGACGGGTCAGGACAACGAGAACCCGGACGGCGGATAGGGGTCATCCGTCGTCCGGGTCTGGGGAGGGGTCCCGTCCGATCAGACGGTGTGGTCGCCGCTGGTGTCGATGCGGCGGTGGTAGCGCTGCCCCGCCTTGCCGCCGGCCACGGCCGCGAGCAGCGTGATCAGCAGAGCCAGGCCGATCGCGATCAGCCCACCGGCGGTGAGGGTCTCGTCGGCAAGCGGGACCGACGGCAGTTCCACCCGGGTCAGGACGTCGTACTGCGAGCCGGCCAGCGCGGCGATCGCCGCGACCACCAGCGTCACCAGTACGCCGATCATCCAGACGCCGAAGCCCTGCCGCCCACCGTCGAAGCGGGCGAGCCGGCCGGCGACGTACCCGCCGTTGTAGTAGGCGATCGCCAAAATGAGCAGCAGGGCCGCGCTGGACACGATGCCGATCGTGCCCGCCTCCGCCTCGGCCGCGTTCCAGTCGATCGTCACCGCGTAGTCGACCGCTGCCGCCACCGCGCCGACGATCCCGGTGAGCAGCGCGATCAGGCCGACCGCGACCAGCCAGCCGAAGAACGCGGCCCCGCCTTTGAAGCCGCGGTACGCCGGGTCCACCTCGTCGGCGACCGAGGTCTTCACGCGGGCCCGGTGCAGCGGCCGGGTGATCCGCCGGTTGGTCGTGTCCGGCTCGTCGGCGGTGGTGCTGCCGTCGAGCCGCTGTGTGTCTGTGTCGTCCCGGTACTGCTGGACCATGTCAGTTCTCCTCACGAGACAGCCCCCGTGTCGTTTCTCCGGTACCCGAAGGGACGGCTGGCTATGCGTGGGGAGGCGGTGACCGACGGTCAGTCGAGCAGGCGGTCGATCTTGTCGTGGTAGCGCCGGCCGGCCATCCCGCCGACGATCGAGAACAGCAGGGTGAGGACGACCAGGGCGGCGGCCGCGACGATGCCACCCGTGGTGATCGTGTCGGTCGCCAGTGGCACGTCCGGCCGGTTCACCTCGTCGACCAGGTCGTACTGGTTGTTCAGCAGCGCGGCGACACCGGCCGCGAGCACGGAGAACAGGAAAGCGAACATCCACACGCCGAAGCCGTTGCGGCCCCCGTCGAAGCGGGCCAGCCGTCCGGCGACGTACCCGCCGAAGTAGAAGGCCAGGGTCAGCGTGAGTACGGCGACCGCCGCGGCGGTGATGCCCGCGGCGCCGGGCTGGGCCTCGGCGTCGGCCCGGGTGTAGTCCAGGATCTCCGCCGTACCGAGGGCCGCGGCCGCGACGGCGAGCGAGAGGACGACGAACATGGCCATCGAGATCAGCCAGCCGAAGAACGCGGCGCCGAACTTGAAGCCGCGGTAGGCCAGCAGGTCCGGGTCGACCTCGGGCTGGACGGGGGCGGGCGGCTGGTCCGGGATGATCGTGACGTTGCTCATCGCCCGGTGCGCCGCCGCCCGCGCCTCCTCGTACCGCTGGGTGCTGGTCGTGTCGGCGTCGTCAGGCACCTGCATGGTGGTGACAGGCTGCGTCGCGGTGGCGGTGTCGCCGTACTGCTGGACCATTCCGCTTCTCCTCACTGGTCAGCTCCGCGCGGTCCCTACCCGCCCGGCTGGTGTTCGACACGGTTGGGGGCAGGGATTTAACCGGCCTCTGGCGCAGGATCACCGACCGTTACCGGATAGCGGCGCGGAGTGAACACCAGGGGCCCGGCCGGCCGGGGCACGGTGCGGGTCTGCGACGAGCCGATCACCAAGAGGCAGCGCATGTCAACCGTCTCCGGCGCCAGCTCGCCGAGCGTTGTGACGGTAATCGCTTCCTCCGGCCCGCCCACGTCGCGGCCGACGACGACCGGCGTACCGGGGGAGCGGTGCTCGAGCAACAGGTCCCGGGTGGCGGCGACCTGCCACGTGCGGGACTTCGAGGCCGGGTTGTAGATCGCGATCGCCAGGTCGGCCGCGGCGGCCGCGGACAGCCGCTTCGCGATCACGTCCCACGGCTTGAGCCGGTCCGACAGCGACAGGACGCAGTAGTCGTGGCCGAGCGGTGCTCCGACGCGGCTGGCGACCGCCTGGGCCGCGGTCATCCCGGGCAGCACGCGAACGGCGATGTCGGCGTACTCGGGCTCGGACGCGACCTCGGTGACCGCGCTGGCCATCGCGAACACGCCCGGGTCGCCCGACGACACCACGACGACGCGGGAGCCCTTCCGGGCGAGGTCGAGGGCGAACGCGGCCCGCTCGGACTCGACCCGGTTGTCCGAGCCGTGCTTGCGCTGCCGCGCCCGGTCCGGCAGCCGGTCGACGTACGGACCGTAGCCGATCAGGTCGTCGGCACTCGCGATCGCGGCCCGGACCTCGGGCGTCATCCACTCCGGTCCGGCCGGCCCGAGGCCGACGACGGTGACCGAGCCCTCCGCTTCGGTCCGGGGCGCCGGCACGGTGAACGTGGTGTTGATCGGGCTGGGGAGCAGTGCGAGCGAGAAGTACGGGACCTCGTCCGGATCCACCTCGGTCAGCGGAGCCGTCCGCTGCGTGTCGGTCGTCGCGCGTTCGACGTACCAGGCCTCGTCCGCTCGCCCGGCGAGCTCGAACGCCTCCCGCACTCCTGCGAACGTCCGCCCGAGCTTCATCACCGCGGCCGCGTCCGTGTGCCGCAGCCGGTCCGCGAGCACGTCGGGCGGCAGCGTGCCGGGCAGCACGGTCAGGATCTCGTCCCGCTCGCACAGCGGCCGGCCCAGTACGGCGGCCGCCGCGCTGACCGACGTGACACCGGGGACCACCTCACACGGGTACCGGTCCGCCAGCCGCTTGTGCATGTGCATGTAGGACCCGTAGAACAGCGGATCGCCTTCGGCCAGGACGACGACGTCCCGGCCGGCGTCGAGATGCGCTGCGAGCCGGGCGGCGCAGTCGGTGTAGAAATCGTCCATCGCGCCCTGGTAGCCGCCGGGGTGGTCGGTCGTCTCCGTGGTCAGCGGGTAGACCAGGTGCTCCTCGACCTGCCCCTCGGTCAGGTACGGTGCCGCGACCGAGCGGGCGATGCTGCGGCCGTGCCGGGCGCTGTGGAACGCGATCACGTCCGCCGCGCCGATCAGCCGGGCCGCCTTGACCGTCACCAGTTCCGGGTCGCCGGGGCCGAGACCGACTCCCCACAGCCGCCCGGTCGTCCGCGCGGTCACTCGGCCTCGCTCGCGATCGCGTTGACGGCGGCCGCAGTGATCGCGCTGCCGCCGCGGCGGCCCTGGACGACCAGATACTCCAGGCCGAGGGCGTTCGCCGCCAGTGCGTCCTTGGACTCGGCCGCGCCGATGAACCCGACCGGGATGCCGAGGATCGCGGCCGGCCGCGGTGCGCCCCCGGCGATCACCTCCAGCAGCCGGAAGAGCGTGGTCGGCGCATTGCCGATGGCAACCACCGAACCTTCGAGGTGGTCGTGCCACAGGTCGACGGCGGCGGCGCTGCGCGTGGTCCGCAGGCGTTCCGCGAGCGCGGCGGTCCGCGGATCCGGCAACGTGCAGATCACCTGGTTGTCCGCGGGCAGGCGCTTGCGGGTGACGCCGGAGGCCACCATCTGCGCGTCACACAGGATCGGCGCTCCGTCCTGCAGCGCGGCGCGCGCGGTCTTCACCACGGCCGGGGAGTACCGGAGGTCCGCGACCAGATCGGTCATGCCGCAGGCGTGGATCATCCGTACGGCGACCTGCGCGACGTCGGCCGGAAGACTCGCGAGGCCGGCCGCGGCCTCGGCCCGGATCGTCGCGAACGAACGCCGGTAGATCTCGGCGCCGTCCTTCACGTACTCGTGGTTCACCGCAACCCCATCCGCTCGCCGTCGATCACATACCCGTTGCCCACGGCAAGCACATCGACGAACTCGCCGGCCGGCTTCCCGCACCGGCGGTCGCACCCGGACCAGTGCACCGGCTGTCCGTGCCTGGGCAGCCGGGGTGTCACCCGCCGTGCGTCCGCCCGGACGTCCGCCAGCGCCTGCGCGCACCCGGGCCGACCCGCACACGCTGTCACACCGTTCCAGGGCGAGTCCGGCTTTGTGACCAACCCAACCCCGTCCAGCCGCTCGGCCGGGTCGGACCGCACGCGCAGGACCATCGACCGCCACGGCGTGAGCCGGATCTCGTCGGCGACGTCCGCGACGACAGCTGCCTGCTCCTGGCCGAGACTGCCCAGCGGGACGGTCACCACCAGCGCATCGTCCCCGTGCCGGCCGGCGTCGACGGTCGTCGTTGCGGTCGGCACCTCCACGGTCGGCTCCAGTCCGAGCCGGTCGAGGATCCGCGCCTCGCCGTCCGGGACCTCCGCGATCCGCCACTCTTGCCCGGAGCGGACCTTCAGGAACGCCTTGGCCGCCGCGATCATCACGTCGGCCGCGTCGCTCCACGTCACCCGCACGCCCGACGAGCCCAGCGTCAGGACCGCCTCGCGATCGTCCAGCGCCCGGACCAGCACGTCCGCCCGCACGCCGGCCAGATCACCCCGTCCGTCGTCCAGCGCGAACAGGAACCGCCCGGGCAGCTCCGCGAGCTTCCGGCGGGCGCACAGGGCATGGTCGACCGCGGTGGCCACCGGCAGAACGTCGTACCGGCTGTCGCTGTCCAGTCCGGACAGTGGTGACGCGAGGATGTTCCGCACGCGATCGTGGGTGATCGAGGGCAGGAGTCCCGCGTCGTACAGCCGCTGTGACAGCTCCCGCGGTCCGTCCCCTGTGAGTCCCCTGACCTGAACGTTCCCGCGCGAAGTCAGCTCCAGCCGCCCGTCCCCGAGCTCGTCGGCCGCCTGCCGCAGTACGTCGAACTGCGCCACCGTCAGCAGCCCACCCGGCAGCCGCACCCGAGCCAGCCCGCCGTCGGCCGCCTTGTGCACCGCCAGCACGCCGGGGCATCGGTCCGTCTCAGTCCTGACCACAGCCGAGATGCTACGGCCCAGTCTCGCGAACGGCAGAATCATCTGTTTCGGGATCGTCTGCCGAGGGATGATCTCGCGCTACGCTCGGCGCATGGCGAAGACTCCTGCGCGGACCGTTCCTGATCTCACCGGGTACCTGACGCACGCCGGGCACGTGCTCGAGACGCAGCTGTCCGCCGCCCTGGCCGAGGTCGGGCTGACACCGCGGATGCAGTGCGTGCTGCGGCACGCGCTGGACTCGGAGCGAACGCAGATCCAGATCGCCGAGCTGGCCTACATGGACAAGACCACGATGGTCGTCACCGTCGACGCGCTCGAGAAGGCCGGGTACGCCGAACGCAAACCGTCGGCCACCGACCGCCGGGCCCGGTTCATCGCCGTCACCGAGGCCGGTGCGAAGATCGCGCACAAAGGCCAGCGGATCGTCGACCGGGTGCACGCCGAGGCCCTCGACGCGCTCGCCGCCGCGCAGCGAGAACCGTTCGTGGACGCCCTCGCCGAGCTCGTCGGCGGCCACCTGTCCACCCCGGTCGAGGCGCAGCCGGTACGCCGGGGCCGCCAGCGCACCTCGCTCCGTACCGCTGGGAGGTGATGGGTGCGCACGGTGCTGTCCGCGCCGCGTCACACGATCAGTTGCTGCCGGCCCAGCGACGGCACTGGTGCTCGGCGGTGAGGTTGACTCGTACGCGTAGACCGGACCTTGTGGCCCGAAGGTCAGTCGGGCTACTCCTTCGGCCGAGGTCGGAGCCCCGCCGGAGGCGGCTGGTCGGTCTTCCTGCGCAGCAGATAGGTGTCCATGATCCAGCCCTTGCGGTCACGGGCCTCGGCGCGGACCTTCTCGATCTCGGCGGCTACCTCGCGCAGCGGACCCGAGATCAGGATCTCGTCCGGTGTCCCCAGGTAAGCGCCCCAGTAGATGTCCGCGTCCTGGTCGAGGTGTTCCGTGAACGCCGTCTGCGCGTCGAGCATCACGACCACGTCGTCAACGTCGTCCGGCCACCCCTTCGCCAGCCGGCGACCGGTGGTGATCTGCACCGGGCGACCGACCTGGTTGAGACCGACCCGGTGCCGCGCCGCCAGCGTCGACACGCTGCTGATCCCCGGGATCACCTCGACCTCGAACGACAACTCACCCCGGGCCAGGATGTCGTCCAGGATCGCCAGTGTGCTGTCGTACAGCGCCGGGTCACCCCAGACCAGGAACGCCCCCACCTGGTCCTCACCCAGCTCCGACACGATCAGGTCCGCGCACACGTCCGCGCGGCGGCGACGCCAGTCGCCGACGGCTTCGACGTAGGCGCCGGCGGTGCGGTCGCGCTCGGGATCGCGGCCGACGACGACCCGGTGATCCTTGTCCTTCGCGTACCGGCGGAGGATCTCGGCGCGCAGGTCGACGAGTTCCTGCTTGACCTCGCCCTTGTCCAGCACGAAGAACACGTCGACCCGGTTCAGCGCCGACACGGCCTGCATCGTCACCTGCTCCGGGTCGCCCGCACCGACGCCGATCACCACGATCTCCCGCATGCGGCCGACCCTACGTCAGGCTCGATCGGCGCCGGATCGGCGGCTGATCACAGCCTGATCAGCAGGACGGCCGCGATCACCGTGCCGACGACCGCGCCGCCGTAGCACAGCACCACGATCGGAGCGCCGTACCGCTTCAGCTGCAGCCCGTCGTACAGCGTGAACCGGAAGCGGTGCGCCCAGTGGAAGAGCGCCAGCGCGCACAGCCCGAACAGCACCAGCCGCGTGATCGGATTCCGCAGTACGGCGAACAGGTGCGAGTGGTCCGGCGGCGACAGCAGGCCGAGCGGGAACGCGATCCCGAACAGGAACAGCAGGATCGGGATCATCAGCGCGGCGACCATGCCGCCGGAGCTGAACAGCATCCAGAGCAGCGGCTCGGGCCCCGGCCGGCGGTTCATCGCAGGACCAGCCACGCGACGACCGCCGAGAGCACCAGCCAGGCCAGGTAGTGCGCGGCGACGACCTGGACGGGCGGCAGCCGGCGCCCGCGGACCCGGATCACCATCGCCCGCGGCGCCAGCCCGAACCATGTGATCGCGTGCAGCAGGACGAACAGCATCGCGAGCACGTTGACCGCGACCACCCACCGCCGTCCGCTCCAGTCGAGGAACTCCTGGTACGACGCCGCACCGTCGCTCACCGCGTTCACCAGCAGGAGCAGGTAGACCACGAACCACGCGACGAACACCGCACTCAGCTCACGCAGCACGAACAGCAGGTAGGACCGGCGCTCGAGCCACCAGAACAGCGCGAGCGGCCGCTGGTAGGTGCTCATCGCCGGCTCCGCGGCATCAGCAGGTCCTTGATCGACCGGGTCGCCGCGGTCAGCTTGTACCGCTGGATCGCCCCCGCCGGGTCGACCCCCTTCGGGCACGCCGCGCTGCACTCGCCGACGAACGTGCACGCCCAGATCCCCTCCGGCGACGACAGCACGGCGCGACGCTCCTCGGCGCCCTCGTCCCGCGAGTCGAGGTTGTACCGCTGCGCCAGCGCGATCGCGGCCGGCCCGATGAAGTCCGGCTCCAGGCTGTACACCGGGCAGGCCGAGTAACACAGCATGCAGTTGATGCACATGCTGAACTGCTGGTACTCGTCCAGCTCCTGCGGTGTCTGCAGGTACTCGCCCTCCTCGACCGGGCTGTGCACGTCCCGGATGATCCACGGCTTGACCTCGGGGAGCTTGGTCATGAAGTCGTCGATGTCGATCACCAGGTCGCGGATCACCGGGAAGTTGCGCAGCGGCTCGACCCGCACCGGCCCGGGTGCGTAGTCGGTGAGGAAGGTCGCACAACTCAGCTGCGGCTCGCCGTTCACGGTCATCCCGCAGCTGCCGCAGATGCCCATCCGGCACGACCACCGGAACGACAACGTGCCGTCGAGCTGGTCCTTGACGTACGTCAGCCCGTCGAGGACCGCCCAGTGCTCGCGCAGCGGCACCTGGAACGACTCCATCACCGGCTCGGACTCCAGCTCGGGCCGGTAACGCGCGACCTCGAGAGTGATCTCGTCCGCCATCCCTACCTCCCGTACACCCGTTCTCCGGGCGGCCAGCGGGTGATCGTCACCGGCAGGTACGTGACCCGGCTGGTTCCGTCCGGCTGCCGCCGTACCAGCGAGTGCGCCAGGAACCGCTCGTCGTCGCGGGCCGGGAAGTCGGTGCGCTGGTGGGCGCCGCGCGACTCCTCCCGGCGGTGCGCGCAGGCGATGATGCTCTCGGCAACGTCCAGCATGAATCCGAGCTCCAGCAGGGCGATCAGCTCGGTGTTGAACCTCGTGCTGTGGTCGTCGATCGCCGCGTGCGTGTACCGCGACCGCAGTTCCTCCAGCTGCTCGGCCGCCTTCGCGAGCGAGTCGCCGTCGCGGTAGATCCCGGCGCCGTTCTCCATCGTGGCCTGCATCTCGGTGCGGATGTCCGCGATCCGCTCGTGCCCCTCGGAGTGCCGGGTCAGGTCCTCGGTCAACCGCCGTACCTCGTCCCGCCCCTGCGCCTCGATCGCCGGCGGTACGGCGTGGCGGTACCGGCCGGCGTGCACGGCCGCGGCGCGGCCGGCGCGGTTGCCGAAGACCAGGCACTCGGGCAACGAGTTCGAGCCCAGCCGGTTGGCGCCGTTGATGCTCACGCAGGCCACCTCGCCCGCGGCGTACAGGCCCTCGAGCGAGGTCTCGCCGCGGATGCCGGTGTGGATGCCGCCCATCATGTAGTGGACCACCGGGCGGACCGGCACGAGTTCCTTGACCGGGTCGATGTTCTGGTACTTCGAGCACAGCTCCCGGACGAACGGCAGCTTGGCGTCGATCAGCTTCGCGCCCAGGTGCCGCAGGTCCAGGTTCACGATCGGGCCGTACGGCGTGTCGATCGTGCGGCCCTTGTCCAGCTCGTGCACGAACGCCTGCGACAACCGGTCCCGTGGCCCGAGTTCCATGCTCCGCAGCACCGGGGTCGGCGACGGTGTGCCGAGGTCGTAGTCCTGCAGGTAGCGGTAACCGTCCTTGTTCAGCAGCCAGCCGCCCTCGGCCCGGGCCGCCTCGGTGATCAGGATGCCGGTGAACGGCAGGCCGGTCGGGTGGTACTGGACGAACTCCATGTCCTTCAGCGCGGCGCCGGCCCGGTAGGCGAGTGCCATCCCGTCACCGGTCTTGATGTTGGCGTTCGTGGTGAACGGGTAGACCCGGCCGCAGCCGCCGGTGCAGACGATTACCGCGCCCGCCGTGATGGTCTCGATCCGCCCGGTGGACAGCTCGATAGCGACCACGCCGTACGCGCGGCCGTCGTCGACCAGGATCTTCGTCACGTACCACTCGTCGTACCGGACGATGTCAGAGTACGAGAGTGCGGTCTGGAAGAGCGTGTGCAGCAGGTGGAACCCGGTCCGGTCGGCCGCGAACCAGGTGCGCCTGTTCTTCATCCCGCCGAACGCCCGGACGGCGATCCGGCCGTCCGGTTGCCGGCTCCACGGGCAGCCCCAGTGCTCGAGCCGCAGCAGTTCCCGCGGTGCCTCGGCGACGAACGCCTCGACCGCGTCCTGGTCGCACAGCCAGTCGCTGCCGGACACCGTGTCGTACGCGTGCTCGTCCAGCGTGTCGTCGTCAGCGGCAACGGCCGCCGCACCACCCTCGGCGGACACGGTGTGGCTGCGCATCGGGTAGACCTTCGAGATCACCGCCACCCGCAACGCCGGATTGGTCTCGGCCACCGCGATCGCGGCCCGCAGCCCCGCGCCGCCTCCACCGATCACCACCACATCGTGAAAGCTCATGCGTCACCGCCCGCCCCGTTCAGGCTTCGTGGTCACCGCTGTGCTCGTCGAGCAGGATCTTCCCGTCGTGCCGCACGGTCTGGATCCGCACACTTCCGTCGTGGAACTCGTGCCGGATCCGGCGGCACCCGCACGCGTAGTGCACGTCGTCCATGCGGAAGCCCTCGAAGTCGTCCTCCTGACTCCGGTCCGCGTCCCCGAGCCGCCCGCACGGCGCCCGCTCCCCGGTCAGGTGCGTCCTCGTCCCGGTCATTACCCACCTCCCACCGCCGCGAGTAGTTTGTGACTCACATCACACTTCGATAGTGCGCCTACCCCCGACTCACGGCAACACCTCGACTGGACCTCAACACGACTTGAGTTCCTAGGGTCGCGGTATGAGAGTTCGGAAGCTGACGAGTGCCGACCGAGACTGGATCGCGGTGGGCGACCAGCAGATCTTCGTGAACGACCTGATCGACGAGGCCGGTGCGCCGGACGCCCGGATGACCGTCGGGTTCGCCCGGGTCGGGAAGGGCGAGTCGATGGACATCTCGTTCCCGTACGACGAGGTGCTGGTCATCACGTCCGGCAGCTACGCCGTCCGGACGGAGGACGGTGAGGTCCTGACCGCGGGCCCGGGGGAGGTGATCTACCTGCCGGGCGGGTCCTCGAACGCGTCCTGGGCGAACGAGGACACCACCATGGTGTACGTGGCGAACCCGCCCGACGTGTACGCCGAGCACGTGCGGGCCGCCGGGTAGGCGATCTCTACGGCTTGTGTTCGCGCCATTCGCGTTCGAAGGGGAGCCGCCAGGCGCGGGGTGCGATGAGCTGGTGGATGGCGTTCGGGCCCCAGGTGCCGGGCTGGTAGGGCTTCACGGGCGGCGGGTCCTCGAGGAGGTGGGCGGAGCGGTCCCAGAGGGACTCGATGCCCTCGGCGGTGGTGAACAGCGTGTGGTCGCCGCGCATCGCGTCCAGGATCAGCCGCTCGTACGCCTCGAGCACGTCGCCGGCGCTCTCGGTCTCCTGGGTGGAGAACTGCATCGACAGCTTCTCCAGCCGCATCCCGGGACCGGGCCGCTTGCCGTAGAACGACAGCGACACCCGCGACGAGTCGGCCAGGTCGAAGGTCAGGTGGTCGGGCCCCTGCGACCCGACTCCGGACCCGGCCGGGAACATCGTCTTCGGCGCCTCCTTGAAGGCGATCGAGATGATCCGCATACCCTCGGCCATCCGCTTGCCCGTGCGCAGGTAGAACGGCACGCCGGCCCAGCGCCAGTTGTCGATCCCGACCTTCATCGCGATGAAGGTCTCGGTGTCGGAGTCCGGCGCGACCCCGTCCTCGGTGCGGTAGCCGCCGTACTGGCCGCGGACGACGTCGTCGGGGTTGATCGGCAGCATGGAGCGGAAGACCTTGTTCTTCTCCTCCGAGATCGCCCGCGGCTCGAGCGCGGTCGGCGGTTCCATCGCGACGAACGACAGCACCTGCAGGACGTGGGTGACCACCATGTCCTTGAACGCGCCGGTCGGTTCGTAGAAGGTGGCCCGCTGGTCGAGGCCGAGGGACTCGGGGATGTCGATCTGCACGTGGTCGATGAAGTTGCGGTTCCAGATCGGCTCGAACAGGCCGTTCGCGAACCGGAAGGCGAGGATGTTCAGCGCCGCCTCCTTGCCGAGGAAGTGGTCGATCCGGAACACCTGCGACTCGTCGAAGGTCTCGTGCACGAAGTTGTTCAGGTGGATCGCGCTGGCCAGGTCGTCGCCGAACGGCTTCTCCATCACCAGCCGGGCCCGGTCGACCAGGCCGGCGTCGCGGAGCATCGCGATCACCGCCTGCGCGGCCTTCGGCGGCACGGACAGGTAGTGCAGCCGGCAGGTGTCCGGCCCGAGCAGCGTCTCGGCGGCCTTGACCGCGGTCGCCAGCGCCTCCGGCCCGGCCGTCACCGGCACGTACTCGAGCCGCTCGGCGAACTGCGCCCACTCCTCGTCGCTCATCCGGTGCGTCCCGAACGTCTCCACCGCCGTCCGCGCCCGGGCCCGGAACTCGTCGGAGGTGAGCTCCTCGGTCGCCGAGCCGATGATCCGTACGTCGGGCGCGAACCGGGACTGCTGCAGGTAGGCCAGCCCCGGCAGCAGCTTGCGTTTGGCCAGGTCGCCGGTCGCGCCGAACAGCACGATCACGTGCGGCGCGAGCGGCTCCGGATCACGCCGCGACGGCCTCGATCCCGGCGCCGGGTAGGCAATGGTCTGCGTACGGTCAGGCATCGAAATCCTCCCGAGAAAGCCGACACCCGGAAGTCTAGGCTCACGCCGTACGGCGCTGTCCCGGTTCTCGCCTGATCATCGCCGTGGCCATCATCCGGGGCTGGTCGAGGCAGTTCGGGGCGGCGGAGTGGAACGTGTCGCAGTGCATGAAGTACACGTCGCCCGCCCGGCCGGTCAGCTCGACCACGCGCAGGGATACGCCGTCCAGTTCGGTGCCGTCGACCAGGTAGCGCCGGACCCGGTCGCCGGGGCCGGTCTCGCTCCACAGCTCCCGGAGCCACGGGTGGGCCGCACCCAGTTCACGCCGCAGCCGCTTCGGGTGCGGACCGTCGGCGGCCCGGTCGGCGTACCGGCGGACCAGACGGTGCGAACCGGTGAGGACGAGCGTCGCACCGCCACGCGGGCCTAGGTCGTTCAGCAGCACGAACATCTGCACGGCCCGGAGCCGGCCCGTCCCGAACGGCACGAAGTCGTTGTGCCAGGTCGTCGACGGCACGTCCCAGCCGGTCCGCTCGCGGCGCGGGAAGGTGACCAGCAGCGTGGCCCACCTCGACGGCTGGGTCCAGTCGCCCATCAGCCCGTCGAGTGCGGCCCGGACCGCCGGGCAGCCGATCCGCTCGAACTCACGCCGGCCGGCGACCTTCCGCAGCCCGGGCAGCCGTTCCTCGACCAGCCAGGTCGCCGGGTCGCTCCGGGCGATCCCGTGCTCGGCTCCCACGTGCGCCCAGATCCGGTCACACATGGCCTCGGCGTCGGCGGAAGGGATCGCACCGGCCACCCGCAGGAGGCCGGTGCGGTCGAACTCGTCGCGTTCAGCCGCGGTCAGCATGCCTCCCACTCTGACCGCCGGCCGCGGCCGGGCGCGACCGGTTTTACGGGCGCTGCCAGGGCCCGGCGACGTTGCTCCCGGGTCCGCGTCGTTCGTCCCCTTGTACCGGTGGCGCTTCGACGCTGGTCTCCGCGCACCGTGGCTCCGCCGGCCCCAGCTCCGGCGTTCTACCGTGGGGTGTCCGTTTCCGCCGGGGCTGTTCGTCGGTGGGATGAGACTGTCTGGAGGAGGACCGTGAAGTACTTGCTGATGATGTGCGGTGACGAGACCGCCGAGGAGCACGCGAACGAGGGCTGCGGCGGTTGGACGGAGGAGATGGAGCGGCGCGGCGTGGTCCGTGGCGGGGCCGGGCTGCGGCCGCCGTCCGAGGCGACCACTGTCCGGGTGCGGGACGACGAGCTGCTGCTGACCGACGGGCCGTTCGCGGAGACGAAGGAACAGATCGGCGGCTTCGTGATGATCGAATGCGCCGACCTGGACGAGGCGATCGAGATCGCGGCCAAGCACCCGGTGGCCGGGTACGGGACGATCGAGATCCGGCCGCTGCTGGACCCGCCGCCGGGGGTTGTGTGACGTTCGAGCAGCTCTACCGGCAGGAGTGGGGTCAGGTGGTCGCCACCCTGATCCGCGTGACCGGTGACTGGGAGTTGTCCGAGGAGTGCGCGCAGGAGGCATTCGCCGCGGCGCTGGAGCGCTGGCCGCGGGACGGCGTACCGGACCGGCCCGGCGCCTGGCTGACCACGACCGCACGGAACAAGGCCGTCGACTGGTTGCGCCGGGAGGCGGTCGGTGCGGCCAAGCTGAAGGAGGTGGCCGCGTTGGACCACGCGTCCGGCCAGCCGTACGACGTACCCGACGACCGGCTGCGGTTGATGTTCACCTGCTGCCACCCGGCGCTGGCCATGGAGGCGCGGGTGGCTCTCACCCTGCGGACGCTGGCCGGACTCAGTACGGCGCAGATCGCGCGAGCGTTCCTGGTCCCCGAGCCGACCATGTCGAAGCGACTCACCAGAGCCAAGCAGAAGATCCAGCACGCCGGCATCCCGTACCGCGTCCCGCCTGCGCACCTTCTGCCCGAGCGGATGCCCGCAGTACTGGCGGTGCTCTATCTGCTGTTCAACGAGGGGTACTCCGACGTCGTCCGGAGCAGCCTGAGCAGTGAGGCGATCAGACTGGCGCGCCTGCTCGTGCAACTGATGCCGGACGAGCCGGAGGCTGCAGGACTGCTTGCGCTCATGCTCCTGCACGACGCCCGCCGGGACACCCGTCTCGACGCGGACGGCGTACTCGTGACGCTGGAGGACCAGGACCGCACCCGTTGGGACCACTCGCTGATCACTGAAGGTGAGAACCTGCTCGAAGCCGCTCTCAGACGCGGCGCACCCGGGCCGTACCAGGTCCAGGCTGCAATCGCCGCCTGCCACGCCTCCGCACGGACGGCGGCCGACACCGACTGGCCGCAGATCACCGCACTGTACGGGCGGCTCAAGCAGACCCCGGTGGTCGCCCTGAACCGTGCGGTCGCCATCGGCATGGCCGATGGACCCGCGGTCGGGCTCCGCCTGGTCGACGACCTCGCGGCCGGCCCGCTCGCCGGCTATCACCTGCTCCCGGCCACCCGGGCCGACTTCCTCCGTCGACTGGGACGGTTCCAGGAGGCCGCGACGTCGTACCGCGAAGCCATCGCGCTGGCCACCACAGACGCCGAGCGCAGGTATCTGGAGAGACGTCTCGCCGAGGTGTCCGCCTGAGCGCCTCCGCGCCACCGACCTCGACTGGAGCTGCGGCAGTGGAGAAGTCGTGTCCGGCGCGGCACAGGACCTGTTGCTGATTGTGTGTGGCCGCGCTCCTGCCCAACCCCGTGACCGGTGAACCGGCCGCACGCGTCACGCGATGAGTCAGTTTCGGAGCAAACCCGCTTCGGGCGTGGGGAGCCAGGCGTCGTCCGGCAGTTCGAGCCAGCCGGCCTCGGCACCGAACTGCGCCGCCGCGGTGCGCAGAGCCGCCAGACCGGGGTGGTGCAGGTGCTTGCGCCAGATCATGCTCCACGGATAGACCGCAACCGGTTGCACGAGCGGCCGGACGACGGCGCCGGGGACGTCCGGCTGGCTGCTGATGGTCAGGATCGGCTGGTCCCACTGCTGGATGTGGTACGCCAGTTCGTCGATGCCGCGCACGTTCGGCCGGGGCGGCGCCGGCGGCGTGTCGGTGTCGGCGAACAGTTGCAGCATGGCCTGCTCCCACTGGCCCGACGCGTGGTCGCCGCAGTGCCAGCAGGCCTCGGTCCGGCGGAGGGCAGCCAGCGGCACCTCGTCGTGCGCGGCCAGCGGATGGTGCTCGGGCAGCAGCACCGAGATCCGTTCGTACCGGATCAGTTGGTGCTCGAGTCCCTGCACCGGCTCCGTGGTGACGCCGTGCCAGCGGCCGAAGGTGACATCCAGCCGCCGGCTCTCCAGCAACGGGAGCGAAGCGTCCAGCCCGCCGTGGTACCGCGCGAAGAACTCGTAGCCCTCGGCGCGGTCGCGGGCGGCGGCCAGCACCAGCGCGGGGGTCAGCCGTTGCCCGACGACGTCGACCAGCAACGAGCGTCCCTCGCCGCGCAGTTCGAGCACGGTCTCGTCGTGGAGTGCGAGAAGCTGGCGCGCCCGCACAAGCAACTGCCGGCCGGTCGGCGTGAGCTCGACGCGCCGGCTGGTGCGGTCCAGGAGTGGTGTCCCGACGCGGTCCTCGAGTTTGCGCACGTCGCGGCTGACCGCCTGCTGGGCGACGAACAGCCGGGCGGCGGCCCGGCTGAAGTGCAGTTCCTCGGCGACGGCGACGAAGTGCCGGAGCAGGCGCAGTTCCAGATCCACCACCCCTGTCTACCCGATCTACACAGTTATCGTGTAGATCCGCGTCGAACGGGTGTTGGACCGGGACCCGACGGGACCAGCACGATCGAAGGGACGGAGCGGCGAGGTGGGAGGACCGACATGGTGACCGTGGCACTGGCGCTGGGGGCAGCGGTCGGATGGGGAATCTCCGACTTCCTCGGCGGGCGGAAGTCCCGGACGGCGCCGTTGCTGTCGGTTCTGCTGATCTCCCAAGGGACGGCTCTGGTCGCGGTGGCCGTGCTGGTCGTCGTCCGGGGCAACGGACTGCTGAGCGGCGGACAGTTGCTCTGGGGCGTCGCTGCCGGGGCAGGTGAGGCGATCGCGATCGCTGCGCTGTACCGCGGGTTGTCGGTCGGGACGATGAGCATCGTGGCGCCGGTCGCCGCGACCGCGCCTGTCGTGCCGGTGGTGGCCGGGTTGGTGGCCGGACAGCCGCTCGGGCTGTCGCAGGGCCTCGGCCTCGGGCTTGCGGTCGTGGGGCTGGTGATCACGTCGATGCAGCCGCGGACGGGCAGTGTGAGCGTCGGCCCGAGCATCGCTTACGGACTGCTCGCCGCGGTCGGGTTCGGCACGTTCTTCCTCGCGCTGGACCGGGCCAGCGAGCACGCCGTCGCACCGGCCCTGCTGACGGCCAAGCTGACCTCGGTGGCGATCATTGCCGCGCTGGTGCTCGGCTGGGCGGCCCGCGGGGAGCGATTCGGCATCCGTCGGACCGACCTTCCACTGATCGTCGGCATCGGACTGCTGCTGGTCACCGCGGACGCGTCGTACGCGACGGCGACGACGCACGGACTGGCCGGCATCGCCGCTGTCGTGGGCTCACTGCACACGGTGGTCACGATGACCCTCGCCCGGCTTTGGCTGCACGAGCGGCTGGCCCGGATCCAGCAGATCGGCATCGTGACGTCGCTCAGCGGTGTTCTCGTCCTGGCCGCTTCCTGACTCTCAGCGGGGGAGGTCCTGCCAGAAGCCGCACCGGTGGTCGGTGGCGTACGGCGTCGGGGCGATACCTGTCGTGGACAGACCGAGCACAGTGCCCCGGTGGTTGAAGGCCGGCCAGTGCGGACGACCTGTGCCGTTGGGGTTGCCGGTGCGCGCGAACGCCGTCCAGTATTCGATCATCGTGGCCGACAGGCGTTCCTGCTCGGCGGTGAGCGGCGGGTACGGGTTCTGAGGCATGTTGACCGTCCACAGGTACGGCAGGTCCTGGCTGTGGTACGCACCCAGCGGGAACCCGTCGGACGTCACCCGCCCGCTGTCCTCGGCGAACTCGTAGGCGTACACCGGCTGACGCACAGCGGCGGCCTGGGCCGTGCGCAGGACCGGACAAGCACCGATGAAGCCGCCCCAGTCGCTGAGTGCCGTCGCGAGCGCGAGCGCCGGAGTGCTGGTGACCGGGTACTTCGCCAGTACGGCGTCCGCCCGGTCGCCGAAGGTCTCGACCATCATCGCGCGGTACTGCTCAGCAGTCAGCGACGACTGCCGGGAGACGAACCCGCGCATCTCGTCCGCCGTACCACCGATGAGGAGAGGCACTCGGGCCGCAGTGCCCGTGCGCAGTGCGTCACCGGGTTGCCGAGGTAGGACCGACGTACCGGCGCTCGGACCCCACGGGCGGTCGCCGGCCCGGCCGTGCACCGGGGGCAGGCCGCTGAGGACCGAGAGCACCCTGGTCGGCGGGTGCGCACGCAGACAGGCGGCGACGTCCGGTGCGGCGGTACAACCGAGGTCTTCGGTCGCTTTGGCTCCGACGGCTCGTGCCTCGGTCAGAGTCGGCACTCTGTTGTCGCAAGCGCCGCTTTGGGTGATCGCGCGGTGGAAAAGGCCTCGTCCGAGCGGTGATGCGAGGAGCGCACACACTGAACGCGCACCGGCCGACTGACCGGCCAGCGTGACGTTGCCCGGGTCACCACCGAAGCTCGCGGCGTTCCGCCGTACCCAGCGCAGGGCCGCGGCCTGGTCCATCAGGCCGTAGTTCCCTTGGCCGAGTGCGGGGGAGGACAGATAGCCGAGTGCTCCGAGGCGGTAGTTGACGGTGACAACCATCAGTCGCCCCGAGGTGGCGAGCTCGGAGCCGTCGTACTCTTGCGACGCGCCCGCGGCGAAGCCGCCGCCCGGCAACCACACCAGCACCGGCAGCCGCTCACCCGGTCGCACCCGGTGTGGCACCTTCACGTCGAGGTAGAGGCAGTCTTCTGCGCCCACCGCGCCCGCCTGTTGCGCACACGGTGTGCTGGGCGCTGTCGCGTTCCGGATGCCGGACCACGGTTGCACTCGCGCAGGTGGTCGCCAGCGCCGTTCGCCGACGGGCGGAGCGGCGTACGGAACGCCTGGGTAAGCGACGTGGTCCGCGGCGACGCTGCCGCGCAACCATCCGGAGTCCACCCGGACCACACCACCGGCTGCCGGTACCGCAGTCCCGGCCAGAACCGCGATCAGAGCCATAACAAGAGCAGGAATCATCATGGTGAAAGTCTTCGGATTCCCGGCTGTCGGCACGTCCGCACACAGTCCCGACCTCCGCTACCGCACCGGGCGCAGGAGTCGGTGCGGCGACTACGCCTGACGGAGTATCAGCTCTTCTTGACTCGTCACGGAGGAGGCCGGTGACCCAGTGAACTACCTGCGAGAGCCTTCTCGACCCCGTCGACGAAGGTGAACGGCTCACAACAACTACAGTTAAGGGGGCCCGGGGGCGAAGCCCCTCCGGGCGGGGTGTGGGGGTCGCACCCCACAGAACACAACGGGCGATCCAAAGCTCGCGCACTCCGCGAGTAAGGAT
>NZ_SMKR01000090.1 GCF_004348725.1 Kribbella turkmenica
GGGTGGTGAGGTGGTGGTGGGCTCGAGCCGCTAGGGACTGGACTGAGTGGTCCACGTCGGGCGGGAGAGCGGTGATGGGGAACCAGCCGAGGGCGTCGGATTCCTCGCTGAGGATGTAGTCGGTGGTTCCTGTGGCGGTCACCAGGAACTGGACGTCGAGATGGAAGGCCCCCGCGCACCCGCCGGCTAGGAGTCGGTGGCGGGAAAGCTGGAGTGGGCTGGCGGCGATCGAGAGGCCTGTTAGGCCGGATTCCTCGGTGGCTTCGCGGAGGGCGGCGCCTGCGAGGATTGTGTCGCCGGCCTCGCAGTGTCCGCCTAGTTGCAGCCACCGGCCGACGACCTTGTGCAGCGTCAGGAGCACCTGGGTTCCGGACGCGTCGATCACCAGTGCGCTCGACGTCAGGTGTTCCGGACGGCAGTTTCGCCACATGCCGTCCGGTTGGTCGGCCAGGTGCCGCAGATAGTGCTTCCGCAGTTGCTCCTGATCCTCATCAGGTGCAGTCCACTCCTCCAGCGTTCGCACCGCGTCCTCATGCAGCATCCCGCCAGTGTTTCTCATCCCTGTCACCCTGACGGAGCCGGTCCGCCTGGCCGCTGGTTCCCGGTACGGCAAGGCGGCCGGCGGTGAGCTACTTGGGGGCGTCGGGGTTGTTGCCCTGGTCACCTTCGTCGGGGAGGAAATCGGTGATGTCGATGTCGGCGAGTTCGCCGGCGTGCTGGGCGAAGCCGATGGGGTCGTCGAGGTCGGCGGCGCTGGGGAGAAGGTCGGGATGCGACCAGAGCTCGTCGCGGCCGTCCACTCCGCGGGCGTCGCGTACGGCGGCCCACAGGTTGGCCGCGTCGCGGAGTCGGCGCGGGCGGAGCTGGAGGCCGACCAGCGTGGCGAACGTCTGCTCTGCCGGACCACCGGCGGCGCGGCGACGCCGTACTGTCTCGGCGAGCTGGACAGCGGACGGCATCCGGTCCTTGGTTGCCTGCCGTACGACGTCGTCCACCCAGCCCTCGACCAACGCGAGGTTGGTCTCGAGCCGGACCAGGGCCGCCTTCTGCTGCTCGGAGTCCTCCGGCTCGAAGAGGCCCCCGGCGAGCGCTTCCTGCATGGCTTCGGGGTTCTGCGGGTCGATGTCGGCCATCGCCCGCTCGATCTTGCCGGTGTCGACCTCGATGCCGGCCGCATAGTCCGCGATCGCGGCCAGTACGTGCTGCCGCAGCCAGGGCACCCCGGCGTACAGCCGCTGGTGGGCGACCTCGCGCAGGGCCAAGTACAGCCGCACGTCCTCGTCATCCAGCCCCAGACCTTCGGCGAACTTCGCGACGTTGTCCGGGAGCAGCACCGCCTGACCGGTCGGGCCGAGCGGTAGACCGATGTCGGAGGAGCTCACGACCTCGCCGGCCAGCTCGCCCAGCCCCTGGCCGACCTGCGCGCCGAAGATCGAACCACCCAGCTGCCGCAGCATGCCCGCCATCGGCCCGGCCAGTTGCTGCGCCTCTGCCGGGAGCGCGTTGCCCATGGCACCGGCGACGTGCTCGGCGACCGGGTCGACGACCGTCTGCCAGACGGGCAGGGTGTTCTCGACCCACTCCGCCCGGCTCCAGGCCGCAGACGTCGAGGACGCGTCGGGCAGGGTGGTGGCGTCGTTCAGCCAGTGCTCGGCCAGGCGCACGGCGTCAGCGACCCGATCCGAGTCGGTCGGCGTGATGGACCGGTCACCGCCCGCCGACACGGTCTTGCGGGCGATGTCCTTGGCCAGCTCCCAGTTCACCGGCTTGCCGTCGCCGGAACCGCTGAGCAGCTGCTGGACCTGGGCGAAGATCGCGTTCAGGTCGGGGCCGCCCGCGCCGGCCGCTCCGGAGAACTGCTGGAACATGGCCTCGAACGGAGTTCCCTTGAACGGGTTGTCCGGTTCGTCGCTCATCGGAGTGGGCCTTCCTGTGCGGGTGGGGCGTACAACTCCAACGTACTGGTTCTACCCGCCGGTTCCGCCCCCGGCGAACGACTTAGCCCCTGGCAGACCCCTGAGCGTCCCCTGATCCCCATGAGCACGGACCGGCCGAGTCGGCAGGTGGTGCCGAGGCGGCGGCCCATGGATGTGGGGGGCGCGACGAATTCAACTCGGGGTGACGGCGGGGGATGCCGGCCCCGTGTGGCGGTCCGGGGCTCGTCCGCGAGCGGAAATGGGAGGGGAGGTGGGAGTCGGAAGCGGGCGGCAGGCAGAATCGGAGAGGTCGAGGATGTTTCGTCGTACGTGGGCGCTTGGGCCGAGCTGGAGATGAGGGATCATGAGCGACGCGATCAGGCTGCTGGACATCCGTGCGGGAGTGTTGTCCAGCGACGAGGTGCTGGCTGCTGTTGCCGACCCGAGCGCCGGAGGGACGGCTCTGTTCATCGGTACGGTGCGCAACCACGACCAGAAGAAGCCGGTGGACCGGCTGAGCTACGAGGCTCACCCGGACGCGCTGGAGCACCTTCGGAAGGTCGCGGAGCGTGTTTGTGGCGACGCGGCAGTGACCGCGCTGGCCGCCGTGCACCGGACCGGGGATCTCAAGATCGGCGATGCCGCCGTGATCGTGGCTGTCGCCGCCTCGCACCGGGATGTCGCGTTCGTCGCCTGTCGGCGGCTGATCGACGATCTCAAGGCCGAGGTCCCGATTTGGAAACACCAGCACTTCACCGACGGTGCCAGCGAGTGGGTCGGCGCTCACTGACACGTACTCTGGGCGCATGAAGGTGGCCGGATGAAGGTTTTGGCGTGGCTGGCGTTCCCGCTGGTCGCCACGCTCCTGGCGATGTGCTGGGCCGCGTGGCGCGGGCGGAGCCGTGGTCCGCGCCGGTCCGGCGGTGCCTTCGCATCGGTCGAGGACTTCCGCCGCTTCAACGAAGCACTCGCCGCGCCCGGTCCGCGGGCAACCCCGGAACGCCGCCGCGGTCTCCGCCGTACGCCGCAGAACCGGAAGGCCGGCGGATCAGACGCCAGGGGGACCGGGACGGGCGCGGGTGCGTTGAAGTCATCGGAGACGCTCGCCGTTGCCAGGAAGCTCGGTTCGGCCGAGACGTTCGGTTCCACCAAGATCGCAGGGCAGGGTTCGTGACACGTCGTACCGCCACGCTGGTCGCTTCGATCGTCGTGCTCGTCATCTCGCTCGGGCTGGTCACCGCCTTCCCGGTGCCGTTCGTCTCGTTCAGCCCGGGGCCGGTGAAGGACACCCTCAGCGCGTCGAAGGGCAAGGCGGTCATCGAGATCACCGGGCACGAGACGTTCCCGACGTCCGGCCGGCTGGACCTGACCACTGTGTCGGTGACCTCCCCGGAGCGTGAGCTCACGCTCCCGCAGGCGATGCGCAACTGGCTGGACCCCGACCACGACCTGTTCCCGCGCGACATCATCTATCCGCCGGACCAGACCGCGGACGAGGTCGAGCAGCAGAACACCGCGGAGATGACCGGCTCGCAGGACAGCGCGATCGCGGCCGCTCTCCAGGCAGCGAAGGTGCCGTTCCACCCGAAGGTCTCGACGGTGGCGAAGGAGAGTCCGGCGGACGGCAAGCTGAAACCGGGTGACGTGGTCCTCGCGGTCGACGGCGTGCAGGTGTCCCAGATCCCGCAGGTCGGCGAACTCGTCCGCAAACACAAGGTGGGCGAGAACGTCGTCTTCCTGATCCGCCGCGGCACCTCCGAGCAGACCGTGCAACTGACGACCGCGGCCACGCCAGGTGAGCAGGATCGTCCGATGGTCGGAATTACCATCGGCATCGACTCGCCGGTGAAGGTGACCGTGAACCTCGGCCAGGACATCGGCGGCCCGAGCGCCGGCACGGCGTTCGCGCTGGCCATCTATGACAAGCTGACGCCTGGTGCGTTGCTGGACGGCAAGCACGTCGCCGGGACCGGCACCATCGACGCCGTCGGTCAGGTCGGCGCGATCGGCGGGATCCAGCAGAAGATCGCCGGCGCCAGGGAGGACGGCGCGACCGTCTTCCTGGTCCCGGGACCGAACTGCGAGGCCGCCCTGCACTCGGGCGTGAAAGACATCCAGTTGGTGAAGATCACCACGTTGAACGAGGCGATCGGTGCCCTCAAGGCCATCTCCACCGGAACCGGAGCGGTGCCGACATGTACGCCGTGAGCCACCCGGCCGTACCGGCCGGCCGAAGGGAAGAATTGGCGGCATGGATTTCGTAGGCACGCTGCCTTCCGACGCGCTCGGTCGCGCGGTGATCGAGATCGAGAAGCACGTGAGCAGCGCGGGCTGGGACCAGCCCGCGCAGCTGTTCGCGCTCGTCCCCACCGCGGAGCTGCTGCTCGCCGAGCCGCACCTCGCCGCCGAGCTCGGCGCAGAGGACGCCTCCCAGCCGCTGACCCCGGTCGCCCAGGGTGAGCTGCCCGGTGGTCTCGAGGACGAACACCTGGCCGACGCGCTGGGCCGCATCGAGTGGCCGGACGGCGTCAGCGGCTGCGCGCTGGCGATCGAGCGGGTCGTCCTGCCGGCCTCGGCCGAGGCCGGGCTTGCCGATGCGGAATCCGATGCCGAGCTCGCCCGGATGGCCGGCAGCGACCCGCGCAGGCACGAGGTCCGGATGGTGGCCGCGGTCCTGCGCGAAGGCGACCGGTTCGGGGCTGTCAGGCTGCGTTCACACGACGAGGACAGCGCCGTACTCACCGGCACCGACTTGGTCCCTACGCTGTGCGAAGTACTGTCTTTGACATTCGAACCTTCGGTCGGCAGCTGGCCGGGCGAAGGTCCTGGGGTCGACGGCATGAGTGACGACGAGGAGAAGCGACCATGAGCGACGGCGTCTACGACATGCCGGAGGAGCCGCGGCAGACGCGGCGACCATCCGGAGGACGGCCCAGGGCACTGCTGCCGACGATTGCGACCCTGATCGTCCTGCTCATCCTGTTCAGCGTCTTCACCGACGTCTGGACTCAGCGCCTGTGGTACCGGTCGGTCGACCTCGGCTCCGTGTTCAGCACGGTGCTCGG
Source organism: Kribbella turkmenica (assembly GCF_004348725.1). Classification (GTDB taxonomy): domain Bacteria; phylum Actinomycetota; class Actinomycetes; order Propionibacteriales; family Kribbellaceae; genus Kribbella; species Kribbella turkmenica. The sequence goes on from NZ_SMKR01000090.1 coordinate 4,982, forward strand.
GACCCGGGTGGTGCTGTTCGTGGTGGTCGGCCTGCTGATGGCGGCCGCCGTGGTCGCGAACATCATCGTCGCCTTCCGCACCCGTCCGCGGGTCGCGCTCGCGCCGTCGCCGAGCCCCGGTTTCGAGCGGTACGGCGATCTGCTGCAGCAGCGCGGGAAACTCGCCGTCGGCGTGATCGCGACGCTGATGCTGGTGTTCGGCGGGTCGGCCGCCTCGGGGGAGTGGAAGGTCTTCCTGGCCTGGCGGAACCGCACCCCGTTCGGCGTCACCGACAAGCACTTCAACAAGGACATCGCGTTCTTCGTCTTCGACTACCCGTGGCTGCGCGTCCTGCTCGGCTTCGGTTACTCGATCGTGCTGCTCTCCCTGGTCGCCGCGATCGTCACGCACTACCTGTACGGCGGTTTCCGCCCGTCGGCGAAGGGCCAGAAGGCGTCCGGCGCGGCACAGGTGCAGTTCTCCGTGCTGCTCGGGCTGCTCGTGCTGCTGAAGGCGTTCAGCTACTGGCTCGACCGCTACGGGCTGACGACCTCCGACAGTCGCCTGTTCACCGGTATCTCCTACACCGGTGACAACGCGGTCCTGCCCAGCAAGGAGATCCTGGCGGTCATAGCGGTGCTGTGTGCCGTGCTCTTCTTCGCAAACGTGGTCCGTCGGACGTGGCTGCTGCCGGGTGTAGGCACGGTCGTGCTGATCCTGTCGGCGATCCTGCTCGGGGCGTTGTGGCCGGCGGCGCTGCAGCAGTTGCGCGTCCGTCCGAGCGAGCCGGTGCGTGAGGCGCCGTACATCACCAAGAACATCGAGGCGACCCGCCAGGCCTACGGACTGGAGGGCACTCAAGTCATCAACTACCCGGCGAAGTCGACGGCGACCCCGAGCGATCTGGCCGCTGACGCCGAGGTCCTGCCGGGTATCCGGTTGATCGACCCGAGTGTGGTCGGGCCGACGTTCGAGCAGTTGCAGCAGGTTCGCGGCTTCTACTCGTTCCCGACCGACCTCGATGTGGACCGGTACACGATCGGCGGCAAGACCAACGACACCGTGATCGCGGTGCGCGAGGTCCAGGTCGACCGGCTGCCCGCCGGCCAGCGCAACTGGAACAACGACCACACCGTCTACACCCACGGCTACGGCGTCGTCGCCGCGAACGGCAACCAGCGAGCCGCCGACGGTACGCCGGTCTGGTCGGAGAAGGACCTGCCGCCGACCGGTCAGCTCGGTGACTACGAACCGCGGATCTACTTCGGCGAGCAGTCCCCGGACTACTCGATCGTCGGCGGGCCGAAGGGTGGTCAGCCGGTCGAGCTCGACACTCCCGAGGGCAAGAACGGCGGCGACCCCACGCTGAACACCTACGCCGGCAAGGGCGGCGTCCCGGTCGGTTCGTTCTTCAACCGGTTGCTGTACGCCACCAAGATGCGGGACGCGAACATCCTGCTCTCCAGCCGGGTGAACCCCGAGTCGAAGATCCTCTACGACCGCAGTCCGCGGGAGCGGGTCGAGAAGGCCGCACCCTGGCTGACTCCGGACGGCGACCCGTACCCGGCCATCGTCGACGGCCAGGTCGTCTGGATCGTCGACGGCTACACCACCTCGGCGAACTACCCGTACTCCGAGAAGGTCGCCCTGGACGACAGCACCCGGGACACGACGACCGGACGTGGCACCATCGCACAGCAGCCGAGCGAGGAGATCAACTACATCCGGAACTCGGTCAAGGCCGTCGTCAACGCGTACGACGGATCCGTCGAGCTGTACGCCTGGGACGAGAACGACCCGGTGCTGAAGACCTGGATGAAGGCGTTCCCGGGCACGGTCAAGCCGCGCTCGGACATCTCGCCCGCGCTGATGTCGCACCTGCGGTACCCCGAGGACATGTTCAAGGTCCAGCGCGACCTGCTCGCCAAGTACCACGTGACCGACTCGGGCACCTGGTACCAGAACAGCGATCTGTGGCGTGTCCCGGCGGACCCGACCGCGGTGTCCGCCGGAGCCGACTCGTCGGCTCAGAGCAACCAGCCTCCCTTCTACCTCTCGTTGCGGATGCCCGGTCAGAACGAGCCGAGGTTCTCGTTGACGTCGGTCTACGTGCCGAACGCCGAACGGGAGAACCTGACCGCGTTCATGGCCGTCGATGCCGAGGCGACCTCACCGGACTACGGCAAGTTCCGGATCCTCCGATTGCCTGGCAACGTGCAGATCCCCGGACCTGGACAGGTGTTCAACAAGTTCCAGACCGATGACGGGATCAGAACAGCGCTGCTGCCGATCAACCAACCCACCAGCGGCGCCAGAGCCCAGTTCGGCAACTTGCTGACGCTGCCGCTCGGCGGTGGTCTGCTCTACGTCCAGCCCGTCTACTCGGTCCGGACCAGTGGCCCCGGTAGCTATCCGGTGCTGCGGTACGTGCTGGTGTCCTTCGGTGAGCGAGTCGCCTTCGGCAGCACGTTGCAGGAGGCGCTGACGAGGGTGTTCGAAACCAACGTCGAGACCGGCGAGCCGAACCCGAACCAGCCACCGCCGACGAACCAGCCTCCGGCGAACCAGACGGTCAAGGAGGCGCTGACACAGGCGCAGACGGCCTACGACAGGGCTCAGGCAGCGTTGAAGGCCGGGAACCTGGCGGAGTACCAGAAGCAGGTCGATCTGATGAAGGCAGCACTCGATCGTGCGGCGGCGGCGGCGCCTGGAAACACCACGCCGGGCACACCGCCGCCCAGCGGTACGCCGACGACGACACCGTCGACGCCGGCACCATCGAGTCCGCCGACCTCGCCGACAGGCTGACCAGCGGCTGCTCAGCGGGGCGGCGGCGACACCGACCAGCCGTCGGGGTCGCCGCCCCGTTTCGTTGCCCACAGCCCGGTTCTCCGGTCGTCAGGCCGGCCCGTTGCCGAAGGCACCGGCCCGCGGCAGCGCGATCAGCCGGCGGGCTCCGGATGGAAGCCGGTCGCGGTGTCGAGCAGATCCTGCTCGGAGAACCGTTCGCGATCGAGGGAAACCTCGGCCGCGAGCCCCGGCGTGACGAAGTAGAACACCTCGTTGCCGGCCGCGAGACCGTCGTACGGGCCGACCTTGACTGCGCGCAGCTCCCAGGTGTCCGGATCCTTCTCCTCGTACTCGACCAGGAAGGCCTTCAGCGCTTCGAGATCCGTGAGCTTCCCGCCGCGCAGGGTCTTCACCGTCAGGTCCACCTTGTAGGCGCCCTCGGGATCCGGCCCGGTCTCCCAGACCCGGCTGTGGAAGCTGACGTCCTCCCACTCGTACTCGAAGTCTGTCGACGTACCGATGCCGTCGGGAAGGTGCTCGATCACGAAGCCGTCCAAGGTGCATGCCCTCTGCTCGGTCGATGGAGGAGCCACTACGGACCCGGACCGCGGCTCGATCCCGCTCGCCGCGGCCGGAGTGGTCGTCCAGGCGCCGAGTGAGGCGAGGACGACCGCGCTCCCGATCACGATACGACGGGTCGACGGCACGATTCGGGAACCAAGGGAAGAACGGGTCATGGCTGCCTCCTGAGGCCTCGGCGTCCTGCCCGCTGCAGGACGCCTTCTTGCCCTAGAAGGTGCACCGATCGCCGCGCCGCCCCGCCGGCGATTTCGTGACTGTGGAAAAAGCTCGATCAGTACCCGATCGCCCGATGCAGCCGGTGGAAGGTCTGCTGGAACCCGAGCCGAGGCCACGTCCGCGACGCCAGCAGATTCGTCACCCGCCAGTCGGCGACGACGGCGGTGTACCCGGTGTCGGCCGACCACTGCATCACAGCCTCGCCCAATGCGCGCCCGGCGCCGTGACCGCGAGCCTCCGGCAGTACGGCGGCGTAGCCCAGGAATCCGGCGTTGTCCGGTCGAGCCAGCCCGCTGTGCGCACTCGACTTCTCCACCGAACACCCGACGGACATGCCGATGACGCGGCCGTCGTACTCGGCAACGAAGGTCGCATAGTCCTGGTCGTCGATCGATTCCTCCCAGTCGGCCAACGCCTCCTCGAGCGTGGGCAGTTCCCCGGCGGAGAAGACCGGCGAACGGCTCTGGTACTTCGGCAGCACGAGATCGAGTTCGGCCAGAACGGCGATGTCGTCGCGGAGGGCACGGCGTACCTTCAGACCGGCCGGTGGTTCGAGGCGGGTGGTCGGGGCCGGCCGCACCGCATGGGCGTGCTGCGCACCGAAGCCCGAACGGAACCAGGCGTCGAGCAGGTCGGCGTCGTCCGGCACCACGACGTACTGAACCGTCCGGCCGTCGTCGACCCATTTCGCGGCGGCAGCGGCGTACAGGTCGCGGATGTGTTCAGGCTCACGCACAGCCTGGCCGGCGGCCTCGACCCAGAGGTTGGGACCCCAGACAGGCGACGGCTTCGGCGCACCGAGCACATACCCGGTCAGCTCGGAGTCCTCGAGCAGGACAGCTCCGGACGCGCTTTCGCTCTCCCAGAGCGCCGTGACCTCGACGACAGCGAGCTGCTCGTCCTCGTACTCGGCCGGCAGCAGAGGGTGCCGCTTCCGATGGTCCTTGTGCCGCTCCGCGAGCAGCCGCCCGGCGGCGGGCAGGTCCGCCTCCTCGAACGGGCGAATCACGTGTCGGGACATATTCGGACGGTACGCCGCCACGACCACCGCTGACACGGATTTCGCCGGACCGAGCAGGCCCGCCGCCGCCCCGGGAGCCGATTTGGATGCTCAGCCGCGATCCACTAAGCTAAACCCACAACGACGCGGGGTGGAGCAGCTCGGTAGCTCGCTGGGCTCATAACCCAGAGGTCGCAGGTTCAAATCCTGCCCCCGCTACGGAAGAAGGCCCGGACCAATGGTCCGGGCCTTCGTTTGTGTGCTCCGGGGAGTCCGGGGTGGGTACAAGACAGGTATCCGCCCGACGACAAGGAGCACTCGATGTTCGCGATCATCGCCGCTGTCATCTTCGGCCTCGCGCTCATTCTGGACTGGGCCAACGTTCGCGCGAGCGACGCGTTCACTCCACAGACCCTTCTCATCGCCGGCCTGCTCTGCGTCGCGCTGCACCTGGCCGGCCTCGGTACGTCGACCCGCCGCTGGGGTCGCCGTCGCTGATCAGTCCGTTGGAGGAAGCGCCTGGCCGGTGTTGGTCGGGCGCTTCTTCAGTTGGTGGGGCGGTGGGAGCAGGTGACCAGGCCGCCGGCAGGACCGATCACCGAGCGGCGGTAGTGCCGTGGGGGTTCTCGGGGAGTGACGAGGGCGACCTGGTGCCGGGGATCTATGCGTCCGCGGACGAGGCGCGCGAGGTGGTCGAGGAGGTGCGGGCCGTCGTCGGTGGGCGGGAGGGTCGTCCTGGCCGAAGGGGCGTTTGGTCGGTTCGAGGAGTTGGCGGAGCAGTACCGGATCGAGCGGGGCGGTTGATACTGGGCTCGTGAAGGGTGTTGCGGAGGCCAGGAGGGCGTACAGGGCTCAGGCGTGGGCGCGGGCCTACGAGTTGTTCGCGGCCGCCGAGCGGTTGGACGCCGACGAACTGGACGAGTACGCCGTCTCGGCGATGTTGCTGGGGCGGATGGACGAGTATTACGCGATCCGGGAGCGCGCGTACGAGCAGTTGCTCGCGGAGCGTGATCTGCTGGGTGCGGCGAGCGCCGCGCTCTGGTCGGGGCTCCAGCGGATGGTGTCGGGGGACGAGGCCGTCGGCAGCGGGTGGTTGGGCCGGGCTGCCCGGCTGACCGAGGAGGACGGGACCGACTCCGTGCCTGCGGCCGCACTGAGGATGAGTCAGGCCTTCCAGACGGACGATGCCGAGCAGGCCGTGGCGATCAGCGGTGAGGCCGTCGCCGCGGGTCGCAGGCTCGGCAGCCGGGATCTCGTTGCCCTGGCGCTGCACCAGCAAGGGCGGTTCCTCATCCAGGCCGGTCAGACAACCCAAGGCCTGGCCAAGCTGGACGAGGCCATGGTCGAGCTCGCCTCCGGATCTTTGTCCCCGATGGTGACGGGCATCGTGTACTGCGGTGCGATCGCCGGCTGCTGGATTGTCTACGAGCTGCGCCGCGCGGAGGAGTGGACTGCGGCGATGGGCCGTTGGTGCGACGCGCAGCCGGACCTGGGCAACTTCACCGGCGAGTGCAAGGTACGACGGGCAGAGCTCAAGCAACTGCGCGGCGCCTGGGCCGACGCCCGTCAGGACCTGGCCGGCGTGAGCACGTCCGATGTCGATCTGTGGGCGGCCGGATGTGCGGCGTACGTGCGTGGGGACATCGACCGGCTCCAGGGACGGTGTGACGACGCGGACGCACACTTCGTGGAGGCCGGCAGGCTCGGCTACGACCCACAGCCGGGGCTGGCGTTACTGAGACTCCAGCAAGGCAGTGTGCAGGCGGCCACGGCGATGATCCGCCGCTGTGTCTCCGAGTCACAGGACGACGCCAAGCGGGTCGAGGTCCTGTTCGCGGCGACCGAGATCCTGCTGGCGGCCGGCGATCTGGAAGCAGCCGCGGCCGCAGCGAACAGCCTCGCGGAGCTGGCCGAGAAGTGCCGCACGACGATCGTGCTCGCACTCGCGGACCAGGCGACGGCGATGGTCCGGCTCGCTCAGGAACCCGATACCGCACTGACGCCGGCCCGGGCTGCCCTGCGGCGGTGGGTCGAGCTGCGGGCGCCGTACCAGGAGGCTCGCACGCGGCTGTTGATCGCGGAGGCCTGCCATGCACTCGGCGACAACGAGTCGGCGGACCGCGAGACAGCCACCGCGCGCGACACGCTGGAGAGGCTCGGCGCGAGTACCGAGCCGCGGCGGCCGGACGGACAGCTGACACCCCGTGAGATCGAAGTACTGCGGCTCGTCGCCACCGGAGCCACCAACCGGGCGATCGCCGCCCAACTGGTGCTGAGCGAGCGCACCGTCGACCGGCACGTGAGCAACATCTTCATGAAGCTCGGGGTCTCGTCGCGGTCTGCGGCGACGGCGTACGGGTTCGAGCACAGGCTGGTCTGAGTACCCATTCGCGCCGTTGGGTACTTTCACCGACGCCGCCGAGCGCTTCGCGTTCCTACCTTCGAAGCACCATCGAAGGAGGGGATCATGAGGTACGAGACAGTAGTGATCGGGGCGGGACAGGCCGGTTTGTCGGCCGGGTACCACCTCGCCCAGCGCGGGCAGCCGTTCGTCATCCTGGACGGGGCGGACCACGTCGGAGGATCCTGGCTCAACCGCTGGGACTCGCTCGCGCTGTTCACGCCGGCCAGCCGCGACAATCTGCCGGGCGTAAGGTTCGGCGGCGGCTACACCTTCCCGTCGAAGGACGAGATGGTCGCCTATCTGCAGCGGTACGCCGGTCAGCACCAGCTGCCGATTCGCCTGAACACCCGCGTGGACGGCCTGTTCGGCGAAGGGGGCGGCTACCGGGTCACCGCAGGCACCGAGTCGTTCGAGGCGGACAACGTCATCCTGGCCACCGGAGTACACCGCGTGCCGAGGACCCCGAGGTTCGCCGACGAGCTCTCGTCCGACATCGTCCAGCTGCACACCGCCGACTACCGCAATCCCGCACAGCTGCAGCCGGGCACCGTGCTGATCGTCGGCGCGGGTAACTCCGGTGCGGAGATCGGCGTCGAGGTCGGCAAGACGCACAAGGTGCTGCTGGCCGGCCGGAACGTCGGCTACCTGCCGATCGACATGCGTGGCTGGCAGGGCAAGCTGATGTTCCCGCTGATCTGGTGGGTGTGGGAGAACATCCTCACCGAGAACAAGAAGCCGGGCCGCAAGGTGCAGGCCGAGGCACTCCAGGGCCACAGCGAGCCTCTGATCCGGCAGAAGGAGAAGGATCTCCTTGCCGTCGGCATCGAGCGGGTCCCGCGGATCACCGGTGTCGTCGACGGCCGGCCGCAGACCGAGGACGGCGACGTGCTCAAGGTCGCCAACGTCATCTGGTGCACGGGTTTCCTGCCCGACTTCGGCTGGATCGACCTTCCGGGACTCGACACGTCCGGGCGGATCGCCACCGAGCGTGGCAGCGTCACCGGCCAGCCGGGGCTGTACGTGCTCGGCCAGGAGTTCCAGTACATGTTCAACTCGCACACCGTCGGCGGGGTCGGCAAGGACGCGGCGTACGTCGTCCGGCAGATCGCCGCCCGGTCGGTCTTGACCTCGAGCGGCCTTGAACAAGCACGATCGGGGTCATGAAGATCGAAGGAGAGATCCCGAGTCAGGCCGACGTCGACGCGATCCTGGCGCTGGTCGACGCCGTACAGGACGCCCAGAGCCGGGAGGACGTGGACGCGTTCGTCGGGCTCTTCCGCAAGGACGCGCTGTGGGTGACCGGGCACGGCAAGCGGCTGTACGGGCTGGACACGATCGCGGAGTTCACCGCCCGGGTACTGCCCGGGGCGACGAAGGACTCGTACGCCGCCTACGTCCCGGACCACCTGCTGTTCGTCCGGCCCGACATCGCGGTCGTCAACGTCAACCAGACCTACGTACGCCGCGACGAGTCAGCCGTCGAGCCGCCCGTCGAGCACGGCAGCCCGGTGTACCTCCTCGCGAAAGACGACAAGGAGGTGCCTCGCTCCGCTCGGCCGCTGCGGGGCTGGCAGATCGCCGCGGCGCAGAACACCGTGGTGGTGGCTACTTGACCGCGAGCTCGCCGAGCTCGGACCAGTCCTTCTGCGGGAGTTTGAAGTTCACGATCCGCGGGGTCTCGACGAGGTACGGCGGGAGGTGCTGCTGAGCGGCCCTGAAGTGGTCCGAGGTCACGTGGGCCGTGGCTGCGTCGTCGTCGGCGAAGGCCTCGACCAGCACGTACTCGTCGGTGTCGTCGATCGAGCGGGACCAGTCGAACCACAGGCAGCCGGGCTCGGACCGGGTCGCCTGGGTGAACTCGGCGGTGATCGACGGCCAGTCCGAGGCGTGCTCGGCCTTGACCCGGAACTTCGCGGTGATGAAGATCATGCGCCCAAGGCTAATGCTCAGCGCAGGGTGAAGCCGGTGCCGAGCGGGTCGCGGGGGTCGAGGGTGAAGGTGGCGGTGCCGGTCCGGTACGCCGATCCCTCGACCTCCGTGATCACGCCGCCGTCGGCTTCGGACACGACCCGTCCGAGGAACGTCGACCCGACGATCGAGTCGTGCCGGAGCACCTGACCGGCTGTCAGCCGGCCCTCGTCGTACAGCAGCGCAAGGCGCGCCGACGTACCCGAGCCGCACGGTGACCGGTCGACCTCGCCGTCGGCGAAGACGGCGACGTTGCGCTGGTACGGTCCGCGGTCCCAGGAGCCGAGGTCGTCGTAGAAGATGGTCCCGTACATGCCGTTGAGCCGCGGATCCACCGGGTGTACGGCGGACGGGTCGAGCGCCCACTTGATCTCCCGGCCGACCGCGATCAGGTCGGTGTAGCAGGCGGGAGTCACCGAGAGCCCGACCGAAGCCGCCGGCACACAGGCGTAAAAGGCACCGCCGAAACTCACGTCCGCAAGGGCAGAACCACGTGACGTCGACACGGGCACCCCGCGACGAACGACGTACGCCGGAACGTTGCGAAAGGCGACGCTGGACACCGAACCGCCGGCACGGGTGACCCGGGCGACGACCCGGCCGGACGGTACGTCGATGACGACCTCGGTCACCCCGTCGGAGCAAGCGGCGACCAGCCCGCTCTCCACCGCCCAGACGCCGAGGGCGATCGTCCCGTGCCCGCACGCCGTCGAGTACCCGTCCTTGTGCCAGAACAGGACGCCGAAGTCCGCACCGGAATCGTTGCCCGGCACCACGAATCCGCCGTACATGTCGGCATGCCCGCGCGGTTCGTTCACCAGCAGTTGCCGGACGGCGTCGACCGCCGGCGAGGACTGGGCGTGGACCCGCCGGTCCGGCACCGAGGCGCCGGGAACCTCCACCGATGTCACGATCCGGAACGGTTCCCCGGCCGTGTGGTAGTCGACAACGCGGACCTCGTCCATGCCTCAGAAGCCTAGCTGCTGTCACAGCGACTCGAGGGTGTGCGCCGACTCCACGGTCCGTTCCGGCGCAGGCGGCCGCGACCGCCTGCGCCGGCGCGTTCGGTGGTGACGATCGTGGTCAGCACCTCCGCGGTGATGCCGTTGACGGTCTTCGGGGACGTGGATCGCCACTGTCACGTCGTCGGGGAGTCGCTCACCGACCAGCCGCTCGCTCAGCAGGATGATGCCTGCGCCGACCGCGCGGGCCGGGTCGATCACGATCTCCGCGTCGACGATCAGCCGTCCGGGCGCGATCACGATCACCACGTCATCGGACCCGATCGCCAGCAGGTCGTCGGCCAGCCGACCAGCTCAGGAACCGGTCCACCTCCGGCGATGTGAGGGGCCGGCTACACACATCAGCCGCTGCCGCCCGGGTGGGCAGCAGCGGCTGACGGTTGTCGCGGAGCGACCTGAAGGAGTGTCAGGCAGCTTGCGGGACTCGGGTGCGGTTCCTCTGCGCCCAGACGGCCCGGCGCAATTTCGCCTTGTCCGGATAGCCGGCGGCCCGGCCGATCATGTAGACGTCGTGGCTGCGCATGTTGACCATCCCGGCCACGAACCAGACCGGGCTGCCGTCGGCGAGCATGCTGACGATGAGCTGGGTGGTGGCGGTGTCGGTGCTGACGGTGATCGTGGCGGTCGTGGCGGTCGTGGCGGTGGTCGTGGCGGTGGTGGTGTTCATTCTGACCCTCTGCTTTGGTCGCTCTCACTGATACGTCGAAGCAACCGGGCCGGATTTGACATCACTCCGAGATTTTCTGGCGAGTTTCTCCGGACCACCGGTACAGTCCGGAAACCCTGGTGGGCAGGGAAAACAGAGCGCCCCGATCAGAGATCGGGGCGCTTGTCCGTGTGGGTCCCGGGGGGAGTGGGACCGCCACACGTTGGGGGGACCTAGACGGTAACCCGGGCGCGGGGTCATGTCCGAACCAGGTCCGCCCTCAGGGGGCGAACGGTCCGAAACCTGCGCTCAGCGGCTCGTGCGGCGCCGGTACAACGAGGTCGCCAGCGTGAACGAGAACAGGAGCAGACCGGTACACCACGCCAGCGCGATCCAGCCGTCGTTCCCCGGCGGTGCCCCGATCAGGAAGCCGCGCACGGTCTCGATCACCGGGGTGATCGGCTGGTGCTCGCTGACCGGCTGCAACCACGACGGCATCGTCTCGGGCGGGACGAACGCGCTGCTCAGGTACGGCAGGAACAGCATGAAGAAACTCAGCGTGCTCGCCGACTCCACCGACTTCGCGATCACGCCCACCCCGGCCGCGAGCCAGGAGAGCGCGAGGACGTAGAGCAGCATCAGTCCGATCGCGGCGAGCCAGTCACCCGGGCCGGCGTTCGGCCGGAAGCCCATCGCCAGCGAGGCCGCGATCACGATCGCCGTCGACACCGCGTTCCGGGCGATGCTCGCGGTCACGTGCCCGGTCAGGACGGCGAAGCTGCGGATCGGCAGCGACCGCAGCCGGTCGATCATCCCGGTGGTCATGTCGTCGGCGACCGCCATCGCGGTGTTCGAGGCGCCGTACCCGGTGGTCAGCAGGAGAATGCCGGGGACCACGTAGTTGATGTACTCCGTGCCGGTGTCGATCGCGCCGCCGAAGACGTACACGAACAGTGCCATCATCAGCAACGGCAGCAGGATCGACACGAACAGCGTGTCCACGTTGCGGCGCATCAGCCGGACGCAGCGATCGATCATGGTGACCGTGTCGGAGATCGCGGCGGCGGCTCCTTGGTGTGACACGTGATCTGCTCCTTTCACGCCGTCAGGGCCAGGAAGACGTCGTCGAGCGTCGGGCGGTGGGACGACACCCGCTCCGGGACCACCCCGTTGTCCCGGAGCACGTCGAGCACGTGGTGCAGGTGCGCTGCCGTCCCGTCGGACGGGAGGTTCAGCACCAGCTGGCCCGCGATCCCGTCCAGTACGCCGCTTGCCTTCAGCAACTGCCGTTCGTCGGCGAAGCGCAGTTCGATCCGCTCGCCGCCGATCTGCGACTTCAGGTCGTCAGCGGTACCGGTGGCGACGATCCCGCCCTTGTCGAGCACCATGATCCGGTCGGCCAGCCGGTCCGCCTCCTCCAGGTACTGTGTGGTCAGCAGGATCGTGGTGCCGCCGCGGACGAGCTCGCCGATCGCGTCCCACATCGTCGACCGGCTGGCCGGGTCGAGCCCGGTGGTCGGTTCGTCCAGGAAGATCACCCGCGGCCGCGCGATCAGGCTCATCGCCAGATCGAGCCGCCGCCGCATCCCACCGGAGTACGTCTTCACCCGGCGGTCCATCGCCTGCGTCAGGCCGAACTGGTCGAGCAGTTCGCCGGTGCGGCGGCGCGCGGCCGACCGGCCGAGGTGCATCAGACGGCCCACCATGACCAGGTTCTCCCGGCCGGTCTGGTTCTCGTCGACCGCGGCGTACTGCCCGGTCAGGCTGATCACGCTGCGGACCTGGGCCGGCTCGCGCAGTACGTCGTACCCGGCGACGGTCGCCTGGCCCGCGTCCGGCCGGGTGAGCGTGGTCAGGATCCGCACGGTGGTGGTCTTGCCGGCGCCGTTCGGGCCGAGCAGCGCGAGCACGGATCCCTCCTCGACGTGCAGGTCGACGCCGGTGAGCACCTCGGTCGCTCCGAACGACTTCCGCAGGCCGGTTGCCTCGACGATCATCGTCCCCTCCTTACTGCGTATTCGCTACGCTAAATAGCGTAGCAGGTACGCCATATGCTCGCGCAAGCCCTAGACTGAGGCGGTGGAGGAGATGAGCGAGCTGCCGGCCGACGTGGCGCTGATGTGGCGGCTGCGGGACCCCGGCCGGCGGGGGCCGAAGCCGTCACTGACCGTCGAGGACATCACCCGGGCGGCGATCGAGATCGCCGACGCGGAGGACCTGGCCGCGGTGTCGATGGCGCGGGTGGCCGAGCGGCTGGGCAACTCGACGATGGCGCTCTACCGGCACGTGAAGAGCAAGGACGAGCTGCTCGTGCTGATGTCGGACGCCGCGCTCGAGCGTCCGTCACCGCTGCCCGACGACGTCGACTGGCGGACCGGGCTGACGTTGTGGGCCGAGGGGGTGCTCGTCGCGATCCGCAAACACCGGTGGTACTCGAAGCTCCCGATCTCCGGCCCGCCGGCCGGGCCGAACAACCTCGCCTGGTTCGACTCCGCGCTCGGCGCGCTCGAGGACACCGGCCTGCCGGAGGAGGCCAAGGTCGGCGTCGTGATGGGCCTGATGACGTACGTCCACGGCGAGATCCGCCTGTCGCTCGACCTGGCCGCCGGCTTCGCCGACAACCCGAACGCCTTCAGCCGGTACGGCGCAGTCCTGTCGCGGGTCGTGGACCCGCGCCAACTCCCCGCGCTCGCCCGGGTTCTCGACGCAGGGGTGTTCGAGTCGGTCGGCAATTTCGAGGCCGAGTCGGGCGAGGACTTCGACTTCGGGCTGCAGCTCTACCTGGACGGGGTGGCCGGCTTCATCGACCGGGTCTGTCAGGCGGGCTGAATGATCGCGTCCGCCCTCGGCGCGGTCGCGGCGACGATCCGGGCGTTGCGCTCGTCGGTGCCGAAGGTGCGTTCGCGGGCTTCCTCGGGGGAGCGGCCGTAACGACGGTGGCGGGCTTCGAGCCGCTCGTGCCGCAGCCGCTCAGGCACCTCGACGTACCAGCACTGGTCGAGCAGGGTGCGGATTGTTGACCAGGGGCTCTCGTCGAGCAACAGATAGTTGCCTTCGGTCACGACCAGCGTGACGTCCGGCGCGATCCCGATGCTGGCGGCGATCGAGTCCTCCAGCCCGCGGTCGAAGCGCGGCGCCCAGACCTGCTCGCCTGGGGTCTCCTTCAACCGTCGGAGCAGGGCGACGAACCCGTAGCCGTCGAACGTGTGCGGTGCTCCCTTCACCGCGGCGAGCCCGAGTTCCGCCAGCACGGACTGCGCCAGGTGGTACCCATCCATAGGCACCAGCGCGACCCTGTGCCCGTCCGCGGCCAGCTTCCCCGTCAGTTGCTCGGCGTACGTCGACTTCCCGGCCGCCGGCGCCCCGGTGATGCCAAGGACCGACCGTCGCCCCTTCGTGGCAAGGCCGACGGCACGGGTGTACGCGGTGGCCTGGTCCAATGTCCGCACTCGTTGATCCTAGGCGCTCAGGGCAGTCGGCGGAGGTCGCTCTCGTGGTGCTCGTGGACCAGCCGGCGGGCGATCGAACCACAACCTTCGAGTTGCAAGGTCTGAGCGTCCTCAGGTAGCCGGAACCCGAGCGACGTGACTGTGTCCAAGCATCGAGCACTGCCCAGAACCGCCCATCCTCCACGTGCCTCGGGCGACAGATCCAGATCCTCGGCCAGCACCAGCTCGTCCTCGATCCACGCCCGAGTCAGCGTCTGCAGCGCACCTCCGGCTTCCCCATGTCGCCCGAGTACGAGCGATTCCCGCAGTGCAGCCCTGCACCCGGACTCCATCCGTACCGTCATCGATCGCGTCACCGCCGCATCCGCCGAGACCACGAACGGTTCGCCGTGCCACCACAGGCGCGCCCCAGCCGTCAGCCGGATGTCGACATCCCACCGCGCCGACGCCCCACGCATTCCGTACGCGACCGTCCCGGCGGTCTCGACGATCTCCACGCGGACCGGCCCCGACACATCGATCTCGAGATGGACTCGATCGCCGGCCAGCAACAACGCACCGGCCGCAACCAACGCGACCCGGACGACGCCGGTTGGTGCCGGCAACCGTCGCGGTGAGATGTGATCAGTGGTCAAGACACACCGATCGCGAACGGGGTCGGCAACGACCTCAATGCGCGTGGGCATGGGTGTGGGTGATGAGTTGGCCGTCCTCGTCCACGTGAGTGTGAGGTGCCACAGGTCCGGGATCGACGGGCGTGTGTTCACCGCTGCGGACGACGTTCGTCATCGACAGCACCCATTCCTTCAGCTGTGCGACCGACGCGGGGTCGTTGCGGGAGAGCGCCAGCACCGGCTTCCCGTCCCGGGCGGCCTCGGCGTCCGTCACCATCTGCTCGACGTCCACTCCGACGTACGGCGCGAGATCCGTCTTGTTCACCACGAGCAGATCCGCCCGCGCGATCCCCGGACCGCCCTTGCGTGCGACGTCCCCACCACCGGCCACATCGAGGACGAAGACCTGGGCGTCCACGAGCGCGGGGGAGAAGGTAGCCGTCAGGTTGTCGCCGCCGGACTCCACCAGTACGACGTCCAGCGGTGCGAAGTCCCGTTCCAGATCCTCGACCGCGATCAGATTCGGTGTCACGTCGTCCCGGATCGCGGTATGCGGACACGCTCCGGTCTCGACCGCCCGGATCCGCTCGGGATCGAGGACCCCGGCCGACCGCAGCAGTCGCGCGTCCTCGTCGGTGTAGATGTCGTTGGTGATCACACCGAGCCGGAGTTCGGCGGAGAGCTCACTGCAGACGGTCGCGATCAGCGAACTCTTCCCGGTTCCGACCGGCCCGGCGATCCCGAGCCGGAAGGACCGCGTGCTGTGGTCATGCATGGAACAACCTCATTCTCTCGTCGGCATGGTTCTGTGCGAACACGTCGAGCAGCGGCGCCCCGCTCGCGGGGAGCTTGTCGATCTCGGTCAGCGAAGCGACGTCGGTGACGAGTCGCTCGATGTCGTCGTGCAGCCCGGCCAGCCAGCTCGCCGCATCCGCCGGATCTACCGGGAGCAACTTGAGGGACGCGGACACCACCGTCTGCACGTCGTCGTGCGCGACCGACCTGGCGACTTGCTCCGCCGACAACCCGGTCACACCTGCGATGACCCCGACCACGACGGGACGCGCGACCTCGGTGTCGTTGCGCAGGTACCGCAGTACGTCCGGCCAGACCCGCGCCGCCAGCCGCAAGTACGCCCGTCCCTGCCGCCGGGCCGCACCGCGCATCACCTGACTAGGTGTCCGAGCCGCCCAAGCAGCCTCAACCATCCCCAGCGACATGGCCGCCCGGGACGCCGTCCCCGTCGCGTCGTCAGCCGGGCTCAGTCGTGGATCCCCGGTGGCAGGCCACTTGTCCGGCCGCGATCCGCGCCTCGGTGCCGTGGCCGCCGAGACGGTGATATGGCGCGCGACGACCGCGACGGCGGCTTCCACCCGGGTGATCGTGCGGAGACGGTCGCGGGCATAGCCGGCGACATCGGTGAGTCGATCGCCACCGGCACCCAGCCCGGCACGGACGGCCGGCTCCAGGCCGGCCGACTGGGTGTGCCCACCAGTGGGCAACCGTCCGTCGGCCAGCATCAACGCCACCACCTCAGGCGAACCCATCAGAACATCGTGTAGAGCTGGGCGAGTGGCAGAACATCGGCCGGTGCCGGCTCGACCAGTTCGCCGTCGATGGCGATCGCGAACGTCTCTGGATCGATGTCGATCCCCGGAAGAGCGTCGTTGTTCTTCATGTCCGCCTTGCCGATCTCCCGCGTGGGTTGTACGGCGAGGAGCCGACGGCGCAGCCGCAGTCGCTCAGCCAGTCCGTCGTCCAGCGCGGCGGGGGAGACGAAGGTGAACGAAACGTCGGCCCCGATCGCCTCACCGAACGCCGGCCGCATCAGCACTGGCTGCGGTGTCGGGATCGACGCGTTCGGATCGCCGAGCGCCGCCCAGGCGATCATGCCGCCCTTGATCACCAGGCTCGGGCGCACACCGAAGTACCGCGGATCCCACAGCGTCAGGTCCGCCAGCTTTCCGGGTTCCACCGAGCCGACCACGTTGTCGACGCCATGGGCGACAGCCGGGTTGATGGTGTACTTAGCGACGTACCGCCGGGCCCGCTCGTTGTCGGCCGGCAGCTCCGAGCCGAGTGCGCCGCGCCGTCCCTTCATCACGTGCGCGACCTGCCAGGTGCGGGTGATCACCTCGCCGATCCGTCCCATCGCCTGCGCGTCCGACGAGGTGATGGACAAGGCACCGAGATCATGCAGGACGTCCTCGGCCGCGATCGTGGTCGCCCGGATCCGCGACTCGGCGAACGCGAGATCCTCCGGCACGTCCGGGCTGAGATGGTGACAGACCATCAGCATGTCGAGATGTTCGGCGACCGTGTTGACGGTGTGCGGCAAGGTCGGGTTGGTCGACCCGGGGATGACGTGCGGGTACGAAGCAATCGACAAGATGTCAGGCGCATGGCCACCCCCGGCGCCTTCGACATGGAACGCGTGGATTCCTCGACCCGCGATGGCACCCAGCGTGGATTCCACGAAGCCTGCTTCGTTGAGGCTGTCGGCATGCAGAGCGACCTGCAGCCCCCACTCGTCCGCGGCCCGCAGCGCGGTGTCGATCGCTGCCGGCGTCGATCCCCAGTCCTCGTGGACCTTGTACCCGGCCGCACCGGCCAGTGCTTGCTCGGCGAGCGCTTCCGAGCTCACCGTGTTCCCCTTGCCCAGCAGCAACACGTTCAGCGGGAATGCGTCAAGGCTCCGGTGCATCTGCTCGAGGTGCCATCCGCCAGGGGTCACGGTCGTCGCCTTGGAACCCTCGCTCGGCCCGGTCCCACCGCCGACGATCGTGGTGATCCCGGTCGCGAGCGCCTCGTGCAGTTGTGACGGCGAGATCAGGTGCACGTGGGAATCGATGGCTCCCGCGGTGAGGATCCGTCCCTCGCCCGCGATCACGTCCGTCGACGGCCCGATCCGCAGCTCGGGATGTACACCGTCCGCGATGTCCGGGTTCCCGGCCCGGCCGAGCGCGACGATGCGGCCGTCACGAATGCCGACGTCCGCACGCACGATGCCCCACCAGTCCAGCACGAGCGCGTTGGTGACGACGGTGTCCGGCGCACCCTCGGCCCGAGTCGTCGTACCCTGCCCCATCGACTCCCGGATCGACTTCCCGCCGCCGAACACAACCTCCTCGCCGCCGGCCGTGAGATCCCGCTCCACCTCGATCCACAAGTCCGTATCGGCCAGCCGAACCTGATCTCCGACCGTCGGCCCGTACAAAGCGGCATACGCGTCCCGTGACAGCTCAGCCATCGCGCTTCACCTGGATTCCGGGCACCCGCCGGTTTCCCTTCAACGCCACGAGCTCCACCTCACGAGAGGCACCGGGCTCGAACCGTTGCGACGTGCCGGACGGAATGTCCAACCGGAAGCCTCGGGCGGCCTCCCGGTCGAAAGACAGTGCGGTATTCGCGTCAGCCAGATGCAGATGAGAGCCGATCTGCACCGGCCGGTCTCCGGTGTTCACGATCACCAGTCGCAAACGCTCGCTGTCCGATCGATCCGCGTTCAACTGGATGGTTCCAGGTGCGACGCGTACGGCTCCTGGGCCGGACCTGTTGAGAGCTGGCATGCTGCTCCGTTCAAATGATCGGGTCGTGGACGGTGACGAGTTTGCGGCCGTCGGGGAAGGTGGCTTCGATCTGGACGTCGGTGAGGAGTTCGGCGACTCCGGGCATGACGTCGTCGCGGGTGAGGACCGTGCGGCCGCGTTCCATCAGGTCGGCGACGCGGGCACCTTCGCGGGCGCGCTCGATCACCCAGGTGCTCAGCAGCGCGACCGCTTCGGGGTGGTTGAGCCGGACTCCCCGGGCCAGCCGGTCGCGGGCGACCATGCCGGCCACGGAGAGCAGCAGCTTCTCGGTCTCGGACGGGGTGAAGTTCACGGCGCGGCCGGAAGGACGTGGTCGGCCACCTTGTCGGTGCTGAGGCAGAGCGAGCACACGACCGCGTCGTGCGTCTGGCACGCGGTCATGTCCGGTCGCTCGTACTCCTGGCGGCACACGTGGCACGTCAGTACGGCGCCCGACGGGTTGCCGTGCTCGTCGAACATCGGCAGGTCGAGTCCGTCGTCGGTACGGCGGAGGTAGTACTTGCCGCGAGTGAGGACCGCCAGGATGGGCGGCAGGACGACCGCGAGCCCGATCGCGACCAGCGGCGAGTACGGCTTGATCGTGTCGCCGAGTCCACCGAAGAACACCAGGATCGAGACCCCGGCGGCCGCGGCCATCGAGACGAAGCCGACCGGGTTGACGGCGTACAGCATGCCCCGGCGGAACTCCGGCTCCTTGGGTGACAGCTTGAGCAGGTACTTGTTGAAGACGATGTCCGCGGCAACGACCACGATCCACGCCATTCCGCAGTTCGCGTAGAAACCGAGAATGGTGTTGAGGAAGTCGAACATGTTCGCCTCCATCAGCACCAGCGCGATCACCAGGTTGAAGGCGAGGAAGACGAGCCGGCCAGGATAGTGCCGGGTGAGTCGCGTGTACGAGTTCGTCCACGCGAGCGAACCGGAGTACGCGTTGGTCACGTTGATCTTCACCTGGCTGATCACGACCAGTACGACGGCCAGCGCCATCGCGAGCCAGCCCGGCAGGAACCCCTGGTAGATCTCCAGGAACTGGTGCACCGGCTCATTGGCGACCGAAGCACCGCCGGCGACGTTCGCGATGAGGTAGACCGCGAGGAACAAGCCGATCACCTGCTTGATCGCTCCGAAGATCACCCAACCCGGCCCGGCCAGCAGCATCGCCGTCCACCAGCGGCGTGAGTTCTCCGGAGTCTTCGGCGGCATGAAGCGCAGATAGTCGATCTGCTCGGCGATCTGCGCGATCAGTGAGAGGCACACACCGGCCGCGAGCAACATCGAACCGACGTTCGTGCCCTCGTCGTTCTCACCGCGGTAGTCGAAGAACGTCGACACCGAATCCGGGTGCGAGACGACCAGATACAGGAACGGGAGCACCATCAGGATCAGCCACAGCGGTGTCGTCCAGACCTGCAACGTGGACAGCACTTTCATGCCGTAGATCACCAGCGGAAAGATCACCAGCGTGGACACCGCATAGCCGAGCCACAACGGGATGTGCAGCCCGAGTTCGAGACCCTGCGCCATGATCGAGCCTTCGAGCGCGAAGAAGATGAACGTGAACGACGCGAAGATCACGTTCGTCACGACCGAGCCGTAGTACCCGAATCCGCTGCCACGGGTGATCAGGTCGAGGTCGATGTTGTAGCGCGCGGCGTAGTACGCGACGGGCAGGCCGGTCGCGAAGATCACCACCGCGAAGATCGCGATACCCCAGAGGGCGTTCGTGGTCCCGTACGAGATGCCGATGTTCGCGCCGATCGCGAAGTCGGCCAGATAGGCGATCCCGCCGAGGGCCGAGACGGCGACGACGCCGGTCGACCACTTGCGGTAGCTGCGCGGCGCGAAGCGGAGAGTGTAGTCCTCCAGCGTCTCACGCGTCGCGGTGGTTTGAGGCGGTGGTTCAGGGTTGGCGCGGTGGTCGATCGAGGGTTCAACGGTCATGCGGAACTCCTGCGGCACCTTCGGGCGGCGGGTGCTTCGGCGAGCCGGCGACGCTGCCGACCGGGATGCACCCGAATGGAAGGAACCTAGGAACGGCGTGTTACCTCCGTGTTGCCGATCCGCTACGTTCGTGTATTTCCATCCGGAAGTGATCCGCAAGATCGGTCTCGAGGTCGCGCTGCGCGGCTGCGATGCGCTCGGCGACCGTACCGCCGACGGGGGAGAGGGCGGTGACGACGCGGCGCCTGTCGTCCGGATGGACGCGGCGCAGGACCAGACCGCGTTCGACCAGCTTGTCGACGTGCCGGGTCAGAGTGGCGGCCGGGAGTACGGCGGCCTCGGCGAGCGCCGACATGGGCTGACCGGGCTCATCGTGCAGCGCGGACATTACCCGCCACTGCTCGATGGACATCCCGAACTCGTCGAGCAGCGGCTGCAGACCGAGCTCGATCCGGCGCTCGGTCTGCTTGAGCAGCAGGAGCAGACTGGATGGCATCCGCGCTCCTCCCGAGTGATGGCTGCTGGGAATATAGCCCAGCGTTCGGAGAACCGCCTCCACTCGGGTCACACTGAGCAGGCCGTCGTCTCAGCACGTAGTACGACGGCTGCGCCGCCGAGCCCGACGTACGACGCTTGACCGGAGTGGTACGGCTGACTGAGGAGGTGCTCTTGCGGCGATCCGACGTGGTGTCCATCGCATTCGTTGTGCCGTTGCAGGGACCGACCGGCATCTACGGGCCGTCCTGTCTCGCCTGCGGTCAGCTCGCCGTCGAGCAACTGAACGCGCGCAACGGAATCGCCGGGCGCAAGATCGAACTCGTCCAGGTCGACGCCGGCCGAGCACCCGAGGTTGTCGCCGAAGACGTCGGCCGCCTGGTCGACACCGGCCGGGTCGACGCGGTCGCCGGCTGGCACATCTCCGCCGTCCGCGTCGCCCTGACCCGGCGCATCCGCGGCCGCGTCGTGTACGCGTTCGCGGCGATGCACGAGGGCAGCGACGACACTCCCGGTGTCTTCATGCTCGGCGAGCGTCCGGTGAACCAGTTGCTCCCGGCAGCCCACTGGCTCCGTGAACACCACGGCGCCCGCCGATGGGTTGTCGTAGGCAACGATTACGTGTACCCGCGAGTGACCGGATCGGTGGCTCGGGAAGGCTTGCAGGGGACGAGATCCGAGATCGTCAAGTCGGCATATGTCCCGCTGGGCACCGCCGACTTCCGGGCCGTGCTCGACGGGCTGGAGGCAGCCGACGCCGACGGTGTGATCATGCTCCTGATGGGCCAGGATGCCGTCCACTTCAATCGCCAGTTCGCCCGGCGCGGGCTGAGCGACGAGCTCGTTCGCCTCAGCCCCGCCATCGAGGAGAACACCCTCCTCGGGGCCGGCCCCGCAGCCAATGAAGGCGTGTACGCGGCCGCGGCGTACTTCGACGGCCTGCGAACAGTCGAGAGCAGCGACTTCGCCCAGCAGTATTACACCCGCTTCGGCCGGTACGCCCCGGCCCTGAACGCCGTCGGCGAATCCTGCTACGAAGCGATCCGTTTTCTGGCCCGTCTCGGCGAGGTGAGCGGATGCATCACGGTCTCAGCGCCCCTCCCCACCGGCCACTTCTACGACAGCCCTCGAGGCCTCATGCGCCTCGACGGCAATCTGGTCGACCAGGACGTCTACCTGGCCGCCGCCGACGGCCTCCAGTTCAAGATCCAGGAGCAGATCGCCTAGGGCGGTCCCTCGAGGCGGATCCGGATCTCGTGGCCCCTCCGCGGACGGCTACTCGTCGGGTGGAGGCGGCTCCTCGGCGCCTTCCCGTTCGTCCCGTTCGGCCCATTCCAACAGGGTGTCGAGGGTGTAGACGTCGTCGTCGATCGTTGCGTGCAGGTCGCCGAGCTCGGCGAACCGGGCCGGGACGGTCTCGATCGTGAACGCACTCGGGTCGACGTCGTCGATCTCGTCCCAGCGGATCGGCGTCGACACGGTGCCCTCGGAATTCCCACGGACCGAGTAGGCGGCCGCGATCGTGTGGTCCCTGGCGTTCTGGTTGAAGTCCACGAACACCTTCTTCGGGTCGCGGTCCTTGCGCCACCAGGTCGTCGTCACGTCGTCCGGTGCGCGCCGCTCGACCTCCCGCGCGAACGCCAGCGCGGCGCGTCGTACGTCGGAGAACCCGTGCTCCGGCTTGATCCGGACATAGACGTGGATGCCCGAACCGCCGGACGTCTTCGGATAGCCCACGGCTCCGAGCTCATCGAGCACTTCGTGGACGACGTACGCGACCCGGCGGACCCGGTCGAACGGACAGTCGGGCATCGGGTCCAGGTCGATCCGCCACTCGTCCGGCTTCTCGGTGTCGGCGCGGCGGGAGTTCCATGGGTGGAACTCGACCGTCGACATCTGCACCGCCCATGCCACGTGCGCGACCTCGGTCACGCACAGCTCGTCCGCCGTACGGTTGTAGCGCGGGAATTTCACCCGCACGGTCTCCATCCACGGCGGCGCCCCGTGCGGCAGCCGCTTCTGGTGCACCTTCTCGCCGGACACGCCTTCCGGGAACCGATGGAGCATGCACGGCCGCTCCCGCAGCGCCCGCAGGATCCCATCGCCGACGGACAGGTAGTACTTGACCAGATCCAGCTTGGTCTCCCCGCGCGCCGGGAAGTACACCCGGTCCGGGTTGGAGATCCGCACCGTGCGCTCACCCACCTCCAGCTCGATCGCCGGAGTCTTGGACTTCCCCGCCTTGGACTCAGCCATGAACCCAACTTAACCGGCGGCAGGGACAACCGGCAGGAACTACGCCAGCCGGGTCAGCCAGCCGCGGTGGTCGGGGATGCGGCCGTACTGGAGGTCGAGCAGGGTCGACCGGACCGACTTGGTCACCGGCCCGACGCCGTGGTCGACCGAGTGGTCGCCGATGGTCAGGTCGCCGTCCGGCCAGGCGAGCCGGCCGATCGGGGTGATCACGGCGGCGGTGCCGGACGCGAACACCTCGGTGATCTCACCGCTGCGCATGCCGTCCTTCCACTCGTCGGCGGACACCCGGCGCTCCTCCACCTTGTGACCGAGGTCGGCGGCCAGGTCGACCACCGACGCCCTGGTGACGCCTTCGAGGATCGAGCCGGACAACCCCGGCGTGACGATCCGGCCGTCGGCGTAGACGAAGAACAGGTTCATGCTGCCGATCTCCTCGAGCCACTTGTGCTCGACCGCATCGACGAACGCGACCTGCTCGCAGTTGTTCGCGACGGCTTCGGCCAGGCCGGCCAGGCTGGCGGCGTAGTTGCCACCACACTTGGCCGCGCCGGTCCCACCCGGCGTCGCGCGGATGGTCGACGTGGTCAGCCAGATCGACACCGGCTTCGGCCCGGTGTCGAAGTACGGGCCGGCGGGCGAGGCGATGACGCCGAACAGGACCTCGTGCGCCGGCCGAACGCTCAGGGCGGCTTCGGTGGCGATCATGTAAGGCCGTAGATACAGACTGGTCTCGTCACTGTCGGAGGACGGCACCCACGGCTCGTCGACCGTCACCAGCGCGCGCAGTGCGGAAACGAACGCGTCTTCGGGCACCTGCGGCAGGGCGAGCCGCGCAGCGCTCGCGGTGAACCGGGCCGCGTTGCGATCGGGGCGGAACGCCCACACCGACCCGTCTCCGTGCCGGTAGGCCTTGAGCCCCTCGAAAATCTCCTGCGAGTAGTGCAGTACGGCGGCCGCCGGGCTCACCGTGAGCGGTGCGAACGCGGTCACGCGGGCGTCGTGCCACCCACGCTCGACCGTCCAGTTCGCAACCACCATGTGGTCGGTGAACGTCTTCCCGAACGCCGGGTTGGCCAACACAGCCGTGCGCACCTCCGCACTGGCCGGCTCACTCCGCAGCTCAACCGAGAAGTCCCACGCGTCAGTCGTCGTCACTCCCGGCACGTTACCCCTCACTCCCGACCCCCCTCGACCCAGTGCCCACACTGCGGCCCTTCAGGTACGGCGTACGTGCGAGAAGCTCCTGCAGCGTCGCTACCATCCCGGGCTGTCGAGCGCGTACGGCGCTCAGCACCCGAGCGGCATCGTCGTACAAGTAATAGGTATGCCACTCGTCCGGCAGCTCAACCAGGACGCGCAGAGCCAGCGCAACTCCTGCGGCTACGTCTCCGTCCACCACCAGGCACTCTGCCAATTCCATTTGCAGCCTTGCCCGTTCACCGAGCCAGTTGTTGGGGCACAGCTCGAGCGCTCGAGCCAGCAGCACACACCCAGCCGCGCCGTACCTCAGGCTCGCGCACACCCGGCCCTCGACGCGGTGCACCTCGTACGGCGCCCAGTCGCCCAGCGGCCCGTGCGACGGACCTGTCGACGGCAAACCCTCAGCGACTCCGATGAAGTCTTGCAACGCCCGATGAGCCTGCTCGTGTTGCCCCAGCTCCGCCAGCACCAAAGCGTGAGCAGCGTGCGCCGGCGCAACACTCGTGATCGCCAACGCTTCCTGCGCTGTTCGCAGCAACTCTGCCACCGGCCGCCGCTCGGCCAGCCCGCAGATGATTTGCTGTGCACGCACCGCACTGCGCACCGCCGACTCAGCCGAGAGGTCCGCAGCAGTCCGGGCAGCCTGCCACCAACGCTGCGCACTGCTTCCTTGCCCGAGAGCGGTCAAGGTCTGTGCAGTCAACACGCACAGCTCCGCCGCTTCGACAGCAGACTCGGTTGACCCCGTCGTCTGCAGCAGCCGGAGATCCGTGATTAGCTCTGGCAGCAGTTGAGCCGGCGGAACGCTCTGGAAGTTCTCGAGCGCAGAAGGCGCCCAGTCACTCCCGAACGCCGTGACGAGTTGGTGCCAGGCCGCCTCCAGGGCGTTCGCCGGCCCGAAGGACTGCACGGGGTCGGCTGGGCGCATAGATCGAGGCTTGTGATCGAAGGCGGTGCTCAGCTCGTTGCCGGTGCCGAGTTCACGGTCGCAGAGCCTCGCCAACTCGGCAGACCCAGGTCGCTGGCCGCGCTCCACCTGCGACAAGTAGCTGTGGTCGTAGCCGACCCGCGTAGCAAGCTGCCGCAGACTCAAGCCGACCGCCTGCCTGCACTGCCGCAAGTGCGCACCGAACGCTGCCTCTGCCACAGGACCACCCCCGTTCGTGCTCCAAGCTCATGTGCTGCGACAGTACAAGCCCACGCCGACAAAACGCTGCCAGAAGCCTTGCAGGCAAGGACAAGTGGGCTGTTCACACAGCCCACAGCACACACCTGTTGTAAACACCAGGCACTGGGCGAGCCTTCAGAGGTGACCACGCCGCAGCCCCACCCGCGCTTGTTCCGCCTGGTGCGCCACACGCGGGGGACCGGCACGCTCGCGGAGGGCGTGCAGTGGCCCGACGGCACAGTAAGCACCCGCTGGCGCGGCCCCAGCCCGCACACCTCAACTTGGGACAGCCTCCAGTCCCTACTGGCCGAACACGGCGCAGCCGGACGCACCCAAGTGCACTGGCTCCGCACCGACGACGCCCCGCCCCCCGGAGACCAAGTCACCCCCGTGTGGCTC
>NZ_SMKR01000091.1 GCF_004348725.1 Kribbella turkmenica
ACATCGACCTGCACTCCGGCCACTGGCAGATCCGCATCATCAATGGCGTCGTCCAGGTCGGTCGGGTGACCTGGACGACGCCATTGATGATGCGGATCTGCCAGTGGCCGGAGTGCAGGTCGATGTGGTGTCGCTTGCAGAGCAGGACCAGGTTGTTCACGGCGGTCACGCCGCCGTCGAGCCACGAGACGACATGGTGGGCATCGCACTGGATCGGTGGGGCGCCGCACACCACGCAGCCTTTGTCGCGGGCGTTCAAGACCCGTCGCATCGGTCGGGTGACGAGGCGTTGGCTGGTGCCGACGTCCAGTGGTTGTGATCTGGAGCCGAGGACGATCGGGAGGATCTCGGCATCACAGGCCAACCGGCGGACGACCGCGGCGGACAGGTTCTCCCCGAACACCAGAGCGCCGGTCCCGGTCGCGGTCGCGGCCTTGAGGGTGTCGAAATCGATGGTCACGCTGAGGTGCGCCTTCGGCCCGTGGCCGGACGCCAACCCGCCAACCACCTCGTGACCGTCGCTCCCATTGTGGATGGCTGCGTCTGAAGGGATTGCTCGGCGAGGACCGATGTTGTCGAGCAGCGCAGCGGCGGGGCCGCCGGCCGCTTGGCCGGCCCCCGCGTGCAACGGCGTCTGCTCCTGAGTACATCTCGACGATGCGGGGGCGGCGGTCCGGTCGGACTGCGTGCCACTGCGGCGCGGACTGCTGGCGGCGGGTAGGTGGTGGGTGTTGGCAGCAGCGTTCAGCACGGTGACGAGGGCGTCGGCCTGACGCTTGTCACGAGGACGCGGGTCGAGCTCACCGTCGACTGTCTTGTGCGGTTTGGCGTGGGCGTGGATCAGGGTGCGAAGGAGCTCTGCGTTCTCGTTGGCCAGGTAGCCGCGGACGGTGAGGCCACGGTCGGCAGTCTTCAGGGTGAGGGATTCGCGGGCGTACGCCTTCTGCTCCTCCGGCTCCGGTCCGTCGGGATCGAGGATGTCGCGGATCTTCCGGCCCACTCGGCGTAGCTCGGACGGGGTGTGGGTCGCGGCCAGTTCGATCAGTCGCCGTTCGGCGAACTCGACGTTCTCGGCCGGGACTGTGGTGGGAACCTTGCCCAGGACCGACAGGATCGCCTCGGCGTGGGCGGGATGCACGCGCCACGCATCACTCGACTCGGAGGCGGCGGCATCCAGGTCGCCGAGGGTCGCCGGACCGCCGGAGTCGTCGTCTGCGTCGGCGTCTGCGTCGTCAGGAGCGGTGGGTTCCGCGGTCGTCGGGTTCGGGAAGGGAAGTCGGGGATCGGGCAGGGCGGCACTGGTGGCCGGGTGCCTACC
Organism: Kribbella turkmenica; assembly: GCF_004348725.1. Taxonomy (GTDB): domain Bacteria; phylum Actinomycetota; class Actinomycetes; order Propionibacteriales; family Kribbellaceae; genus Kribbella; species Kribbella turkmenica. The sequence goes on from NZ_SMKR01000091.1 coordinate 1,319, forward strand.
GAGACCGGTGGCGACGCGGACGTCGCGGCGGGCTTCCGTGGCGTCGATGCGGTAGCGCTGGGACAACAGGCGGGCGGTGTCGCCGGCGCCCAGCTCCTTGGCGTAGCCGGACTGGTCGAGGCCGGCGATCAATTGCAGCCTGAACGTCGCCAACCTGGCCTCTTCGGCGACGACCGCGTCGAGAGTCGACAGCTTCTCGCTGTCGCTCATCGACCAGACGGGTCGTTCGCCGAGGATCTCCATACCTGCAACTGTAGACCTGCCCACCGACAGTCTTCGAGCCCGAAGCCCTTGTTTTCAGGGCGATCCAACCGAAGAAAGTTGTCCACAGGCTGCCATCCTGTGGACAATCCATCCACACCAGTCAAGATGTTGCCATAGGCAAGTAGCTTGTGGATCAATGCCTGCAAGCAGCGTCCCTCGGATGGTTGAGCCTGTGTGGACGTGCCGACGTTCCCGGACAAGCTGGTGCCGGATGTGGATCTTCGGACTGCGCGGAGGGAGAGCCGGTGGCGGTGCGAGCCTGCGGGAGCCGCTGACTGCTGATGATGCTTTCGTTGTCGGGGAGCGGCCTGGCGGTGAGGGGCGGCAGTGAGTACACCGGCAGAGGGATGACGCCCGCAGGTGACCGAGCGGGCGGCGGCGGAGCTGACGGTCAACGCGTTGATGTCGGCTTGGCGTGCGCTGGGCGGCGCGGCGGACCTGACCGACGTGGTGGATCGACGGCTGCGCGAGGATGAGGACCGCGACGGCATGCCGGCCGAGAGACCAAGCGGGTTCGATACGCCGAGTCCGCGAAGGAGGCTGAGTCTCCGCTGGCGGGCGGCGCGGACCGGAGTGGCGGGGAGGACCTCGAGCCGTTGGTGAACGTGCCGGGGTGCCGCTGGGACTACTCCCGGTGGATCGTGTAGTCGGACTGGATGAAGCCGGCGCTCAGGGTTCGGGTGGCGTTGTGGGTGAGGGTGATGTCGGCTTCGAGTTCGCCGAACAGCGGGATGCCGGCGCCGAGGAGGACGGGGGCGGTGGTGATGGTGAGCTCGTTCAGCAGGCCGGCTCGGAGGAAGGTCTGGATGACCCGGCCGCCGTCGGTGTAGACGCGTTTGGCGCCGCGGTCGTTCAGGGTCTCGACCAGGGCGTCGAGGGTGCGGTGGACGAGGATGCGCTCGTCGGCGTCCGCGGCGAGCGTCGTACTGAGGACCTCGACGTGCTTGCCCTCGTACGGCCAGAAGCCGAAGGTGAGGGCTTTCTCGTACGTGTTCCGCCCCAGTACGACGGTGTCCACGGAGGCCATGAACTCGTCGTACCCGGTGTCGCCGGCCTGCTCACCGCGTTCGGTGAGCCAGTCGATGGACCCGTCCGGCCGGGCGATGTAGCCGTCGAGACTGGTGGCGATGAAGACAGCCGCGTGGAAGCTCACCTCACCAGTTTTCCACGGACCCGAATCAGCCCTTCAGACCGGTCTGGGCCAGGCCTTCGACGAACTGGCGCTGGGCGAGGACGAAGACGACCAGGACCGGGAGGGCGGACAGGGTGGCCGCGGCGAGCTGGGTGTTCCACATCGGGCCGCCGTAGGCGTCGACGTACTGGGTGAGCGCCTGCGGGATGGTGAACTTGTCCTTGCTGGACAGGAAAACGATCGGCTCCAGGTAGAGGTTCCAGCTGTGCAGGAAGGTGAAGATCGACACCGCGCCGATGGCCGGCCGGGCGAGCGGGAGGCAGACCCGCCAGAACAGGCCGAACCGGCCGAGACCGTCGACCCGGCCGGCCTCCTCGAGCTCGGCCGGCAGCGTGACGAAGAACTGCCGCATGATGAATGTCGCCAGCACACTCGGCGCGCCGAGGGCCGGGACCAGGATGAGCGGCCAGTGGGTGTCGACCAGGCCGAGCGCGTCGAACATCCGGTACAGCGGGATGATCGTCACCTCGTTCGGGACGAGCAACCCGGTCAGCACGATCACGAACACCACGCCCGCGCCGCGGAACCGGATCCGCGCGAACGCGTATCCGGCGAGCGCGGAGACGGCCAGGGTCAGGATCGTCACCAGCAGCGCGATGTAGAGGCTGTTCAGGTACTGTCGCCCGAACGGCTGCAGGTCGAACACCTGCCGGTACGCGTCCAGCGTCGGTGACCCCGGCAGGAGCGACGGCGGGAACGCGAAGATCTCGGTCACCGGTTTGAGCGAGGTCGTCGCCATCCACCAGATCGGGAACACGAACGGCACACAGCACACCAGCAGTACGCCGTACACGAGCACCTTCAGCCTAGGACTCATGGAACACCCACTTCCGCCGCATCCGCCACTGGATCACGGTCGGCACGAGCACGATCCCGAACAGCAGCACCGACAGCGTCGCGCCGTACCCGAGGTGGTGGAACTGGAACGCCTGCTGGTACAGGTAGTACACGAGCACCGTCGTCGACGTTCCGGGTCCGCCCTGGGTGAGTACGGCGATCTGCGCGAACACCTGCAGTGAGCCGACGATCGTCAGGATCATCGTCAGCAGGATCGTCGGACTGATCAGCGGCACGGTCACCCGCCGGAACCGGGCCCACGCGGACGCGCCGTCGATCCTGGCGGCCTCGTACAGCTCGGCCGGGACACCCTGCAGCGCGGCCAGGAACAGCACCATGTTCAGCCCGACGTTCTTGAACAGCTGGACCACGATCACCGAGGCCATCGCGGACCCGCCCGAGCGCAGCCAGTTCGGCCCGTCGATCCCCGCCACATCAAGGAACGCGTTGACCCCACCGTTGTCCTGCAGCAGGAACCCCCACACGATCGTCCACGCGACCAGCGTCACCACGACCGGTGAGAAGAACAACGTCCGGAAGACGACCGTGCCACGCAGCTTCTGGTTCAGCAGGACGGCGAGGAACAGCGCCAGGCTCAGGTTCAGCACCACCAGCCCGACCGAGAACAGGCCCGTTGCCTTCAGCACCGAACCGAGCTCGCGGTCGTCCGCCAGCGCCGCGTAGTTGTCGGCGCCGACGAAGTCGAACGTCCCGGCCAGCACGTTCCACTCGTGCAGGCTGTACCAGCCCACCATCCCGAGCGGAACGATGACGAAGGCGACGATCCCGGCGAGCTGCGGTGCGACCATCAGCCACCCGGCCAACTGGTCGCGCCTCCGCATCGTCCAGTACGGCGCCTTCTCCGGCGGTGCGACCGTGGAGGCCGGCTTCTCCAGCAACAGGGTCATTTCGCCAGCAGCGGGTTGATCTTCGCGCAGACCCCGGACATCACGCCGCTGACGTCGGCGTCTGGCCTCCACAGCGGATCCAGGGCGGCACGGACGGTCTGCTGCAGTTCGGCGTACCCGGTGTGGCTGGGCTTGATGTCGCCGCGTTCGATGCCGTCGATCACCACGCTCTGGAGTTGCGCCGGCTTGAGCAGCGGGTTCGCCTTGGCCAGCGTCTCGGCGGTGAGCTGGGACTTGCGCGGCGGCGGGAAGAACTGGGCGAGCTCGGCCGAGTTCTCCGCGTTGGTGAAGTAGGCGAGGAAGTCCTTGGCGGCCTCGGCGTTCTTGCCGCGCTTCAGCACGCCGATCCCGGCCTGGCCGACGACGGAGTACTCACCGGCCGGTCCCTTCGGCAGCGGCACCAGGTCCCAGGTGAACCTGGCCTTCTCCAGCAGGGCGGCCCGGCTGATCTGGGTGAGCACCATCGCGGCGTCACCGGCGTAGAAGTCCTTGGTGACGCCGGGCCCGGGCATCGCCTTGGTGGTGAAAGCCAGGTCGTGCACGAAGGACATCGCGTCGACCATCTCGGGCTGGTCGAACCCGCAGGTCTTGCCGTCCTCGCTCCACGGCCGCGCACCCCAGCCGGCCCAGATCGAGTTCAGCGTGTCCCAGCCCTTGTAGTCGAAGTCGCCGACGACGATGCCGCCCTTGCCGCTCTTCTGTACGGCGGCACCGGTGGCGGCGGCCTCCTCCCAGGTCCAGGTCCCGGCCGCGACCTGCTGCGCGGGCGACGGCCGGCCGGCCGCCTCGACCAGATCCGTGTTGACGAAGACGCCGAGCGGGGAGGTCGAGAACGGGTAGGCGTACAACTGGCCGTCCTTCTCCCAGTTGGCCGTCGTGCTCGGCAGGAGGTCCGGGTCCTTGTCGATCGGCGCGAGCGCGCCCGAGGTGACGAAGTCCGGCGCCGTGCTCTCCAGGATCCAGGCCAGGTTCGGGACGTTGCCGCCGCCGATCTGGGTGGTCAGCGTGGTGGTGTAGTTCTCGAACGGGATCGCCTCGAAGGTGATCTTGCCGACGTCCGGGTGGTCCTTGGTGTAGGCGGCCGCGATCTGGTCGAACAGGGCCAGGTGCTTGGCGTTCGCACTCCAGACCGTCATCCGCAGGTCCACCGGGCCCTCGCTGCCGGTGTCGGCTCCCCCGCCACAGCCGGCCAGCAAGGCCGCGGTCGTCGCCGCCGCGGTCAGCGCGCGTAGCTTCATCAGTCCTCCATCAGTCGCCGGTGCTCAGTAGCCTTCGACCGCCGGCCAGCCGAGCTCGATGCCCTGGGCAACCAGTCGGGACTGGAACTCGCCGAGCAGGGCCGGGGTGTTGCGGACCGCGCGCGGGCAGGTGCCGCGGTCGAGGCAGAACGCCGCGAGCAGGCCCGCGGCCTCGCCGATGTTCCACTCGACCGGGTGCAGCCGGTAGCAGCCGTTGGTGATGTGCGTGGTGCCGAGGTTCTTGTTCGCCGGCAGGAGGTTCTCCACCCGGCGCGGGATCAGCGCCCCGAGCGGGATCCGGAACGGGCTGCTGGCCACGTCGATGTAGTTGTCCCCTCCGGTCGACGGGTGCAGGTCGATCCGGTACATCCCGATGCCGACGCTGTCGTCGTACTCGACCGCGCCGCGCGAGCCGCGGACGGCGACCGCCAGGTCCTGCTCGACGACCGTGTACTCCGCCTTGATCCGCCGCGACTCGCGGATGTACGGCGCCTGCGCCAGACCGTCCGTTGAGCCGAGCACGTCGCCGCGCAGCCGCAGACCGGGGAACCCGGCGCCGCCGTCGGGACGCGGTGCCTCGGTCTGCAGCCAGTAGAGCACCGCCTGGGACAGCTCCTTCGCCGCGGCCAGATGCCTGTCCGCGTCCGGTACGTCGATCACCGGGCCCTCGAAGTAGTCGATCATCGGCCAGTTCACCAGGCAGATGTCGCTGTCGTAGGCGCCCGGCTCGAAGTGCCGCCGGGCCGCGATCCGGCGGAACGTCCACAGGTTCGTGTCGCCGCCGGTACGGCGCTGGTCCGCGACCACCGCGAGCGGGTCGTCGTCCGGGTTCGGCGTGAACGTGCGGAGCGAGCTCTCCAGGGTGCGCGGATCGGGAGCGGTCCAGGACAGCAGCCGATCACCCCAGAACGACGGCTGGTAGTTGCGCCAGAACGCGTAGTTGGCCGGCTTGTCCCCGACGTGGTTGCCGTCGACGTGGTCGATCGCGAAGCAGTAGGACACCGCCTGCATGTTCAGCGGCTGCGCCTCGGCCGGCGCACTCGGCTCGCCGGTCTCGCTCTGGGCCTCGAAGCCGGTCACGTACTCCGTCCCCGTCAGCGGCAGCAACTCACCGGTCTCGGTCGCGTCGAGGATGTACGGCGCCGTGATCGTGAGCTGCTCGCCGCTGTCGCGGTGCTGCACCGTCACCGCGCTGACGCGATCACCGTCGGTCTCCGCGGCGACCGGCCGGAAGGGCTGCAGCATCCGCAACCGGCCGCTCGACCGGAACGGCGCGAGCAGCTCTTCCAGCACCGCCAGGGCGACCCGCGGCTCGTGGCAGAGCTTGGACACGTACCCGGCGCCCGGGTTGAGCTGCACCGCCGCCCGCGACGCGGAGGTCAGCGGGTAGTGGCGCCGGTAGTAGTCGCGGATCCCTTCGCGGAGTGCGCGGTACGACGCGGTGATCCCGAACTGCTCGACCCAGGTGTGCTCGTCCGGTGGCACGGCCTGGCTGGTCAGCTGTCCGCCGAGCCAGTCGAACTCCTCGGTCAGCACGACCGAGCGACCGGCCCGCAGGGCCGACAGGGCCGCAGCCACTCCGCCCAGTCCGCCGCCGACAACGAGAACATCTGTCTGCATTACTTGCCCTTCGGTGCGATCAACGTGGTGCCCTTGGCCAGCTCGCACGGCAGCAGCCGTTGCGTGCCGGCCGCAGCCCGGCCGCTCAAGATGGCCTCGAGCAGCTCGGTGGCCTGGCGGCCCATCTCCTGGCGCGGTACGTGGAAGCCGCTGAAGTCGATCCCGGTTGCGGCCGGCCGGGTCGCGTCGCCCAGCGCGACCACGGACAGGTCGCCTGGGATGTCGACTCCGCGCGCGGCGGCCGCCTCGGACAGCGCGACCGCGTCCGCCCGCTCCTCGACGAACGCCGCGGTGATCCGCCGGTCCAGCAGGGTGTCGAGCACCTCGGCCGCCGGCCGGTCGGCCGTCGGTACGTGCGGTACCCGGTCGCCCGCCGTACGACGGAAGCCGAGCAGGCGGTCCGCGGACGACTCGGCGCCGGTGCCGGGCCCGACGAAGGCGATCCGCCGGTGCCCGAGCGCGAACGCCCGCTCGACCACGGTCGAGGTGGCCGCGGCGTAGTCGGCGCCGACGGACGGGACGGGGCCGCCGGCGTCGTCCCGGCGGCCGACCGAGACGAACGGGTACTCCTCGGTGATCAGCCGGCCCAGCTCGTCACCGGGGATGTGGCGACCGAGGAGCAGGCAACCGTCGGCGATCCGCAGCCGGTTGTTCTCGTGGAAGATCCGCCGCCGGCCCGACGTCACCGGCGCGCTGGTGAACAGCAGCAGGTCCCAGCCGAGGCGCTCGGCGCAGTCCTCGATACCGGCCAGGAACGGGTGGTAGAAGTCGCCGGTCGAGCTCGGGAACACCGACTCGTAGGTGAACACGCCGAGGATCTGGTTGCGTTGCTTGACCATCCGGCGGGCCAGCGGATCGGCCTGGTAGCCGGTCTCCCGGATCACCTTCAGCACCCGGTCCCGGGTCCCGGCCGGGATCCGCGCCGACGCGTCGCTGCGGTTGTTGAGCACCAGCGACACCGTCGTCTGGCTCACCTTCGCCAGGCGGGCGATGTCGCGCTGGGTGAGGCGGGTGGTCGCCTTGTCCGGCATGGATTAATCCTCCGCAGTAATACGCATTGCCGGGAACCGTAGAACACTTCACGAATCATCGTCAAGGGGTTGTCTCTCATGGTAATGCGGATTAGCAGTCACGACGTCTTGACGGGCCCGGATCGCCCGGAGAACACTCGCTGCACTCCACCCGCCGTTCGACCCCGGGAGTCCGGTCATGCCTGTCACTCGCCGTTCCGTCCTGCTCGGCGCCGCTGCCGGCGGAGTCGCGCCCGCGTTGCTGTCCGCACCGGCGCACGCCGCCGGGTTGCCCCTGCTCGCACCGCTCCCCGCCGGAGCGCCGGACCGACTGCTGTTCGCACCGGGCGAGCAGCGGTTCGCCGGCTACCTGACGATCCTCGCGCCGATGAGCAACGACATCGTCGACACCGAGCCGTACGGGTTCATGGGCGGCGGGTGGTGGCGGTCGCCGGCGCAGCCGTTCAACGCCCGGGTGCAGGAGCACGTGTTCACGTTGAGCTGGTTCTACGCGAACCGGCGGACGTGGAACCCGTACCATCGCGATCCCGCGCTGCTCGGGCGGCTGGACGCAGCGCTCGACCACTACCTGAAGCTGCAGAACCCGGACGGTTCGTGGCCGGAGTACGCGCCCGGCGAGCGCGGCAAGGCGTCCAGCGGCTTCGGTCTCGGCTATCTCGCGAAGACGCTGGCGAATCTCCGTCAGGCGAGTGCGTTGCCGGGCCGCCGCACCCAGTTGGAAGTTGCCCTGCGCAAGGGAGCTGACTGGTACCTGGACCCGGCGAACAGCGTGGTCTGGGACGACCCGTTCGCGTACACCAATCAGGCCGTCGCCGGTGTCGCCGGCTCGGCGCTCACGCTCCGGCTGCTGCCCGACCGCGCCCGGTGGAATCGCCTGCAGGAACGGATCCGGTTCGTCGCCAAGTGGTCGCAGAGTCCGGCCGGGTTCTTCTACGACCCCCGCGGGATGGACATCAACTACAACTTCGAGGTGATGCTGCCGGAGATGGCCGAGCTGTACCTGCTCACCCGGAACCCGCTGCTGGTGTCGATGACGCGCAAGTTCTCCGACTGGTTCGGCTACAACCTGCTGCGTGAACCGGACGGATCCGGCTGGCTGACGTACTACGCCGTGTCCGACCGCACCGCCACCGCGTACTACGACGACGCGATCCCCGACCCGGACCGGACCATCCTCGGCTCGCACTTCGTCCCCGCCGTACCCGGCCTCGGTGCGTTCTTCACCTCCCACGAGGACAAGGCCGCACTCCGGCACGCCTGGTCCGAGGATCCGGCTCCGGTGCCGCCGCTGGCCAAGCAGGACACGTCGCCGCGCATCATCGCGCACGCGCCGTACGGCGAGACGCTGCCGGCCCGCGCCGCGAAGCGGACCGCGATCGAGCGCATCCCGTACCTGCACCGGACCGACTTCACCGAGTTGCGCCGGGACGAGGTGGAGAACCAGGACTACCTGTACGTACGGCGCCCGGGCTTCTACTTCGGCGCGTTCTTCGGCACCCGGCCGGGCGGGCCGGTCAAGGCCGGGACCGGCTTCTTCTGGCACCCGGTGGCCGGCACGGTGATCCACGCGCAGCAGACGTCGACCGGCTGCTGGGCGACGGTCCGCAACGGCAAGGCCGATGCCGAGAGCAACCTGGTCGCCGAGTACCCGTCGAAGGATCTCGTCCGCTACCGCACGCCCGACGGTTCGGCGGCGACCGACCTGATCATCGGCCGCGACTCGGTCACCCGGCGGGTCACCGCGACCACCGCCGCGACCGAGCAGATCCCGCTGGTCCTTCAGCCCGGTGACGAGGTCTGGTTCTCCGACAGCACCGTCGTTCCCTACGACCAGACCCGGACGGCGACCGCGAACGCTCTGACGATCAGGCGGGGCCGGACGGTCATCACGATCACCTGGTCAGGCGTCCGCACCGCTACCCTCAGCACCTCGACCCGGACGTACCTGCGCGACCGGCGCCGCCGCGTGCATGTCCTGCGCATCCCACACGACGGCGCCCTCGAGACGACGGTCCGGACGGTCGGCTGAGTCCAAGAATGGCGCACCTATCCGCTCGCCGACCTCGCCGAAGCCCTTCGGTACGTCGAAACGGAGCACGCGCGGGCGAGAGTCGTCAGGACGTCCGCAGCCGCACGGTCTGGCGGCCGGGCGTGCGGCCGGTCAGGTACACGCGCTGGCCGTCCGGCGTCAGGCTGCCGCCGAGGTAGGTGTACCGCTCGCCCGGGTCCATCGAGACGCGGGTGGCACCGTTGCCGGGGCCGAACTCGATCCGGTCCGGGCCGACGGTGTACGAGCCGGTGCCGGACACCAGTTGGTGGTTGCCCGGAGTACCCAGTGCCTGGACCCCGGCCAGCGTCCCACCGTTGCGGAAGCAGAGTTCGATGGCGTAGCCCGTCTCGTCCCCGTCGAACTCGAAGGTCAGGTCCCAGCCGTTGCCGACCTCGACGATCGTGACCTCGGTCCGCAGCGTGCGGTACTGCTTCGGCCGGTGTGGGAAGTCCATCGACGCGTAGAACCGGCCGTCGAGCGTCAGCGCGTACAGACCGTCCGCACGCCGGTACCGCTTCGGCAGCGGCAGGTGGTACGGCACCTTCACCTCCTGCGCCAGCTTGTACGTGCGCGGCCCGACCCGGCGCATCCCGTCGCTGCGGAAGTGGCCGGTGCTGAAGAACTGCGGCGACAACCGGACCGAGTCCAGGATCGCGGAACCGCTGCGCAGCTTGAAGAACGTCGGGTTGGTGGACAGACCGGACGCGATCACCGGGATGTCGTGGAAGTCCGTCCCGCCGAACACCGACGCGGTCCTGGTGTCCCGCCGGATCCGCGCCGAGGCCTGGGACGGGAAGTGCTGGGCGAAGTCCGTCGGTACCGGCTCCGGGGCCGGCAGCACGGCGGCGAGCTCCGGCCGCTCCAGCACCTCCGCCAGGAAGTCCCCGAGCTCGCCGCTCCCGCGCTGCTCGATGCTCTTGGCAACAGTCGAGAACCGCCCGTCGCCGGTGTGCAGGGCGAGCTCGCGGAACTGGGTGAGGTACCACCAGACCTCGCGGATCCGGGTCTGGTCCTGCCGCCGGGACGCGATCGTGTCGACCTCGCCGTTGGGCTCGAGGAAGTACAGCGTCGCCTCCAGGTTCCGCCGCACGTACTCGAGCAGCTCCGGCTTGTTCCGCACCCAGGCGATCCCGATCAGGCAGTGGTTCGTCACCTCGGACGCGTACGTCGAACTGCGTTCGGAGTAGATGCCGTCCGGGGTCGCGTCGATGCCCTCGTCCAGCCAGTCGTCGATCCGGGCGGCGTACCGGCGGTCCGGGAACAGGTGGTGCGTCCGCGCCAGCGCGGCCGCGACCTCCCAGCGGTGGTTGGGCGTGTGCACCCCGCCGGCCGCGATCGCAGGCCCGGCCTTCCGCAGTACCTGCTCGAGGATCGCGCGGTGCGGCCGGGTCGCCGGCTGGTCGTCGGCGTCGAGCAGTCCGTAGACCATGGCCACGTCCTGGATCGCGAACGAGCTGTCCGGCGGCGAGTGCAGGTTGCCGACGTCGTACAGGCCGTCCTCGTGCTGGCGGGCGGCGAGCTGCTCGGCCAGCCAGTGCAGCGGAGCCAGCAGCGACGCGTCATGGTGGTACGACGACTTGCCCCAGACGTACCCGGACACCAGCCGCCGGGCCTTGCGCGCGACCGCCCGGACACTGTCGGACGGATTCTGGAGATTGGCCAGCGCCAGCGGGATCTGCACCTGGTTGGCGTTGGTCAGCACGGTCAGGAAGTCTTCGTCCACGGCTGCTTCTCCAGCATCGGTCGCGCCGGCCGCGGTGGCCGGGAAGAGGGCGCCGACCGTCAGCGTGGTCAGCGAGCCGGCAAGAAAGGTACGGCGCTGCATGGGGTCTCCTCGGGGATACCGGCGTACCAGGGCGTCGGTAAGCGGTTGCCAAATGTCCAGTACTGTCTCCCCGCGACTTTGTCCTGTCAATACTTCGCAGCTGACCGCATCTGGTCAGTGGGAGCCGACGCAGAGTCTTGTGTGAACCGGTTTCTTGGGCTAACTTGACCGGCCAAGGCAAGCGCTTTCCGCTAGCCCTCGAGGTTTCCGGAGGTAAGAAACTATGAGTGCGCTGGGTGAGCTCGGTTCGCTCCGGGGCAAGAAACCCGCAGGGCAGCTGCCTGACCGAGGCGGCGGGGCGGGGAAGGTCTACAAGAAGGACAACCTGGCCGCCTACCTGTTTCTCGCGCCGTGGCTGCTCGGGCTGTTCCTGATCACCATCGGGCCGATGCTGGCCTCGCTGTACCTGTCGTTCACCGACTACAACCTGATCCAGGCGCCCCAGTGGATCGGGTTGGAGAACTTCACCCGGATGCTGTCCGACGAGCGGCTGCACAACTCGCTGCGGGTCACGTTCACCTACGTGTTCGTCTCCGTACCGCTGCAGCTCGCGGTCGCGCTGCTGCTGGCCGTCGTCCTCGATCGCGGCGTCCGCGGGATGGCGTTCTACCGCTCGGTCTTCTACCTGCCGTCGCTGCTCGGCTCCAGCGTCGCGATCGCGATCCTGTGGCGGCAGGTGTTCGGCACCGAAGGCCTGCTCAACCAGGTGCTCGCCCTGGTCGGCATCGACGGCAAGGGCTGGATCTCCGACCCGAGCACGGCGCTGGGCACGCTGGTCGTGCTGAACGTGTGGACGTTCGGCTCGCCGATGGTGATCTTCCTGGCCGGCCTGCGGCAGATCCCGACGATGTACTACGAGGCCGCGGCGGTGGACGGCGCCGGCGTGCTCGGCCGGTTCTTCCGGATCACGCTGCCGCTGCTCACGCCGATCATCTTCTTCAACCTGGTGCTGCAGATCATCCACGCGTTCCAGTCGTTCACCCAGGCGTTCGTCGTCTCCGGGGGAACCGGCGGGCCGTCGGACTCGACCATGTTCTTCACGCTCTACCTCTACGACCGGGGCTTCGGCAACTTCGACATGGGCTACGCGTCCGCGATGGCGTGGTTCCTGCTCGTGATCATCGGGGCCTTCACCGCGGCGAACTTCTTCGCCTCGAAGTACTGGGTGTTCTATGACGACTGAGACGATGCGCGGCACGGTCGCCGCCCGGAGCACGGCCGGCATCGGCTGGACACGGATCCGGCCGCTGGTGATCCACCTCGCGCTGGCCGCCGCCGCCCTGGTGATGCTCTACCCGGTGATCTGGATGGTGGTCAGCTCACTGCGGCCGGGCAACGAGATCTTCCGCGAACCGAGCATCCTGGTCCGGGACCTGCACATCGAGAACTACCGGGTCGGCTGGAACGCGCTGACCGAACCGTTCACCCGCTACCTGCTGAACTCGGCGGCAGTGGTGTTCGGCTCGGTGCTGGGCAACCTGGTGTCCTGCTCGATGGCGGCGTACGCGTTCGCCCGGCTCGAGTTCACCGGGAAGAAGCTCTGGTTCGCGATCATGCTGCTGAGCATCATGCTGCCGATCCACGTGGTGATCGTGCCGCAGTACATCCTGTTCTCACAGGCCGGCTGGATCAACACGTTCCTCCCGCTGGTCGTGCCGAAGCTGCTGGCCACCGACGCGTTCTTCGTCTTCCTGATGGTGCAGTTCATCCGCGGCATCCCGCGCGAACTGGACGAGGCCGCCCGGATCGACGGCTGCGGCCGGGGCGGGATCTTCCTCCGGGTGATCCTGCCGCTGATGGTGCCGGCGCTGGCGACCACCACGATCTTCACGTTCATCTGGACCTGGAACGACTTCTTCAGCCAGCTGATCTACCTGACCGATCCGAAGATGTACACCGTCCCGGTGGCCCTGCGGGCGTTCGTCGACGCGACCGCGGAGTCCTCCTGGGGATCGATGTTCGCCATGTCGGTCGTCTCCCTCCTCCCCATCTTCCTTGCCTTCCTGCTCGGCCAGCGGTTCCTGATCAAGGGCATCGCCACCACCGGCATCAAGTAATCCCCGAAAGGTGCACATCATGAGGCCGCACATCCCACCCACCGCACGCCCGCGCCTGCGGGCCCTGGCCGCCGTCGCCGTCGCGTCCACCCTGCTGGCCGTCAGTGCCTGCGGCGGGGACTCCGGCGGCAACAGCGGCGGATCCGCGGACGGCAAGATCACCCTCCGGTTCACCTGGTGGGGTGGCGACACCCGCACCAAGATGACCCAGCAGGCGATCGAGGCCTACCAGAAGGACCACCCGAACGTGACGATCAAGGGTGAGTTCGGCGAGTGGTCCGGCTACTGGGACAAGCTCGCCACCACGGTCGCCGCGAACGACGCGCCGGACATCATCCAGATGGACGAGAAGTACCTGCGCGAGTACGCCGACCGCGGCGCGCTGCTCGACCTGAAGAAGGCCGAGGGGCTGGACACCGGCAAGTTCGAGGAGGACACCCTCAAGGCCGGTGAGTTCGACGGCGGCCTCTACGGTCTCAACGCGGGCATCAACTCGTTCGCGATCGTGGCCAACCCGGCCATCTTCAAGGCCGCCGGTGTGGCCATGCCGGACGACACCACGTGGACCTGGGACGACTACACCCGGATCGCCGCCGAGCTCAGCACCAAGCTGGCCGGCAAGGGCTGGGGGACCGGCGCACCCGGCACCAACGAGGCCGCGCTGAACCTGTGGGCCCGCCAGCACGGCGAGTCGCTGTGGACCCAGGACGGGAAGCTCGGTGTCTCGGCCGGCCAGGTGACCGCGTTCTACCAGCAGGTGCTGAAACTGCGCGACGCCAAGGCGATCCCGTCGGCGGAGTTCGTCTCGCAGGACATGAACGCCGCGCTCGACCAGTCCGCGATGGCCACCGGCAAGCTGGCCATGAGCTGGATGTGGAGCAACCAGCTGAACGCCATGAGCAAGGCGGCCGGCAAGGAGCTCAAGCTGCTCCGGGTGCCGAGCGTCGAGGGCAAGGCCGACGCCAACGGCTCGTACTACAAGGGCTCGATGTTCTGGTCGATCTCGTCGCGGTCCAAGCACGAGAAGGAAGCGGCCGAGTTCGTCAACTTCCTGGCCAACAACACCACGGCAGGTAACATTCTGCTGGCCGAGCGCGGCGTACCGCCGAACACCGAGATCCGCTCCGCCATCACGCCGAAGCTGCAGCCGGCCGACGCGGCGTCGGCGAAGTTCATCCAGGACATCGGCAAGGAGCTCGGCGACCCGTCGCCGGCGCCGCCGGTGGGTGGCGGCCAGGTGGAGAAGATCATCCAGCGGTACACCACCGAGGTACTGTTCGGCCGGCAGACGCCGGACAAGGCTGCCCAGGGATTCATCGACGAGGTCAACGGGGAGCTCAAGTAGTGTTGCTCATGGCAACTGATTGCCGATGACGCCCCGAGTGGCCGTGGCCGGTGTCCACGGCCACGGGGCGTCCCACGTCCGGAACGTCGCGCGGCTGGCCGAGGCCGGCCGCGCCCGGCTGGCCGCCGTCGCCGACCCGCGACCGGCCGAGCACCTGCCCGCCGGCGTCCGGCAGTACGGCGGGCTGGAGGAGTTGCTCGCGGCGGCCGAGGCCGACGTGGTGATCATCAGCACGCCGATCCAGACGCACGTCCCGCTGGCCGAACTGGCGATGCGGGCCGGGGCCGACGTACTGCTGGAGAAGCCGCCGACGGCGTCGCTGGCCGAGTTCGAGCAGTTGTCCGCGCTGGTCGACGAGACCGGCCGGGCCTGCCAGGTGGGCTTCCAGGCGCAGGCGTCCACGGCGACGCTGAAGCTCGCGCAGATGGTGGCCGACGGCCGGTTCGGTGAGCTCCGCGGGATCAGCACGATCGGCAAGTGGGTGCGCAAGGCCCAGTACTTCCAACGAGCCCGCTGGGCGGGTCGCCGTACGCTCGACGGGGTCGCGGTGGTCGACGGCGCGGTGACGAACCCGCTGGCCCACTCGACCGCGGCCGCGCTGCTGCTCGACGGGTCGACCGGTGTGGACGACGTACGGTCGGTGGAGACCGAGCTGTTCCGGGCCAACGCGATCGAGTCCGACGACACCTCCACCGTCCGGGTCGTCACCGGCCGCGGTACGAAGATCCTGGTCGCGGTCACGTTGTGCGCCACCGAACACCTCGAGCCGGAGGTGATCGTGCACGGCTCGGCGGGTCGTGCCGTGCTGAAGTACGCCTCGGACACGCTCGAGCTGCCCGACGGGACGGTCGAGAAGCACGGCCGGGCGGATCTGCTGGAGAACCTGATCGCCCATCGCGCCGATCCCGCCGTACCGCTGTACTGCCCGCTGTCGGCGACCGGCGGGTTCACCACCGTCGTCGAGGCCGTGCGGGCCGCCGCGGACCCGGCCGAGATTCCCGCCGGACTCGTCCGGTGGGAGGGCGAGGGGCTCGAGCGGCACCCGATCGTGCACGACGTCGAGACGTGGATCGACCGCGCCTCGGACGAGCTCGCCCTGTTCGGTGAACTGGGCGCGCCCTGGACCGTCCGACCGCAACGGGAGAAGTGATGACGCAGAATCTCGGCTGCAACCACGCCGTCGGCCGGTCGATCCAGGTCACGGCAGGAGACAGCGAGCTGTTCACCTACGTCTACCGGGCGACCGACCGGCAGCTGGAGTCGCCGCGGCCGTACCTGCATCCGATCCGGACGCTCGGCGGCGACCTGGTCACCGTGTTCCGTCCGCACGACCACGTCTGGCACAAGGGCCTGACCTGGTCGCTGCCGCACTTCGGGCACGAGAACTTCTGGGGCGGGCCGACGTACTCCAAGGAGTCGGGTTACCGGCAGCTCGACAACAACGGCTCGATGGACCACGACCGGATCGACGCGCTCGACGTGTCCGACGACGTGGTCCGGTTCACCCATCAGCTCTCCTGGCGGACCCAGGCCGGCGCGCACGTCGTCGACGAGTCGCGGTCGCTGACCACCCGGTTGTCCGACGACGGCTGGGTGCTCGTCTACGAGACCGCGATGACGAACGTCTCCGGCGAGACCGTCCAGATCGGCAGCCCGACGACGGCCGGCCGGGAGAACGCCGGGTACGGCGGCCTGTTCTGGCGCGGACCGCGGTCGTTCACCAACGGGACGGTGCTGGCGCCGCAGGGGAAGGGGCGTGACGAGCTGCGCGGTCAGCGCGCGGCCTGGATGGGCTTCAGCGGCAGGCACGACGACAACGACCGTGCGTCGACGATCGTCATCGCCGATGCCGCTGACAACGTTCGGCACCCACCGCAGTGGTTCGTCCGCTCGGAGGACTTCGCCGCCGTCTGCCCGGCCCCGTTCTTCTCCGAGGAGCTCCCGTTCGAGGCCCGCTCCACCCTCCGCTTCCGGTACGCGGTCCTGGTGGCCGACGGCGCCTCGGACGACGAGCGCGCCACCGCCCTGGCCGCCCAGGTCCAGAAGGCGCTGGCCGGGTGAGGTCACGGACCGCCAGACCATCACAATCGCCGCCCACGCCGCCATCGCCGCGTAGCGCCGTGGGCAACCGCCGGATGTGATGGCCTGGCGGTTCGCGCCGCAGCGGGCCCCGGTCGCTTAGGCTCGGAGCATGCCGGAGCCGGTGCTGCAGATCCCGTTCGACGACGCGTTTCGGTTCGATCCGTCGCCCACGTTCGCCGAGCTGCGGGAGAACCGCCCGGTCGCGCGCGTGCGGACGCTGGCGGGTGCGGAGGTCTGGCTGGTGACCCGGTACGACGACGTCCGCCTGGTGCTCGCGGATCCGCGGTTCTCGCGGGCCGCGGTCGTGAAGCAGGGAGCGCCGCGGGTCGCGCTGGCCAGGCCGATGCCGGACAGTCTGACCACCACGGATCCGCCGGAGCACACGCGGTTGCGGAAGCTGGTGTCGTCGACGTTCGCGCACCGGCGGATCGAGCGGACCCGGCCGTGGGTGGCGGAGCTGTCCGCTCAGCTCGCCGACGACGTGGCGCAGGCCGGTGACGGCGCGGACGTCCGGCAACTGGTCGCGCTGCCGCTGCCGATCCAGGTGATCTGCCAACTGCTCGGCGTGCCGTACGACGACCGCGAGCAGTTCCGCGAGTGGACCGAGCTCGGGTACAGCATGCGGATGGCGGACAAGGACCTTGTCGACAACGCGATGACGAACCTGACCGCGTACATCGAGGCCCTGGTCACCAAGAAACTGGCGAACACCGACCAGCCGGCCGCGGATCTGCTCGACGAGCTCGTCCGCGCGCGGGAGGACGGCGACCGGCTGAGTCAGGACGAGCTGATCGCATTCGGCGTGAACCTGCTGGTCGCCGGCCACGAGACCTCCGCGAACCAGATCTCCAGCTGTGTCGCGACTCTCCTGCGCCGGCCGGAGAACTGGGCGAAGCTGGTCGCGGACCCCGGTCTGGTGCCGTCGGCGGTCGAGGAGTTGCTGCGGTTCAACCGCTTCAGCGAGGTCGGTCAGCTGCGGGTCGCGATCGAGGACGTCGAGCTGCACGGCGTACGGATCAAGGCCGGTGAAGGCGTGATGGCCGCGCTGAACTCGGCCAACCGCGATCCGCGCGCGTACGACGAACCCGACGAGCTGCGGCTGGACCGCACGGACAGCAAGCACCTGTCGTTCGGTTTCGGCCCGCACTTCTGTCTCGGCGCCCAGCTGGCCCGGATCGAGCTGCAGGAGTCGTTGCTGGCGCTGGTACGGCGCTTCCCGCGGATGAGCCTGGCCAAGCCGGCCGAGGAGCTCCAGTGGCGACGCGTGCTGGTCAGCGGGCTCGCAGAACTGCCGGTGAACCTCGGGCTCGGAAGCTGAGGTCCACCGGCAGCCGCGCGGTCAGTTCTGGGACGCGAACACGACTCCGTTCTCGGTCTCGTACTGCTCGATGAACCGGGCCGCCATCGGCTCGCTCGACGCGATCGCGTCGGCCAGCGTCTTCGCGGTGCGCTCACGACCGTCCGGCCAGTCGGACAGCAGGGCGTAGGCACGCATCCGCTTCTTCTCCAGCGCGGTCGGCTCCGGCTGGTCCTCGGCCGGCTTGTCGTCGTCGGCTCTGCGGGCGACCGGCTCCGGGCGCACCTGTTCGACCTTGGGCGTGGTGATCAGCGCCGGCGGCGAGATGTCGGTGGTGTCCGCGAACGGCGACGGCGGCTGCGGCTTCTGCACCAGCGGCTCGGCCTTCGGCTGCGGCGCGAACGGCTTCAGCCTGCCGTTCACGGCCGGGGACGCCGTACCGTTCGGCACGACGTGCTGCGGCTCGCTCTCGTCCTCGACGACGACCGCCTCGGCGACCGGCTCGTCGCCGTCGTCCCGGCCCGGCGTCTGGTCGACGATCGCCATCAGCTCGCCGGTCCACGCGTCCTCGTCGCGCAGCGACACTCCGGTGCTGTCCGCGCGCAACGGCCGCGGCTGCCCGCCCTCGAGCACCCAGACCGCCGCCGGTACGGCGGGCCGGTCGTCCTCGGACTGCTCCGGCGGCGGCGAGATCGCCTTGGTCAGCTTGTTGGTGATGACCTCGTAGTTGATCCGCTCCTCGAGCATCCCGGCCAGCCGGTCCGGGTCGTACGTCGTCTCGGCGATCTTGGCCAGCCGCTCGTCCTGGTGCTCGGAACGGATGTACTCGGCAACGGTCCCGGCGATCGCCTCGCGGCGGCTCCGGTTGCGGATCTGGTGCTGGGCCGCGCGCAGGCTCTCGTACAGGCCGTACCCGTGCTCGATCGCCAGCGACCGCGCCAGCCAGGTGACCTTCGGCTCGCGGACCCACTGCACGACGCCGTACACCGGGCCGGTCTCGCGCATCTGACCCGCACGCCGCAGGGCGTCCCGCCGGCGGGCCGAGCTGTGGATCAGCCACAGCACATAGGCGAACGCGGACAGGCCGCCGAAGCCGAAGGCGAGGAACCGCTCCTCCGGCCGCCAGTGGCCGACCACGTTGAAGACGACGGCGACCAGGGCCGCGAAGAACGACATCGCGCGGTAGGCGTAGGCCTGCTCACCCTTGCGCCGGCGTAGGTCGGCGAGCGCGGCGGTGGCGACACCACCGAGCTCGAGCACGGCCACCGCGGGCGTGACGAGGACGATCTTGAGGAAGGTCGAGAAGCCGGTCTCCGGCCAGGGGATGTGGGTCACGCCGGCCCAGACCTGGCCGACAAGGGCGGCCGCGGCCGCCGTCGCGTAGAAGGCGTAGGCGACCTTGTCCGCACCGGTGAGAGGTACGTTCGCCAGTTCGCCAGGACTGGTGCTGGTGGTGTTCTCCTGCAAGACGTGGTCTCCTGACCGGTTTGGGCTCTCCGGCAGTTCGTCGGGTGATGGTACGGCGGCCTCCTCCAAGGGCGCTGCAAGAGGCTACCGGTTTCCGGCCCCGAGCGGGGAGGCGAATCCGGAAACGTCTCGAACCTCCCCACTCCGGCCCGGGTTCACACCTCCGGGGTCTACCCTCGTCCGTGTGCTGGCGACGTTGCGCTCATTGCCCGACCCCGCCGCGCTGGCGACGTACCTGAGCGAGCGCTACGGGGTCGGATTCACCGGCTGCACGCTCCGCCGCTCGCTGGTGAACGACGTGTAGGAGGTCACCAGCGCGGACACCCGCTACGTCCTCAAGCTCTACCGGCATGATGGCCGCCCGGCGGACGAAATCCGTTGGGAGACAGGGCTTTCGGCTCATCTGGTCGCCCGCGGACTGCGGACGCCACGGGTCCTTCCGCTCCCGGGCGGCGACCCGGCCGGCCTGCTCGACGCACCCGAGGGACCGCGGCCGTACGTCCTCCAGGAATTCGTCGACGGCGGCGAACCGCCGTACGAGGCGGGGCTGTACCGGGAATTCGGCGTACTGATTGCCCCGTTCCACGAAATGGCCGATTCCTCTGCGCCCGAATTCCCGCGGAGCACACACCGCCTGTCGAGGAGTCTCGGCGAACTCCACCCGCAGCTTGCGTCCGCGGAGGTAGACCTGCTCCGGGACCTTGCGGGTGCTGTACGGAACAACCTCGCGCAGTACAGTCCGAGCCGCGGCATCTGTCACGGCGACGTGAGTCTCGACAATCTCCTGGTCACCGGCGACGGTCTCGCGCTGTACGACTTCGACCTCGCCGGCCCCGGTTTCCGCGCCGCCGACTTCACCGGCGTCGCGACCACGCCGTACTGGGAGGACTTCGCGGCGGGCTACCGCACCCGGCTCCCGATCACCGCCGACGACGAGGCCGCCGTTCCCTACCTCGTCATCGCGGCGCGGATCGCGAACCTGTGCTTCCACCTGGTCGACAAACCACGCTTCCGCGGCACCGAGTCCCGGACCGAAGGCTGGGCCGACCGCGAGTTGGCCGCGCTGAAGAAGGCAGCCGGGCAACTTCTCTGACGCGTCAGTCTTCATGCGTCTCACGACCGCGTGAAACCGCGGCGGTAGGCGGTGGGGGTGGTGGCGAAGGCCTTTGTGAAGTGCTGGCGGAGGAGAAGTGGGGTGGTGAACCCGGCCGCAGTGGCGATCTGACTGCTGGAACGCGAGCTGGGCGCGGCGGCCGAGACCGTCGCCCTCGAGCAGTTGATCGGCCGCGACCGCCAGGGAACGGTCTGGCGGCGCGGCTGACTCCGGTTCCTACTTCGTGCCGAAGGTGTACGTGGTGGTGGACCGGTAGGTCTCGCCCGGGCGGAGGACCGTGGACGGGAAGTTCGGGTGGTTCGGGGAGTCCGGGAAGTGCTGGGTCTCGAAGGCGAAGGCGTCGCCCTGGCGGTAGGACTTGTCGCCGATGCCCTGGAACGTGCCGTCGAGGAAGTTGCCGCTGTAGAACTGAGCGCCCGGCTCGGTGGTGTGCACGGTGACCGTGCGGCCGTCCTCGGGCTCCCAGAAGCGGGCGGCGTACCGGAGTCCGTGCCTGTCCGGCTCGTCGCCGAGGACGAAGTTGTGGTCGTACCCGCGCCCGATCACCAGCTGCGGGTGGTCGTCGCGGATCCGCTTGCCGATCGCGGTCGGCCTGCTGAAGTCGAACGGCGTACCGGCGGTCGGCGCGATCTCGCCGGTCGGGATGAGTCCGGCGTCGACCGGGGTGTACGACGGGGCGTCGAGCTGGAGCACGTGGCCGTCGATCGAGCCGCTGCCCTCGCCGGCCAGGTTGAAGTAGACGTGGTTGGTCAGGTTCACCACGGTCGCCTTGCCGGCCACGGTCGCGTGGTACTCGATCCGCAGGGTGTCACGCCGGTCCAGCGTGTAGGTGACGGTCGTGGTCAGCTCACCGGGGAAGCCCATCTCGCCGTCCGGGCTGACGTAGCTGAAGGCGACGCCGACGGCCTTGTCGCCGCGCACCACCTTCGCAGTCCAGATCTTCTTGTCGAAGCCGACGGTGCCGCCGTGCAGGGCGTTCTCGCCGTTGTTGACCGGGATCTGGTACGTCGTCCCGTCGAGGGTGAACCGGCCCTCGGCGATCCGGTTGCCGTACCGGCCGATGGTCGAGCCGAAGTACGGGCTGAGCGTCTCGTAGTCCGGCATGTTGTCGAAGCCGAGACTGATGTTCTTCGTCCGTCCGCGCCGGTCCGGGGTCTCGACCCGCTGGATGGTGGCACCCCAGGTCAGCATCGAGATGGTGACCCGGCCGTTGGTGAACGTGTACACGTCCACCTCCCGGCCGTCGGAGGTGGTGCCGAACGGGTCCTTGCGGATCTCGAACCTGCCGTGGTGTTCGCCCATGGCGGTCAACCTATCCGCCGTACCAGTGGACGAGCTGGCCTGGGCCTGACCGCTCAGGCCACCCGCGGCGGCGGCCCCCAGGCCGATGGCCCCGGCCGTCCGCAGGACCTGGCGACGGGGTAGTTGATCAGACATGACAAATCCCCTCACTGAATCGTCCGGAAGTCGGCGAGAGCACAAGGAAAGACACCGCCACCACCGACCCAGGCACGATAAGCACGCCGGTCCGGTGTTTGGAACAGTTCGTAACGGTTCGAATTCGTCCGATGACTGCACGAGCACCGAAACCCTCCGCGGCCGCTGACCGGATCGGTCCGGCGCGGGCCCCGATCGGGCCTTCTGAGGTACGGCGGCCGGCCGCGACCATGGTCGTCATGAGCCGAACCGCACTGATCGTGATCGACGTCCAGGAGTCCTTCCGGGTCCGCCCGAACTGGCAGGCCGTGAACCACCCCGACATCGCCGACCGCGTCGATCGCCTGGTCCGTGCGGCCCGGAACAAGGGCGACCTGGTGGTCTGGGTGCTGCAC
Source organism: Kribbella turkmenica (assembly GCF_004348725.1). Classification (GTDB taxonomy): domain Bacteria; phylum Actinomycetota; class Actinomycetes; order Propionibacteriales; family Kribbellaceae; genus Kribbella; species Kribbella turkmenica. The sequence goes on from NZ_SMKR01000091.1 coordinate 23,478, forward strand.
ACCGAGCCCGGCACCGGCGGTGCGTTCGACCCGGCCAACGGCCACGTCCGGCTGATCGACGGCCTGGAGCCGCTGCCGGCCGAGCCGGTGATCACCAAGACGGCGCACAACGCCTTCACCACAACGCATCTCCAGCAGTACCTCACCCAGCACGCGGTGAGCGAGGTCGTGATCAGCGGCATCCGCACCGAGCAGTGCTGCGAGACGACGGCGCGGGTCGCCTCCGATCTCGGGTACGACGTCGTGTTCGTCACCGAGGCGACCGCGACCACGCCGTTGCCGCACTGGACGATGCCGGCCGACGCGACCCTCGGGGAGATCCTGGCCGACCCGCGGACGCTCAGCCCGGAGATCGTCACCGAGCGGACCGAGTACGCGCTGGCGGAACGGTTCGCCACCATTCGGACGCTCGACGACCTGACCACCGTCCCCGTGCCATCCTGACCGGATGAGCCCTAGGTCGTCGCCGGCCACCCAGGTCGCCTTCCTGCTGGTGCCCAAGCTGCACCTGCTGGATCTGGCCGGGCCGGCGCAGGTGTTCTCGACGGCGGACGACCTCGGGTACGGGTACCGCCTGAGCTACGTGGCCGAGACCGACGAGATCCCGACCGCCCAGGGCGTGCCGGTGAAGGCCCGGCTGGACTGGCCCGAGCTCGGTCCGGACGACCTGATCGTCGTACCGGGCTGGCGGTCGCCGCGGTTGTCGCCGGTGCCGCCGATCGGGCCGGAGACCCGGCAGCGGCTGCGCGCCCACCACGCGGGCGGTGGCTCGGTGGCCAGCGTCTGCTCGGGCGCGGACGCGCTCGGTGCGGCCGGCTTGCTCGACGGCCGGCGCTACACGACGCACCACGACCTGACCGACGAGCTCGCGGCCCGGTACCCGAAGGCGACGATCGTCCGGGACGTCCTGTACGTCGTGGACGACCGGGTGATCACCTCCGCCGGCATCGCCAGCGGGATCGACCTCGCCCTCCACCTGGTCGCGGTCGCCCGCGGCGCGGAAGCGGCCGCCCGGGTCGCGCGCGAGATGGTCGTGTACGCGCGCCGCAACGGCGACGAGTTGCAGGAGAGCGCGATGCTGCGGCATCGCGGTCACCTGAGCGATCTCGCCCACCGGGTGCAGGACGTCATCGACGCCCGGTACGCCGACCGCCTGCTGCTCGCCGACCTCGCCCGGCAGGTCGGCGTGAGCGAGCGGACCCTGACCCGGATCTTCACGTCCGCGACCGGTCTGACCCCGCTGCGCTACCAGCAACTCCTGCGCCTCGAACGCGCCGAGCACCTGATCGGCCACGGGACGACGGTCGAGGCCGCGGCGCGGGCCGTCGGCTTCGAGGACGCCCGGATGCTCCGCCGGCTCCGCTCCCGGACCGCCGAACCGGTCGCGGGGTAGGGAAAGGTCCACCTCCCCCGGGGGCTCAGTACTCCTGAGATCCGCCCGCCGTCCGGTCAGGCTCGTCCTGACCGGACGAACGAGAGGTGGGACCAAGGTGAGCAGGGGATCGGTAACTGTGCGCGTGGCACGCTGGAGTGCTACCCATCCATGGCGGGCGATCGGCCTCTGGCTGCTGCTCGTCGTGGTCGCGGTCGGGATGTCGGTGGTCGTCCCGAAGCAGCAGACGGAGAGCAGGGACACCTGGGTCGGCCAGTCCGGGCAGGCCGCCGGAGTGATCGAGAAGGCCGGGCTCGGCGACGTCCCGACCGAGACCGTCCTGCTGACCGACCCGGACGGACCGCTGGACAGGGTCGCCGCGAGTACGGCGATCGCCCAGCTCCGGCAGAAGCTCGAAGGACTGGACTCGGTCCGGACCGTCGGGCAGGCGGTGTTCTCGGAGAACGGCAAGGCAGCCCTCGTCCCGATGGAGCTGAAGGGCACCGCGGACGATGCCGCCGACAACATCGAGAAAATCGTCGCCACCACGGCCGAGGTGCAGCGGGCCAACCCGGGCCTGACCATCACCCAGGCCGGCAGCGCGTCGGTGGACGCGGGCATCTGGAAGCAGGTCGGCACCGATCTGGCCAAGGCGGAGAAGCTCAGCCTGCCGATCACGTTCGCCCTGATGCTGCTGGCGTTCGGTGCGCTGATCGCGGCCGGGATCCCGGTCCTGCTGGCATTCTCGGCCGTCGGCGCCGCCCTGGGCTTCTACGCGCCGCTGTCGTACCTGTTCCCGGACGGCGGCTCGGTGGCGAACGTCGTCCTGCTGATCGGGATGGCGGTCGGCGTGGACTACTCGCTCTTCTATCTCAAGCGGGAGCGCGAGGAGCGCCGCAAGGGCCGCACCACCCTGGACGCCGTCGAGATCGCGGCCGCGACCTCCGGGCACTCGGTCGTCGTCTCCGGCCTCGCCGTGATCGTCTCGATGGCGGGCCTGTACGTCGCCCAGGACGCGACCTTCGCGTCGATGGCGACGGCCACGATCGTGGTCGTCGCCGTGGCGGTGCTCGGTTCGCTGACCGTACTGCCCGCGCTGCTCGCGAAGCTGGGTCACCGGGTCGACCGGCCGCGGGTCCCGCTGCTGTGGCGGCTCAACCGGCGCATCGGCCCGGGTGGCATCAGCAGCCGCGTCCTGGCTCCGGTCCTGCGGCATCCGCGTGCCGCCCTGTCGCTGTCCGCGGTCGCCGTGGTCGCGCTCGCCGTACCGGCTCTCGGGATGAAGACGGAGCCGGCCGACCTGAACACGCTGCCGCAGAGCATTCCTGAGGTGCGCACGTTCAAGGAGCTGCAGGCGAACTTCCCGGCCCAGGGCGGCTTGTCGTACGACGTGGTCGCGCAGGGCGGGGACGCGGTCGCGGGACTGACCCGGTTGCAGCAGTCCGCCGTACAGAGTGGCAAGTTCGTGGCGCCGGACGACGCGATCCGGCAGGCGGACGGGACCGCGGTGCTGACGCTGGTGTCGGTGCTGCCGGAAAGCAGCGAGAACGGTGAGGGCGCGCTGAACCAACTGCGGAACGAGCTGGCCCCGGCGGCACTCGGGTCGGTCGCCTGGGCGGTCGGCGGTGAGTCGGCCGAGTCGGTTGACTATGGCAACAACCAGCGGGACAAGCTGCCGTACGTGATCGCGTTCGTGCTGGCGTTGACGCTGGTGATGATGGCGGTGACCTTCCGCAGCGTGGCGATCGCACTGGTGACGACGGTGCTCAACGTGGCCTCGGTGGCCGCCTGCTTCGGCGTACTGGCGCTGGTCTTCCAGCACTCGTGGGCGGAAGGGCTGCTCGACTTCACCTCGGCCGGGTTCGTGGTGTCGTGGATCCCGCTGTTCTTGTTCGTGATCCTGGTCGGGTTGTCGATGGACTACCACGTGTTCGTGCTCGGCCGGATCCGGGAAGGCGTCGCGGAGGGGTTGGCGCCACGGGAGGCGGTCCGCAAGGGCATCACCGAGTCCGCGGGCGTGGTCACGAGCGCGGCCGCGGTGATGGTGTCGGTGTTCGCCGTCTTCGCGACCCTCGGGATGCTCGAGATGAAGCAGATGGGGGTCGGCCTGGCCGTCGCCGTACTGATCGACGCGACGCTGGTCAGGATCGTGATGCTGCCGTCGATCATGGTCCTGCTCGGCCGCAAGGCCTGGTGGCCGAACCGCCTGCACCGGCAGGCGCCGGTGCAGGCGGAACGGGAGTTGATCACCGTCTGAGCTGCCTGCCTACCTGAGGTTGTAGGCCGCGGTCAGTTTGCCGACCGCGGTCTGCAGCCTTCCGGTGAGTAGTGCGTGCTCGGCGTCGGACGTGAGCTTCGACGTCGGCTGGTCGACGTTCTGCCCGATCCGGTTCTGTGCGATCCACCGGGCAGCACCCACCACGGCGTCATCCTGGGCGTAGGCGTCCACCTTCGTCCGCTCCAGGTACTTCCCGGACCGGGCCAGCGCGGCGAGCGCGACAGGTGCCTGCGGCCCCGACCAGTCCTTGACGTGCAGCGCGACGCTGGCGGCGACCGCTGCGGCCAGCGCGTACGGATCGCGCTTCTGCAGCAGGACGTTCCGCGCCTCGGTCAGCTTCTGGCGGGCGGTCGCCTGCGTCGTCAGACCCCAGCCGTAGGGGTACTGCGGATCGTAGGAGGCGTCCCCGACGTTCAACGGCTGCTGGTCCTCCGTCCGCGGCCAGCTGACCGGGAGACGCCCGGTGAACGGCCGCTTGCCGAACAGTACGTCGGCGACGCCCGCCCCCTCGGTTCCCGGCAACCACGACGCGACCAGGGCGTCGATCGTGCCGAGCTGGTCGGCGATCACCTGCGGCCGGCCGGACACGATCAGCACGACGCAGTCCATCGCCGCGCACACCTTGTCCACCGCGGTCTTGTCGGCGGCCGACAGCAGCAGGTCGTGACCGTTGCCGACGTCACCGATCCCCTCGGCGTACGGGCGTTCGCCGACGACCACCACGCCGACGTCGTGACCCTCCAGCGGGGCTGAGGCGTCGGCGCTGAAGGTGGCCGACGGAACCACCTGCCTGATCCCGTCCAGGATCGTCGTGCCGGTGGTCGTCGCCCCCGAGCCGCCCTGCCAGCTGATGCTCCAGCCGCCCATCTGGTTGCCCAGGTCGTTCGCGTTGCTGCCGGCCACGTAGACCTGCTTCGCCGGGCTCAGCGGCAGCAGGTCGCCGTCGTTCTTCAGCAGCACCTGGGACTTCGCCGCCGCCTCGCGGCCGACCGCGCGATGGGCGTCCGACCCGACCTCGTCGATTCGCGAGGTGTCGGCGTACGGCTGCTCGAACAGGCCGAGCTTGAACTTCTCGGTCAGGATCCGGCGGACCGCGTCGTCGATCCGGCTCAGCGGGACCCGGCCCGCGGTCACCTCCTCGGTCAGGCCCTGGGTGAAGCCCTGGTAGTTCGTCGGCACCATGATCATGTCGAGGCCGGCGTTGACCGACGTCCGGATGTCGCTCGGGTAGTCGCCCGGCAGCTGGTCGATCGCCTGCCAGTCGCTGATCACGAATCCGTCGAAGCCCATCCGGTCCTTCAGCACCCCGTTGATCAGCTCGCCGTTCCCGTGCATCTTGACCGGCGGCCGGCCGTCCAGGGCGACGCTCGAGTACGACGGCATGACCGTGCCGACGCCGAGATCCACCGACGTCTCGAACGGCGCCAGGTGCAGCGTCTCCAGTTGCTGCCGGGTGACCTCGGTGATGCCCTGGTCGATCGTGTACGAGCCGGTTGTCGACGACCCGAACGTCGTACCGCCGTCACCGACGAAGTGCTTGGCGGTCGCCAGTACCTTGTTGTTCTGCTTGAGCTGGCTGCCGTCGGCCTTGCCCTGCATGCCGGTGATCACGGTCGCCATCGACCGCACCAGTGCCGGGTCCTCGCCGTACCCCTCGTACGCCCGGCCCCACCTGTCGTCGCGGACCACGCACACGCACGGCGCGAAGTCCCAGGGGATGCCGGTCGCGCGGACCTCGGTCGCGGTCACCTCGCCGGTACGCCGGGCCAGGTCCGGATCGCGCGTCGCGCCTAGGCCGATGTTGTGCGGCAGGATCGTCGCACCGACCACGTTGTTGTGGCCGTGGACCGCGTCGACGCCGTAGATCAACGGGATCTGCAGCCGGGTCGCCTGCGCGTGCAGCTGGAAGGTGTCGATCATCGCCGCCCAGGCCGCCGGCGTGTTCGGCGTCGGCACCGAACCGCCGCCGGACAGCAGCGAGCCCAGTGCGTACGACGCGATGTCGGTGCGCGACCGGAGGGCGTTGCGCTCGGCCTGGGTCATCTGGCCGACCTTCTCCGCCAGGTTCATCCGGCCCAGCAGGTCCGCGACGCGCTTCTTGGTCGGAAGCTTGCTGTTCAGGTACGGCAGATCGTGCGCGTCGATCACGACCACGGGTTGGGTCGACGGCGGCTTCGCCCCGGTGACCGTGAGCTCGAACGGAATCGTCTCGGCGACCTCGGCGAAGCGGTCCTTGCGGGTCGCGACGTGGACGAGTTGCGACCCGCCGGACGGCGTACCGGCTGGGAACGTGACGGTGCCGTCGACGGGGGTGTAGTCGCCGGTGCCGGCGCTGCCGGTGCCGGTCTTGTAGGCGACGGTGACCGGTTCCTCCAGCGGTGCGCCGCCGGTGGTCGCGACCGCGATCCTGACCTTCGCCGTGCCGCCTTCCTTGACCGGGTAGACGCCGGCGTCGGTGATCACAGTCGCCTTCAGCGCCGGGTCGGCCTTGCCGAACACCTCGACCTGGTCGATCGCGAACTCACCCGGCGACCCGGCCGGCATGGTGAACGCGTAACCCCACATCTGGGTCAGGTTGAGCACCTGGTCGATCCCGCCGACCGGCTGGTAGTCGCTGCGGTAGACCAGATCGCCGAACGGGATCTCGACCAGGTGCCAGCCCTGCCAGTCGTCGGTGAAGCTGGTGTTCCACAGCTCGGACGCCTCGGCGTTCGCGCCGCCGTCCTTGATCTCGAAGAAGATCCGCTTGCCCGACCCCGGCGGCAGCGGCGCGGTGTTCTGGCCGTACCACCAGAACCGGATGCCCTTGTGCGCCGACCAGTCAGCGGGGTTCTGGTCGAACGTGACGTTGTGGGTGAAACCGCCCCAGCCGCTGATGTCGTAGGTCCCGTGCAGCACCTTCCCACCGGCCGGAGCGTCCGCCCGCGCCTGCAACGCCATCGTCGGCGGGTCGTCCCCGTCACTGCCCCACCCGAAGATCCCCGGGTTCGGCGGCGACGCGAACGGCTCCGCCCCCTCGAACGCCGCCAGCACGATCGGCGCCGGCTCATCCGCCGCCGCCGGCAGCGGTAGCAAGCCGGCGATCAGGGCCGCTGCCGCGACCAGCGCCGTCCGACGAAATCCAGGCAATCTCCGCATGGCCGCCCCTCAGGTCCGCGCGAGCCTCACACCCGCGTCCCGCCCCGACTCTCAGCCC